>JAQGIK010000051.1 GCA_028291265.1 Caulobacter sp. | reverse complement strand
CTTCGCCATCCGCGAAGGCGGCCGCACCGTCGGCGCCGGCGTCGTCTCGAAGATCGTCGAGTAGGCCTCACGCCTCACGGCTGAGACAAGCGAAGGGCCCGGAGCAATCCGGGCCCTTTTGCTATGGCGGGGAGAGGCGCCGCAACCAGCGCCGGCGCTGGAGGAGGTTGGACCCCTTTTGTGCTCAACAACTCGGCGTGAACCCCTCACTTCGGAAATTCACCAGATGTAGAATAACGCTGTCGTCCAAACCACGGACGCCGTCTCAACGGAGCGCATCCCTCGTGGATTCGATCACTGCCGGAGTCTTCTCCGGCGTTCTGCTCATGGCCGCCTTCGCGGCCTTCATTTCCCTCCTCGGACTTCGCATCAATCAGGAATACGAACGCGCCGTCGTCTACCGACTGGGTCGTTTACGCGAGACCCGCGGGCCGGGCCTCTACTGGCTGGTCCCCTTCATCGAACGCTCGGTTCGCATCGACATCCGCGTCGTCACCGAAACCCTCGAAACCCAGGAGACCGTCAGCCGCGACGGCGTGCCCGTCCGGGTCAACGCCGTGATCTGGTACAAGGTCGCCGACCCGTCGCTGGCGGTGAACGCCGTCCGCTACCGCGACGAGGCGGTGATCAAGGCCGCCGAGACCGCCCTGCGCGACGTCATCGGCCAGCACGACCTCGACAACCTGCTGAAGAACCGCATCCAGGTGAACGCCCTGCTCAAGGACCTGCTCGAACCGCCGGCCCACGGCTGGGGCCTGCACATCGACGCCGTCGAGATGCAGGACCTCGACATCCCCGAACAGATGCAGCGCGCCCTGGCCCGCGAAGCCGAGGCCACCCGGGAGGCCAAGGCCCGCCTTATCAAGGCCCAGGGCGAACGCGCCGCCGCCGAGACCCTGGTCGAGGCCGCCCGCGCCATCTCCTCGGTCCCCGCGGCCCTGGAACTGCGACGCCTGCAGACCCTGACCGAGATCGGCGTGGAGCATAACAGCACCATCATCCTGGCCATGCCGACCGAGTTCACCGCCCTCGCCAGCAAGCTGGCGGCGTGACGATCCGGCCCCCGCCGTAAAACGGCGGGGGCCTTTTTCTCCGCAACCCGTGAAGCGACGCGACGTCATCCTCTGCTATTGTGCGCATCATGCTTCGCCTCGCGGCCACCTTTCTCCTCCTCGCCACGCCGGCCTTCGCGCAAGACGACTTCCAGACCCGTGTCCTGGCTGCCCACAACGCTGTCCGCGCCGAGGTCGGCACGCCGCCGCTGGCCTGGAGCAATCGCCTGGCCGCCGACGCCAGGGCCTGGGCCGAGAACCTGGCCCGCAAGGGTCGGCTGCAGCACGACGGGCAACGCTCCGAGGGCGAAAACCTGTGGATGGGCACGGCCAACTATTTCTCGATCGAACAGATGGTCGGCGGCTGGGCGCAGGAAAGGGCCGATTATCGCCACGGCGAGTTCCCTAACGTCGCGAAAAAAGGCAAGGCGGTGGGGCACTACACCCAGATGGTCTGGCGCACGACCACCCACGTCGGCTGCGCCACCGCCCGCACCCGCGACGAGGAAGTCCTCGTCTGCCGCTACAGCCCGCCGGGCAACTGGATCGGCCAGACGGCCTACTGATGCGCTCCGTCTCCCGCCACAAGCCGGACCTGGGCGCTGACACAACAGGCTGATATCGCTACATTGATAGCGCTGTCATATGAAGGAGACCTCATGGCTGATCCCGCTCCGGTTCTGGTCCTGCTTGGCGGGGCGGGGGATCTGTCCATGCGCATGCTGCTCCCCTCCCTGCTGCACCTGGAGATGGACAGCCTGCTGCCGGCCGGCCTGCGGGTCATCGCCGTCGGCCGGGCCGAGGGCGATGCCGACAGCTACCGCAAGGACGTCCGCGATCACCTCAAGGACGAGGACGATCTCGATACGGCCTGGAAGGCGCTGTCCGACCGCCTCGACTACCTCCCGGTCGACGCCGGCAAGCCGGAAGGCGCCCAGGCCCTCAAGGACCGCATCGGCGCGCACAGCCTGCTCGTCTTCTACTACGCCCTGTCGCCGACCCTGTTCGCCCCGGTCACCAAGGCCCTGAGCGAGGCCGACCTGATCGGCGACAAGACCCGCCTGGTGCTCGAAAAGCCCATCGGCCGCGACCTCGCCTCCAGCCGCGCCACCAATGCCGTGATCGCCGAGGCGGCCGAGGAAGGGCAGGTGTTCCGCATCGACCACTACCTCGGCAAGGAGACGGTGCAGAACCTCATCGCCCTGCGCTTCGCCAACGCCCTGTTCGAGCCGCTGTGGAACAACCTGGCCATCGACCATGTGCAGATCACCGTCGCCGAGACGCAGGAGGTGGGGGACCGCTGGCGCTACTACGACGAGTACGGCGCCAGCCGCGACATGCTGCAGTACCACATGCTTCAGCTGCTCTGCCTGGTGGCCATGGAGCCGCCCTCGGACCTCGAGGCCGACGCCGTGCGCAACGAGAAGGTCAAGGTGCTGCGCTCCCTGCGCCGCTTCACCCCGGAAGCGGCCGAGAAGGACAGCGTCCGCGGCCAGTACGTCGCCGGCATGGCCGAGGGCCACCCCGCCGCCTCTTACGAAGCGGAGGTCGGCCGCCCCTCCGGCACAGAGACCTTCGTCGCCCTGACCGCCTGGATCGACAACTGGCGCTGGAAGGGCGTGCCCTTCTACCTGCGCACCGGCAAGCGGATGGCCGAACGCCGCACCGAGATCGTCATCCAGTTCAAGGCCGTGCCCCACTCGATCTTCGGCCCCTACGGCGACCGCGACATCCAGGCCAATCGGCTGGTGATTGAACTTCAGCCCGACGAGGACATTTCCCTCACCATCATGAACAAGCGTCCGGGCCTCAACGGCGAGCATATGCGCCTCCAGCCCCTGCCCCTGTCGCTGAGCCTGGCCAAGGCGCTGGGCGAGGAGGGCGGCCGCCGGCGCATCGCCTATGAGCGGCTGCTGCTCGACGTCATCCGGGGCGACCCCACCCTGTTCGTGCGCCGCGACGAGGTCGAGGAGGCCTGGCGCTTCGTCGACGGCGTCGCCGAGGCCTGGGCCCAGGCCGGCGTGCAGCCCAAGCCCTACCCGGCCGGCAGCTGGGGCCCGGCCGGGGCTTCGGGGCTGATCGAGCGCTCGGGACGCGCCTGGAATGACTGACCTGCCGGCCGTGGAGGTGTTCGACAGCGCCGGGGCGGCGGCCGACGCCGCCTGCGTCGCCATCGTCGAACGGCTGCGGGCGGCCCTCATCGACCGGGGCGCGGCCCACCTTTGCGTCACCGGCGGCTCGACGCCGGGCCCGGTCTACGACCGGCTGAAGGACGTCGACCTCGACTGGAGCCACGTCGCCGTCACCCTGTCCGACGAGCGCTGGGTCGATGCCGCCTCGCCGGACTCCAACGCCCGCCTGGTCCGCGAGCGGTTGCTGCAGGGCCGCGCCGCCGCCGCGAAGTTCGTCTGCCTCAAGGGCGAGGAGGTCGACCCGGTTCACGGCGCCTGGGTGGCCGACCTCAAGGTCGCGCCGCTGGAGCCCTTCGACGCCGTTCTGCTGGGCATGGGCGAGGACGGCCACATCTGCTCCCTCTTCCCCGGCAATCCGGCGCTGCAGCAGGGCCTTGACCCGGCCGGCGCCCGCCTGGTGCTGCACGCGCCGGCTGGTGACCCGGCGCCGGCCCAGGACCGCGTCACCCTGACCCTGCCGGCCCTGATCTACGCCGGGCTGATCCTGGTGCTCACCTCCGGCCAGCCGAAACGTGCGATTCTCGAGCGCCCATTCCCTGGGGGGGGCGACGAGCCCGTCCATCACCTGATCCGTGCTGCCGCGCGAGGCGATCTCCGCCTCCTGTGGTCGGCCTGAAAGCCATGCCCATGCACCCCGTCGTCGCCGACGTCACCGCCGCCATCGTCGAACGCAGCCGTGACAGCCGCGCGAAATACCTGGCCCGCATCGAGGCCATGCGCGCCGAGGGTCCGGGCCGGGGCAAGCTCAGCTGCGCCAACTGGGCCCACGCCTTCGCCGCCTCGCCGGGCGAGGACCGCCTGCGGGCCCTGGATCCCGGGGCTCCCAACCTCGGCATCGTCTCGGCCTACAACGACATGCTCTCGGCCCACCAGCCGCTGGAGGACTATCCCCGCATCATCAAGGCCGCCGCCCGCAAGGCCGGGGCAACGGCCCAGTTCGCCGGCGGCGTGCCGGCCATGTGCGACGGGGTCACCCAGGGCCGCCCCGGCATGGAGCTCAGCCTGTTCTCCCGCGACGTCATCGCGCTGGCGACGGGCGTGGCGCTGAGCCACGACGCCTTCGACGCCGTCATCATGCTCGGCGTCTGCGACAAGATCGTCCCCGGCCTGGTCATCGGCGGCCTGGCCTACGGCTGGCTGCCGACCATCCTGATGCCGGCCGGGCCGATGACCAGCGGCCTGCCCAACAACGAGAAGGCCCGCATCCGCGCCCTCTACGCCGAGGGCAAGATCGGCCGCGAGGAACTGCTGGCCGCCGAACAGGCCAGCTACCATGGCCCCGGCACCTGCACCTTCTACGGCACCGCCAACTCCAACCAGATGCTGATGGAGCTGATGGGCCTGCACCTGCCGGGCTCGGCCTTCGTCACCCCCGGCACGCCGCTGCGCGAGGCCCTGGTCGCCCACTCGGCCATCCGGGCGGCGCAGATCGGGGTCAAGTCCAACGACTGGACGGCCATGGGCCACGTCATCGACGAGAAAGCCATCGTCAACGGCGTCGTCGGGCTGATGGCCACCGGCGGCTCGACCAACCACTGCCTGCACCTGCCGGCCATGGCCCAGGCGGCCGGAATCAAACTCACGCTGGAAGACATGGATGCGCTGAGCCGCGTCACCCCGCTGATGGCGCGGGTCTACCCCAACGGCCAAGCCGACGTGAACCACTTCCAGGCGGCCGGCGGCCTGGCCTTCGTCACCCGCGAGCTGCTGGCCGCCGGCCTGTTGCACGAGGACGTCCGCACCGTCGCCGGCAAGGGCCTCAGCCACTACACCCGGGAACCCGTGCTCGACGGCGAGACCGTCGTATGGCGCGAGGGCGCCCGCGAGAGCGGCGACCTCACCGTCCTGCGCCCGGCCGCCGACCCGTTCGAGCGGGAAGGGGGCCTGCGCCTGCTCAGCGGCCCGCTCGGCCGCGCCGTCATCAAGGTCAGCGCTGTCAAACCGGAACATCGAACCGTCACCGCCCCGGCCGTGGTCTTCGACAACCAGGACGACTACCTGGCCGCCTTCAAGCGCGGCGAACTCGACAAGGACTGCGTCGCCGTCGTCCGCTTCCAAGGCCCGCGCGCCAACGGCATGCCGGAACTCCACAGCCTGACCCCGCCGCTGTCGGTGTTGCAGGACCGCGGCCGCAAGGTGGCGCTGGTCACCGACGGCCGCATGTCCGGCGCCTCGGGCAAGGTGCCGGCCGCCATCCACGTCACCCCCGAGGCCCTGACCGGCGGCGCCCTGGCCCGGGTGCGCGACGGCGACGTCATCACCCTCGACGCCGAGGCCGGGACCCTGACCATCGCCGTCGATGCGGCCGAGTTCGCCGCCCGGACCCCCGCTGCTCCGCCTCCGGAGGGTATCGGCCATGGCCGCGAACTGTTCGCCACCCTGCGCGGCCTGGCCGGGGCGGCCGACGCCGGAGCATCCGTCCTTTTCGAAAACTGACTGAACGGCGTTACGCGCCCCCTTCCGGGCTTTCTTCCGCGAACGTCAAGGGAAGCTGCGTCACCCTGCCACAGGCCATAAAGGTCACAGGTGTTTCAAAGTTGAAATGTAACCGCGTAACGCCGGTTGACGCGGCGTTAGAACATACCGCATCATCGAACGGTTGTTTGTCGGACTGTTCCGGCGAACGGGTGGCAGTTTCCAGGGGGCGCGTTGGCGAGATCGCCAAACCTGTGTGGCCTGATCGAAACCCGGACCGGCGTCCGGGGCGGGGGCGTCTCTGCCTCTCCATCCCAACTCTTCGATATCGGCCGGACACACGCGTCCGCGCCCAACGGCCTGCTTGTTCGGGGAGACATTTCCGACAGCGGATAATCGGACTTTGAACCCGGCCACCGACGCTCGACCACAAGAAGCGCGGGGTCACCAGGAAACAACAGGGAGGGAGTTATTATGCGTAGGACTGCTTATCTTGCCGGCGGATCGGCGCTGGCCATGGCTGCGGCCATCGGGTTTGGCGGCGTCGCCGCGGCCCAGAGTGAACCCAATCAGGTCGAAGAGGTCGTCATCACCGGCTCGCTGCTGGCGGGCACCCCCGAAGACGCGGCCCTGCCGGTCGATGTGATCGGCGCCGAAGAGCTGGCCAAACAGGGTTCGCCCTCGACGGTCGAGCTGCTCAAGGGCCTGTCGGTCTCCAACGGCGTGCTGGGCGACACCAACCAGTTCGACGCCCGCGCCCAGGGGTCTGAAGGCTCCGGCTCGGTCAACCTGCGCGGCCTCGGCCCGACGCGGACCCTGGTCCTGCTCAACGGCCGCCGCCTGCCGATCAACCCCTTCGCCCTTGCCGGCGCCGGCGCGGTCGACACCAACATCATCCCCTCGGCCGCGATCGGCCGGGTCGAAGTGCTGAAGGACGGCGCCGCCGCCACCTACGGCTCCGACGCCATCGCCGGCGTCGTCAACTTCATCACCAAGAAGGGCATGGAAGGCGGCGAGCTGTCGGCCAGCTACAAGATGGTCGATGGCTCCGACGGCGACTGGACCGGCAGCGCCGCCTGGGGCTGGTCGGGCGAGGCCTCAGACGCCTTCGTGGCCGTCGGCTTCCAGCACCGCTCCGAACTGAGCGTCACCGAGCGTGACTTCGCCAACCAACCCTACCTCGACAACCCCGAAGGCGGCTGGACGGCGGCGGGCTCGCCCTCGACCTACATTCCGCTGGCGGCCTCGACCACCGCCTTCCGCGACAGCAACTGTTCGGCCCTGGGCGGCTTCGCCGGCTTCAGCGGCGCGACCCCGGTCTGCTACGCCCACTACATCGAGTACGACAACCTGGTCGAACGCGAAGAGCGCTTCCAGGTCTACGGCGAGTTCAATCACGAGTTCAACGACACCACCAAGCTGCACATCGAAGGCCTCTACGCCTCGACCGACGTGCCGGAGTGGAAGACCTCGCCGTCCTACGCCCTGCTGGCCGTCCCGACCGCGACCACCTCGCCGGTTCCGGGCCGTTACTACATTCCGGGCACCAACCCGGGCCTGATCCGCTACGGCATCGATAACCCGACGCTCGGCAACTACAGCCTGGCGACCGGCCTCTGCACGACCGGTGCGCTCCAGAGCCCCTGTGTCGGCGCCCCTTCCGCCATCCTGGCGGCCGGCGTGCTGAACGTCGCCAACCGTCCGCACCTGCTGGGCGGCAACCCGATGTTCAACTACGGCGCCTCGCGCGGCAGCCGCAACTTCGAGGCCTACCGGGTCTCGGCCGAACTCACCGGCCAGTTCACCGAGGACCTCAACTGGCAGGTCAGCGCCACCTACGGTGAAGAGCGCGGCAACCGAACCGGCTACGACACTGTCGTCGGCCGCTACCAGCTCGCCCTGCGCGGCCTCGGCGGCGCCAACTGCAACAACATCGCCGCCAACCTGCCGGGTTCGACCTGCCAGTTCTTCAACCCCTTCTCCAGCGCCATTCCGGGGTCTCCGGACTTCGATCCGGCCCTGGCCAACAACCCCGACCTGACCCGCTGGTTCTTCCAGAAACTGGAAACCGAGCAGAAGACGGGAATGTTCGTCGTTGAAGCCCTGCTCAGCGGCAAGATGTTCGCCCTCGGCGGCGGCGACGCGGCCTGGGCTTTCGGCGGCCAGTACCGTCGTTCGACTTTCGATGTCTGGTACAACGACATCTCCAACCGGGCCATCAACCCCTGCCTCGACACCCCGATCAACGGCAGCAAGGTCTGCGCCGCCCCGACCGGGCCGTTCGCCTTCCTCGGCGTCGGCAGCAACGCCTATGTCGAGCAAAGCACCTGGGCCGCCTTCGGTGAACTGGCCCTGCCTTTCACCGACAACTTCAACGTCAGCATCGCGGCCCGTTACGAAAGCATCGAGGACGTCGGCGAGACCTTCGACCCGAAGATCTCCGCCAAGTGGCAGATCTTCGAGCCGCTGGCCATTCGCGCCTCGATCGGCACCACCTTCCGGGCCCCGGTGCCCAGCCAGCTGACCACCGACTTCGTCACCTCGCTGCAGTCGATCAACGGCACCTTCCGCGCCGTCGACATCTTCGGCAACCCGGATCTCCAGCCGGAAACCGCCACCACCTACAACGTCGGGCTCATCCTCGAGGTCGGTGGTCTGAAGGCGTCGCTCGACTACTTCAACTTCGACTTCCAGGACCCGATCGTCTCCGAGCCGGTCTCCGGTCTGGTGCGGTCGCTGTTCCCCACCGGTATCGGCGCCGGCCAGATGCAAAACTGCGCCAGCCCGTTCGCCTCGCGGTTCAGCTTCACCGGCGGCGCCGCCTGCGGCTCTTTCGCCACGGCGGCGGCGGCTTCGGCGGCCATCACCCGGGTGGCCACCAACACCATCAACGGCGCCGGGGTGCAGACCTCGGGTATCGACCTTATGGCCGACTACACCTTCGACGACGTGATGGGCGGCACGCTGACCCTCGGCGGTTCGGCCACCTACGTGCTCGAATACGTCACTGACGCGCTTGAGATCGGCGGCTTCGAACTGACCCCGTCCTTCGACGGCGTCGGCCTGCTGAACTACCAGACCACCGCCTATCCGCTGCCGCAGTGGAAGGGCAGCATCTACCTCGAGTACAACAACGGGCCGCATAACGCCCGGATCACGGTCCGTCACATCGACGGCTACACCGACCAGCGGACCGCGCCCTTCGCGGCCGGCACCTACTTCACCAACAACCCGGTCCGTACGGCCGCTCCGGCCAACACGAACGGCAAGAATATCGACAGTTTCACCACCGTCGACTTCACCTACCGGGTGTTCCTGCCCTGGGATTCGACGCTGGCGATCAGTGCGGACAACATCTTCGACGAGGATCCGCCCTTCGCCCGCCTCGACCTCGGCTACGACCCCTTCACGGCGAGTGGCCTGGGCCGGACCTTCAAGTTCAGCCTGAGCAAGAAGTTCTAGTCGGAACCAACCGGCAAGACGGAAGGGGCGGTCTTCGGACCGCCCCTTTTCGTTTGCATCGACATTTCGGTGTATAATGGCGCTTCGATAAGCGTGCGTGCGGTCAGCGCGTGAAAAGACCCAGAAGTAGGGGTCTCACGAACAACCCCGCCGCCTCGTCCTTCTCCAACCCGGTCACCCAGGCCCCCATCGAGGCGGCGGCGTTGAGCAGGGCGTTGAGCATATGGGCGGCGACCAGCGGATCGACCGGCCGGATCGAGCCCTCGGCGATGCCGTCGGAGATCATGCCGGCGAAACGGTCGGAGATGCGGGCGTAGCGGTCGGAGATGTCCTGACGGATCTCGATCGGCAGGGCGGTCATCGACGAGCCGCGCAGCAACGGCCCCTCGTCCGACAGCTGGAACTCGGTCAGGGCCGAGGCCGCCGCCGCCAGCCGCGTCCATTGGTCGGCCTTCAGATCGCGGGCGGCCAACTGGGCGGCGCGCAGGACGGTGAAGGTGCGGTCGAAACAGGCCAGCACCAGCTCATCCTTGTCCTCGTTGTGATGGTAGAAGCTGCCCTTGGTGACGTTCAACGCCGCCGAGATGTCCTCCACCGAAGCCCCGCGATAGCCGCGCTGGTTGATCAGCCGGGTGGCGGCGGTCAGGAAGGTCGTGCGCGAAACCTCGGCCCCGGGCTCGGCCGGTGCATCCTCGGTCAGCCGGGGCAGGGCGGGCGGCGCCCAGCTGCGGCTCTTGCTGGCCAGGCCGCCGGTCAGGATGTCGCTCATCCGCTCGCGCAGGCGCGGATAGTCCTCGACGTCGTAGCGGCGCAGCCAGGAGAAGGTCCAGAAGGCCTGTTCGAGCAGCAGGTGGGTCCGGGCGTTGGCCTCGGCGCGGCTCAGGCCCGCGAACTCCGGCGCGTCGAAGAAGCCACGGACGCGGCGGAACATGTCGGTGAAGGCGCCGGTGATCTCGCCGTGGTGCGGTTCCTTCAGCGAGCGCATCTCGCTGAAGCTGACCATCGGCGGCGCCTCCTTCAGGCGGATGCGGCGCGACAGGTCGAAGAACAGCTCCAGGAACCGGTCCAGCCGGCCCCGCGCGTCGGGGGCCTCGGCCGAGCGGGCGACCAGCTCCTCGAAGGCTTCGATGCCGCGGAGGAAGCAGGCTGCGGCCAGGTCCTCCTTGCGGCGGAAATAGTAGGTCACCGAGGTGGTGATCAGCCCGACCTCGGCCGCCACCCCGGCCAGGGTCATGCCCTTGACCCCCTGACGGTTGAGGATGCCGGTGGCGGCGACCAGGATGGCCTCGCGCCGCGCCGCGTAGCGGGCGGTGGCGACGGGCTGCCCTTGAACGAGGGGCTCTGGCGCGGCGGTCTCGGTCATCAAAGCTGTATCAAGCGGTCCACATTGAGCTGCACCTTAGGGCCGCCGTCGCGTCATCCGCTACCGTCTTTTCGAAAAACCTCTACCCGCCGGTATGGACCGCGTCCGGGGCGGTTTCGATCCACGCCTCGGCCAGCACCTCGGCGACCGTCCGCACCAGGGCGGCGGGCGACAGCGGCTTGGCCACCCAGCCGTTCATGCCGGCCGCCATATAGCTCTCGACCTGGTGGGCCAGGGCGTTGGCGGTCATGGCGATGATCGGGGTTTCGGCCCTGGCTCCGCCCAGGGCGCGGATGCCGGCGCTGGCGGCCAGGCCGTCCATGACCGGCATCTGGATGTCCATGAAGATCAGGTCGAAGGCCTGCAGACCGGCCGCGGCCAGGCCCTGGGCCCCGTCGTCGGCGGTGGTCACCGAGGCCCCCAGATGCTCCAGCATGCGGGTGGCGATCAGCCGGTTGGTGGCGTTGTCCTCGACCACCAGCACCCTCAAGCCCCCGAGCAGGGCGTCGTCCTCGTCCGCCGGTCCCGCCACCGGCGCCCCGCAGACAGGAGCGACGATCTCGACCCGGAAGGTCGAGCCTTCGCCGGGCGTGCTGTCGACGCTGATGACGCCGCCCATCTGTTCGGCAAGGCCGCGGGCGATGGTCAGCCCCAGCCCCGAGCCGCCGAACCGCCGGGTAGCCGAGCCGTCGGCCTGGCGGAAGCGTTCGAACAGGCGGGACTGGGCGTCGGCGGCGATGCCGATGCCGGTGTCGGCGATCTCGAAGGTCAGGATGCGACCATCGCCCTCTCCACCGGTCTTCAGCCGCACGGTGACGCCGCCGTGGGCGGTGAACTTCACGGCGTTGCCGATCAGGTTGAACAGGATCTGGCGCAGCCGGGTCGGGTCGACCATGGCCCAGCCGCAATCCTGCGCCTCGACCTTGAGGTAGAGGTCCTTTTCGCGGGCCTGGGGGGCCAGCAGCGAGGCGACGCTGTCCAGCAGGTCGTCCGGCCGCACCGCTTCGGGACAGAGGTCCAGCTTGCCGGCCTCGATGCGCGAGAAGTCGATGACGTCGTTGAGCAGCTCGGCCAGCATGGCCCCGCAGCCCAGCGCCTCTTCCAGCAGCCGCCGGCCGTCGGCCGACAGGTTCTCGTGCTTCAACAGGTGCAGCACCCCCAGCACGCCGTTCATCGGCGTGCGGATCTCGTGGCTCATGTTGGCCAGGAACTGGGCCTTGACCTCGGCGGCGGCCAGGGCGGCGTCGCGCGCCTCGGCCAGCTCGGTGACGTCCTGGGTCAGGCCGACCACTTCCCAGTGACCGTTCTCCTGCCGATGGCCTCCACGCCAGGCGGCCCGCAGCCGCGCCCAGCCGCCCTCGGCCCGGAAGTGGCGGTACTCAACCACCCGGGGATCGCCGGTCATGATGGTGTGGATGAAGTTCTCGGCCACCCGTCCCTGGTCGTCGGGGTGGATCTCGGCGGTCATCTCGTCGGCGGTCAGCTGCCGCCGGCCCTGCATGCCCGGGGCCCCGGCCTTGGCCATGTCGTCGTTGACCGTATAGCGATTGCTCAGCGGATCGAACCGCCAGGTGTAGATGCCGGCCTCCTCGCGCAGCAGCTCGTTGGTGCTGACCGCGCGGGCCCCCTGTTCGGCCAGCCGCCGGGCCTCGGTGATGTCCTGCAGCACGAGCAGGGCGATCCCGTCCTCGCCCAGCTTGCTCCTGGCCCGCACCCACAGCCACTGGCCGGACTTCAGCTTGACGCGATGCTCGCACAGGGCATGCCCCTGCTCGACCAGGGACCGCACGATCTCGGCGATCAGATGCTGTTCGTCGGGATGGACGAAATCGGTGAAGTGGCGGCCCGTCACCTCCTCCTCGGCCCAGCCGGTCAGCTTGGTCCAGGTCGGGTTGACGCGGTCGATGACGCTGGCGCGCAACACCACGAAGATGTCGTCGCTGCTGGCGAAGAACCACTGCGCGGCCTCCGCTTCAATACCGCCGTCGTTGCGGCTCATGACGTTACCGTCCCCTATGTGGACCCATGTTCGCGCAATCTCGTAAAGTTTGGGTTGCTCCATACCCGGCCTTCGATAAGGGTCGTTCTGCGCATCGTTGAGAGGGATATCCCGTGACCAAACCCGAAAAGCTCGGCCTGTCTTCCGAACGGCTGGGCCGCATCGAGAGCTTCCTCGACGAGCGCTACATCCAGACCGGCAAGCTGCCCTGCGCCCAGGTCCAGGTCTGGCGGCGCGGCAAGCTGGCCTATGAGACGGTGCTGGGCCTCGCCGACCGCGAGCGGGAACGCAAGCTGAAGAGCGACGACCTGTTCCGCATCTATTCGATGACCAAGCCGGTCACCTCGGTGGCCTTCATGATGCTGGTCGAGGAGGGCCTGGCCGCCCTCGACGATCCGGTGAGCAAGTTCATCCCCGAGTGGAAGGACCTGGGGGTTTACAACGGCGGCTATCTGGAGACCTTCCAGTCCAAGCCGCTCGACCGGCCGATGCTGGTCATCGACCTCCTGCGCCACACCTCCGGCCTGACCTACGGCTTCCAGCAGCAGGGCAACGTCGACGCCGCCTACCGCAAGCTGAAGCTGGGCGAAGGCTTCCACGGCGACGGCCTGGCCGAGACGGTCACGGCCCTGGCCGGCGTGCCGCTGCAGTTCTCTCCCGGGGATGCGTGGAACTATTCGGTCTCCACCGACATCGTCGGCCGGCTGGTCGAGATCATCTCGGGCCAGACCCTCGATGTCTTCTTCGAGGAGCGGATCTTCAAGCCGCTCGGCATGACCGACACCTTCTTCTCGGTGCCCAAGGACAAGGCCGACCGCTTCACCGCCTGCTACGCCGTCGGCGCCCTGGGCTCGAAGCTGCCCATCGCCGCCAAGCCGCAGCTGCAGGACGATCCGAAGAAGAGCCCCTACCTGAAGCGTCCCAGCTTCCTGTCGGGCGGCGGCGGCCTGGTATCCACCGCCAACGACTACATGAAGTTCGCCCGCATGCTGCTCAACGGCGGCGAGGTCGATGGCGTGCGGCTGCTGGGCCCCAAGACCATCCAGCTGATGAGCGCCAACCACCTGCCGGGCGGCAAGGACCTCACCCAGATGTCCAAGAGCCTGTTCAGCGAGGCGACCTACGCCGGCGTCGGCTTCGGCCTCGGTTTCGGGGTGACCATCGACCCGGCCGCCACCATGATCCCCGGTTCGAAGGGCGAGTATTTCTGGGGCGGCGCGGCCAGCACCTTCTTCTGGGTCGACCCGGAGGAGGACCTGGCCGTGGTCTTCCTCACCCAGGTCCTGCCCAGCTCCGCCTACCCGGTGCGGCGGGAGCTGCGCACCTTGGTCTACAGCGCCATCACGGAAACAGGGGCGTAGTCCCGCCAGCCTCGCCCTGCGCCGTGCGTTCGGCGAGGATGCGCAGGTTTTCCATATGGCCGGCCCGGCTGAGCTTGTAGGCCTGCATGATCACCAGGGCGATGCCGTACAGCGCCGCCAGGGTCGGCATGTAGACCAGCGCCAGATTGTTCACCGTCGACTGCGGGATGCCCTCCGTCGCGCCCTTCTGCGGGAAGGCGATGACGGTCAGGATGACCGTCGCGACGAACGGGCCGACGCCGCTGACCGCCTTCTGGATCAGGCTGGTGAAGGCGAAGAACAGGCCTTCCGAGCGGCGCCCGGTGCTGACTTCGCTCTCCTCGACGATGTCGGCCAGCATGGCGGTGATCATGATGGCGGCGCCGATGCCCAGCGTGTTGCGAATGATGCCGTCGAGGAACAGCCAGGGGATGATGCTGGGGATATCGGTCCCGGCGATGCGGTCGCCGTTGTCCGGGAACCAGCCGATCAGCCGCAGCATCAGCGGCACGAAGCCGGCGAACACCGACAGGGAAAGCAGGATGGTCCCGGCGCGCTTCTTGCCCGAACGCTTGCTCAGCATCGGCGCGGCGATCAGGGCCAGCGACGAGGAAATGTAGGCGTCGGTGATCAGGATTCCGGTCCAGGTCGCCGAGAGACCCCAGAAGTAGGTGGCGATGTAGCCGCCGAGCGTGAAGCTGATTCCCTGCGCCACGGCGGCGAACAGCCCGACCAGGGTGATGATCACGAAGTTGCGGTTGGAGAGGGTCTGGGTCATCTGGCGGAGGGTCTGGATGACGGACCGCGGCGGAACGGCGGGGGGCTGTCGAAGCCAGGGAATGAATTTGTGGGTCCCGAGCGCCGAGGCGATGATCGAGATGAGCATCAAGACCGCGCCCAGCATGCCGTAGATCTTGTAGCCGGCCGGATTTTCCACCCCTCTGGGGTGCTCCGGCGTCGCCGCCAGGAAGACCGTGTACATCAGCACGGTCAGGGTCAGGCCGCCCCACCAGGCGAACAGATAGCGCCAACCCAGGATCGAGGCGCGCTCGTCGTAGTCCGCGGTCAGTTCGGCCGCCAGGGCGGAGGACGGGATCTCGTACAGGGTGATGAAGCTGCGCCCCAGCACCGCGACGGCGACCAGATACCAGAACAGGGCGTCGTGGCCCCAGCTCATCGGCGGGTTCCACAACAGCAGGAAGGAGAGGGCGACCGGAACGGCCGACAGGTACATCAGCGGATGGCGACGGCCCCAGCGGCTCTTCAGGTTGTCGGAGAACTGGCCGACCACCGGGTCGATCAGGCAGTCGATCGCCATCGCCAGCAGGATGGCCGAGCCGACCAGCAGCGGCGGCAGCCCCACGACCAGGTTGTAGAACAGCACCAGGAAGACCCGGTAGCCGTTGTCCTTGATGCCGAACGCGACGGACCCCAGGCCATAGAACATCTTCGTCCAGAAGGTGACGGGCGGCCGAGGGCCCAGCGGCGTTGGCGCGTCGGTCATGCAGTGTCCATCCCGATGACAGCTCTGGCGGCTGCTATTGTTTCGAATTTGGGGTATGGAGCGCTGGGGAGTCAACGCACTTGCGCGACACCCCGTCGCAGGCCGTCCGAGCACAAACCTTCGTTCACCCTTCCCGGCCATGGTCCGGCCATGCAGTTTGACGCTTTAGAGCGGGCCGTACGGGCCTTTGCCGTGTCGATCCGGGGTCTGGCCCGATTCGGCGTTCTGCCGCTGGCCTTGACCGGGGCCCTGACCATGCTGGCCGTCGGTGGCGGCGCGGTTCTCTATGCCTGGAGTTCGATTGACGGCCTGACCGTCCGCCGCGAGATCGGCCTGATGAAGCGCGCCATCGACCGTAGGGAGGTGCGTCTCAAGGACGATGTCGCCTCGGTCACCGTCTGGACGGAGGCCTACGACAAGACGGCCCGCGCCTACGACTCGGCCTGGGCCGACATCAACTACGGCCAGTACTTTAGCCAGTACATGCACCACGACCTCAGCTTCGTGGTCGATGCCCGGGACCGGCTGATCTACGCCTCCAGCGGCGGTAAGGTCGCGGCCGACCGCCGGCCCTTCGAGCCCTTCATCGGGGCGGCCGGCCCGCTCATCGCCAAGGTCCGGGCCGCCGAAGCGGCCAGGCGCAAGACCGACCCCCAGGCCAAGGGGTTTGCCCGCATCGGCCAGGGCGAGGCCGTGGTCGCCGTCGGCGGCAAGGTCTACGTCATCGCCGCCTCGACCGTTGCGCCCGAGGCGGAGGACCCCAGGGCGCCCTTGGACGGGCCCGATCCCATCGCGCTCTCCGGTGTCGAGCTCAACGGCGCATTCATGCAGGCCCTGGCGGCCGACTATGGGCTCGACCAGGCGCGATTGATCCAAGGGGCGGGCAATGCCGAGGCGCCGTCCATACCGCTCGTCGACAGCCGAGGCGTCAAGGTGGGCTCCATCGCCTGGAAGCCGGACATGCCCGGAACCGAAGTGCTGGCTCGCGCGTGGGCTCCGCTGACCGGCGCCGGCGTCGCCCTGCTGCTCCTGCTCGGTTTGCTCAGCCTGCGCATCCGATCGATCTCGGAAGCCCTGGTGCGGTCTGCCCGCGCGGCCGAAGCGGCGGATACGGCCAAGAGCGAGTTCCTGGCCAACATGAGCCACGAGATCCGCACGCCGCTCAACGCCGTGCTCGGCATGACGCAGGTCATGGAGGGCGGGGACCTGGATGCCGTTCAACGCGGCCGGCTCCGGGTGATCCGCGAGTCGGGCCAGAGTCTGCTCGGCCTGCTCAACGATGTGCTCGACCTCTCGAAGATCCAGGCCGGCAAGCTGGAAATCACGCCGGCCCCGTTCGACCTTGGAAATCTGGTGATCGGGACCGTGCGCGCCTTCGAGGTGCAGGCGGCGGCCAAGGACCTGTCTCTCAGCCTGACCATAGCGCCGGATGCGCTGGGGGCGTGGCAGGCGGACGCTCTTCGCCTGCGCCAGATCCTGACCAACCTGATCTCCAATGCGGTGAAGTTCACCTCGGAGGGAGAAGTCGGCGTGGGTATCGACCGGACCGCGGACGGACTTGTTTTTGTCGTGCGGGACACAGGTCCGGGGATTGCGCCGGAGGCCCTGGACCGCCTCTTCGACCGCTTCGCCCAAGCTGACTCCACCACAACCCGGCGCTTCGGCGGGTCGGGACTGGGTCTCGCCATCTGCCGCGACATCTGCAACCTGATGGGAGGCGTCCTCGAGGTGGAAAGCCGGCCTGGCCAGGGCTCCACCTTCCGCGTCGGCCTGCCGATGGCCTGCGTCGGGCCGGCGGCCCCGGCCGAGAGCCTGGACGAGGTCGGAAGCAGCGCCGCTGTGTCGGAACGCATGGTCCACATACTCGTCGCCGAAGACAATCCGACCAATCAGCTCGTCATCACCGCCATGCTGGCGCCCCTGGGCGTCGATATGGTGATGGTGGCGGATGGCCGTGCGCTGGTGGAGGCTTACTGCGCCCGCCGGCCGGATCTGGTGCTGGCGGATATCCAGATGCCCGAACTGAGCGGCGACGAGGCGACCCGGGAAATCCGCCGCATGGAGCGCGAACGCGGCTGGTCTCGCACGCCGATTATCGCCCTGACCGCCAATGTCATGGCTCACCAGCTCGCCAACTACGAAGCCGCCGGCATGGACGGTCATGTCGCCAAGCCCATTGAAATCGAAAAACTCTACGCTGCCCTGGACGGTGCGCTGGTCGACAGCGCCGAGCCGATCGCCGCTTAAAAGGTCGCCTTGATCGAAGCGACCAGGCCGCCGTCGACGTCTGCGGCGTCGGCGTCCACCCAGTTGAGGCCCACTGTGGCCGGGCCAAGCGCCGTGCGGGCGCCGAACGACCAGTCGGTCTTGTCGTCCGCGAAGGCCCCGTCTTCGTGGCCGACCACCAGGCTGAGGGTCACCGGCCGTGTCGTGTTGACGGTCCAGTCGGCGCCGGCGAATACATAGCGGTTGTCGCCGCCGGTATTGTCCTGCTCGGGCACATAGGCCCCGCCGACGGTCAGGGTCCAGTCACCGACGGCGCGGGAGACGCTGACCGGAAGCTCCCAAAGGTCGACGTTCTCGCCACCTGGATAAATGTACCGCACCGCCGAGACATCGAAATCGAAGCCGGCCAGGCTGCCGGCGTACCCAAAGCCAAGGTCGAACTCGCCTTGCGCGCCCTTCCCGTCGGCGCCGGCTCCGTACTCGTCGATGGTCGAGGCCCAGCCGTAGGCGTAGAGACCGTTCGGCGCCGAGACCGTCACCCCGCCCTGCGCCGCGGGGCCTCCGTCGCTGAGCGAATAGCCACGGAAGCGATAGTCGGACACCGCGCCGACCTCCCATTCCACGGTCCAGGCGGGTTGGTCCGCCTCCTGGGCAAGGGCAGGGCCGGCAAGGGCGGCCAAGGCGGCGGCAGTCAGCAGTATCGAGCGCATGGCGGCAGCCTAGCATCGACGGGTTAACCCTGCGTGGAGCGCCGGCGCAGGGCGCACTTGTCCCAATAGGGCTGGCTGCCGAACCGCTCGACCATCCGGTCGGTGAGAATGCGAACCTTGGCCGGCGGCGCCCCGGGCGGCCGCACCAGGTACAGTCCCGCCTCGCCGGTCGGATAGTCCATGAGCAAGGGCTCCAGCCGGCCGTCCTCAATGTAATCGGAGGTCAGGAAGGTCGGCAGCAGCGCAACGCCCAGGCCGGCGGCGGCCGCCTGCACCACCGCCTCGCCGTTGTCAGCCCGGAAGCGCGCTTCAGGTCGCACGGTGATGGTCCGCTTGCCGTCCTGGAAGCGCCAGCTGTCGCCTTGCCTCATGCCGCTCTGCACCACGGCGTCGTGGTCGGCGAGGTCGGCGGGCGTTGCCGGCCGTCCGCGCCTGGCCAGGTAGTCCGGACTGGCAACCACCCCGCCCAGGATCGGCGCAATCCGCCGCGCAACCAGGGTTGAATCGGCCAGCACGCCCAGCCGGACCGCGGCGTCGAAGCGCTCGGCCACCAGATCGACGAGGCCGTCGCTGTAGGCGGCCTCGATCTTCAGCCGGGGATTCTCCAGCGCCAGCTCGGCCAGCAGTGGCTGCACATGGCGCAGGCCGAAGGAGAGGGGGAGGGCGATGCGCAACGTGCCCCCGAGTGACTCGCCGCTCTGGGCCACCGCCTCGCGGGCCTCCTCCAGGTCGGCGAGGATCCGCTCGGCCCGCAGCTTGAACTCCAGGCCCGCCTCGGTCGGGCTGATGCCCCGGGTGGTGCGCGACAGCAGCCGCGCCCCGAGGTCCGCCTCCAGCGACGACACCCGCCGCGACAGGATCGACTTGGAGACGCCCAGCCGGGCGGCCGCGCGGCTGAAGCCGCCGGTCTCCACCACCTCGACGAAGGCGCGGATGGACTCGAGATCGGACACGTTCATTTTCCTGAGAGTGAAACAATAGCTGCCTAACAGATGGTCAGCGTTCCAGTTTCGTCAACACTGAACTGCAACTTCCGCAGCTACCGATATCGGCTCCCGATGCGCATCTGTCCGTCACGGCCACAGCGCCCCAGACATCGCTTCAAGGAGACTTCACCATGACCAAGGTCCTCGTCCTCAACAGCAGCCTCAGCGGCGACGCCTCCGCCAGCCGCGCCCTCGTCCAGACCGCCGTCGACGCCCTCAGCCGGCCCGGCGTGGCGATCATCGAGCGCGACCTGGGCGCCGACCCCATCCCGCACCTGACCCCCGACACGGTCGGCACAGTGCGCGGCGCCGATCCGGTCACCCCGGCCCAGCATGAAGCCCGGGCCCTGGCCGACGGCCTGATCGCCGAACTGAAGGATGCCGACGTGCTGGTCATCGGCGCGCCGATGTACAATTTCGCCATCCCCAGCGGCCTGAAGACCTGGTTCGACCACGTGCTGCGGGCCGGCGAGACCTTCAAATATAGCGAGGCCGGCCCCGAAGGCCTGGTCACCGGCAAGAAGGCCATTGTCGTGCTGTCGCGCGGCGGCCTCTACAGCGAAGGCCCCGCCGCCGGCCTCGACAGCCAGGAACCGCACCTGCGGACCCTGCTGGGCTTCATGGGCGTCACCGACGTGACCTTCGTCCGGGCCGAAAAGCTGGGCTACGGCCCGGCCGCCGTCGAGCAATCGATGGGCGAGGCTCGCGACCACATCGGCGCCGTCATCGACGCCGACTTCCGCAAGGCCGCGTAAAAGCCGCCTGAGACAACACCGGTACGGGCTGGTAGGCTCCAGGGCATGGAAACCTGGATCCTGCCGGCCCTGCTCGGCGTCGGCCTGGCCGCCGCCACCGGATTTCGCACCTTCCTGCCGCTTCTGGGGCTTGGCCTGGCGGCCCGGTTCCAGGTGTTCGGCATGGAGCTGGCCGACGCCATGACCTGGCTGGACTCCACCCCCGCCCTCATCGCGTTGGGCATCGCCACCGTCGTCGAGCTGGCGGCCGACAAGATCCCTGCCGTCGACCATGCGCTCAGCGCCGTCGGCACCGTCATCCGCCCCATCGCCGGGGCGGTGGCGGCCGGCGCCGCCTTTTCCCATTTCGACCCCATGGTCGCGGCCATCGCCGGCCTGATCATCGGCGCCCCCACCGCCCTGGCCTTCCACGCCGCCCAGGCCGGCACCCGGGTGGTCAGCACCGGCACGACTCTGGGCCTGGCCAACCCCTTCATCTCGGCCGGCGAAGACCTGGCGGCCATCTTCACCACCCTGCTGGCCATGCTGGCCCCGATCCTGATTCCGCTCCTGCTGGCGGTGATGCTCTACGGCCTCTGGCGGCTGTGGCGCTTCGTGCGCCGGCCGGCGGTCAGTCGCCGCCCGTCGTCGTGAAGCTGAGCGGGATGATCACCGTGGCGCCGACGGTGGAGACGCCGTCCGCTGTGTCGGTCTGCATCACGAAGAACTGCGACAGCTCGATCGACGCCTTGCCGAAGCCGAACCCCGGCGGGGTTTCCTGAACCACCTTGCACTTGTCGACATGGCCGGTGTCGATGATCACGCAGGACAGGACGGCGCCGCCGTTGACGCCGCGTCCCATCGCCTTCTTGGGGAAGGCCCGCGCCACCGCCGCCCC
Organism: Caulobacter sp.; assembly: GCA_028291265.1. Classification (GTDB taxonomy): domain Bacteria; phylum Pseudomonadota; class Alphaproteobacteria; order Caulobacterales; family Caulobacteraceae; genus Caulobacter. The sequence continues at coordinate 19,108 of JAQGIK010000051.1, read as the reverse complement.
CGACGGCTTGCGCAGCCACCGCGGGCGCATCACCCGCTTGCCGCGGGAATCCACAAAGCCCTCCGGAGCCGCGTCGACTGGCGGCGGGCTGAACTCGATAGGAATGCGGACCAGACCGCCCGCGGTCGGCAATCCGTCCTCGGTGGTCGCCCGCATACGGAAGGCCTGGACCAGGGAATGGGCGGCGAAGCCGAAGCCCTGGTCGGCCGGCGTCTCGCTACGGGTCGTGCAGGCGTCCAGTCGCCCATCGTCCAGCACCTTGCAGGCCAGCACCACCTTGCCGCCGACGCCCTGCTGGAAGGCCGCCTCTGGATAGGCCTTCTCCATGACCTCGGCGGTCGGCAGGGCGGTCCATACCACCTTGCGCAAGGGCTTGGTTTCGGCGGCCTCCTCGGCCAGGGCGGCCGTGCCGCAGGCGGCGAGGAGCAGGGCGAGGACAAGGCGCGGCACGGTCTGCTCCGGTTGAGGGCCCAGCCTCGCCGATCCGCCGGGCGGCGTCCACACGGCAAAACGCCCCCGCAGCAGGCTGCGAGGGCGCTTCGTTGATCACGGGCGGCTGGTTAGTTGAACAGGTCCAGCACGACCGCGGTGATGATGCCGCTGGCCAGGGCGGTCAGCACGACGTCGTTGCCGACCCGGCGATACTCATAGCCGCGCGGCGGGGCCTGCAGGCCGTAGGTGCGGTAGTTCACCGCGTAGGCCCGGTTGCGGTAGGCGGCCGGCAGCTGCTGGCCGCGATGGAAGCGACGGGCCTGGTAGCCACGCGGCGGCTGGTAGCGGCCGGCGTGGAAACGCTTGGCGGCGCGGCGTTCGTAGCGGTTGTCCTGTTGCTGGGCCTGGTGAGAGGCGCGGGGGTCCTGGCGGTGGTCGCGCGGACCGGCCGCCGAGGCGGTGGTGGCGGCGCCGGCCAGCAGCGACAGGGTGATGGCGGAAATCAGCAGCTTCTTCATGACGGTCTCTTTCTTTGTTGTGTGGGGCGCTGGGGAGGCGCCCCGGTCCTGATGACGACGCCACTATGGGATTCGCCGACTGAGCCGCACCTGAACGGGCCGCGTCAGGTTAAGTTCATGATATTTCACACATTTCAGAACATTTCCGGGCCGTAACATGGGTTGGTCAACCGGCCTGTGCGCGATGGTCTCGAAGACATGACGACTTGTCCGGCCCAAGGACGCGGCAGGGTCTATGGCCGGGTGGCAAAGAGGTCTAGGCTCCGCCTTGTCGTTGAGTCCACAAGGCGGGAGGCAGGGGTTCGTTGCGCAAACTGGTGCTGCTGTCGCGCAAGGGGGGAACCGGCAAGACCACGCTGTCGGTCAACCTGGCGGTCGCCGCGCAACGCGACGGCCTCAGCGTCAGCATCGCCGACCTCGACCTGCAGGGCTCGGCCACGTCCTGGGCGGCCGGCCGCCGGGATGCGGCGCCCGACGTGCGCCCGGCCAACGGCGGCACCCTGTTTCCGGTCGCAAACGCCGCCGAGCGGGCAGGACGCGACCTCTTGATCATGGACACCCCGGCCGGCGGCGACGCCATCTCCAGCGCCGCCATCCGCCTGGCCGACCTGGCCATCCTGGTCTGCCGGCCCAGCTACTTCGACCTCGCCGCCCTGGCCCCGGCCGCCCAGGCCGTGCGCGAGGCCGGCCGGCCGGGCCTGGTGGTGCTCAACCAGGCGCCGAGCCGCCGGGCCGGGGTCGAAAGCCCCGTCATCGCCCGCGCCGTCGAGGCGGCCCGCCTGCTCGGCTTCCCGATCGCCCACGTCGGCCTGCGGGCCCGCGTCGCCTTCCAGGAAAGCCTGTGGCGGGGCCTCGGCGTGCTCGAGTTCGAACCGCGCGGTCCCGCCGCTGCCGAAATCGGCCGGCTGTGGAGCGAGGTCGCCGACAGCCTGTGGCCCCACCGGGTGGAGCATCGCGGGGCTGCGGAGTAGGGCGGGTCAGCTAGCTCTTGGTGCGGGTGAGGATGGCGTCCAGGGTCTGGGCGCGGCCCTCGCATTCGGCGATCAGTTGGCGGGCCATCTGGCGGGCGCCGACCGGGTAGGCCTCGCCGCCGTCGGCGATCTCGGCGGCCAGCCGCGAGACGCTGACCAGGGCGCCTTCCAGCGCCGCGACATGCTCGCGGGCCATGCTGCGGGCCTCGGCCTGCAGGCGGCGGATGCGGTCGGACAGCGGTTCGGTGCTATCGGAAACCAGGGTCAACGCGGCGGTCATGGTCAGGCCTCAGCTCCAGGGCGCCGCCGGGCCAATCGGCCCCGGTTTCACGGCGCCCCTCCACTGCTGCATACGTGCGAAAGCCGGCTCCGGTTCCGCTCGCCCCGGAGGCGCGCCGGCCTCTGTGGCGGTTCGGTGACAGACCTGCCCCTTGCGGAACCCACCGAGCGATGTTACGTGCCGCGCCTTCAAGCGGAGTGAAGCCAAAGATGTCGCGGTCCCTGGACCAGTTCTGTGCAGTCGAACCGGTGGCGAAAGCCAACGGCGCGGCCTCGTGCGCCCGCGACAACTGACGCCTCGCCAATAGTCGGCAGGCGCAAACGCCTTCCGATCCGTCGAAAGACCCCGGATGGCGCCAGCCTCCGGGGTTTTTTCTTAGGGCTTTGCGGCCCGCAACGACGGAGCAGACCCATGGGTCTCACCAAGTTCAACGCTGTCGTGCCGTCGCCGCGCGAAATCTCGCTGCCGGTCGATGGCGGCTGCGCGCTCCTCTCGCGGGAGGACATCTCGACCTGAGGGGTTTCCGGACATCGCCCGGAGACCCCCGCTGGGGTTCCGGGCCAGGCAAGGCTCGCGGACTCCGGTTCGCGAGCCTTTTTCGTTTTGGGCCCTCGCCCATCCAGCTTCCCGGGACGCCGGGATTTCCCAGTCTCCCGGTGTTGGCCGCACCGGGAGGCGACCTACAGGCAGAAAGAAAGACCAATGCCTATCAAGATCCATGTGAATGTCGGCACCATCGGTCACGTCGACCATGGCAAGACCACCCTGACGGCCGCCCTCACCCAGGTGCAGGCGGCCCGCTTCGGCGGCCAGGCCCTGTCGTTCGACCAGATCGACAAGGCGCCCGAGGAAAAGGCCCGCGGCATCACCATCAACACCACGCACGTGGAGTATGAATCCGAGAGCCGCCACTACGCCCACATCGACTGTCCCGGGCACGCCGACTACGTGAAGAACATGATCACCGGCGCCTCGCAGATGGACGGGGCGATCCTGCTCGTCGACGCCACCAAGGGCGCGGCGAAGCAGACCATCGAGCACGTGCTCCTGGCTCGCCAGGTGGGCGTCCGCCACATGGTCGTGTTCGTCAACAAGATGGACATGCTCGCCGAAGACGAGCGGGACGACATGAAGGCCATCATCCAGCTGGAGACCGGCGACCTCTTGGCCTCGCAAGGCTACGAGGACGCCGCCTTCGTGTTCGGCAGCGCCTTGAAGGCGCTGGACGCCGTCAAGCGGGGCGACCTGGACGATCCCGACGTGGCCGCCATCGGCGAACTCGTCGCCGCGCTCGACGGGACCATTCCCGACCCGGTGCGCGACTTCGAGGGGCCGTTCCTGATGCCGATCGAAGGGGTGCACACCATCCCGGGCCGCGGCACGGTGGTGTCCGGCCGGGTCGAGCGCGGGGTGCTGAAGATCGGCGACGCCGTCGAGATCATCGGTCTCGACAACGACGGGGCCGAGGTGATCGTCACCGGCACGCAGGCCTTCCGCAAGAACGTGCCGGAGGCCCGGGCCGGGATGAACGTCGGCCTGCTGTTGCGCGGACTGAAGCGTGACGAGGTGACCCGTGGCCAGGTGCTCAGCGCGCCGGGCGCGGTCACCGCCCACACCCGCGGCCGGGCCCAGGTCTTCGTCCTGACGCCGGACGAGGGCGGGCGGCACACGCCGTTCGCGGCCGGCTACCGTCCGCAGCTGTTCTTCGGGGTCACCGACGTCACCGGCGTCCTCAACCCCGACGATGGCGTCTCGGTGCATCCGGGCGACCGGGCCGACATCGGCTTCGAACTGATGAAGCCGGTCGGCATCGAGCCGGGCGTGCGCTTCGCCATCCGCGAGGGTGGCCGCACGGTCGGCGCCGGCATCGTCACCGAAGTGACGGCCTAGGGCGTCACGCCGGCTGACGGATCCCCGGCTCCTGGGCGACCAGGGGCCGGGGATTTCGCCTCAGGAGGAGAGGTCTTCCGTGTCCGACGCCTGCGCCCAGCTGGAGGATTCGACCTCGAGGCGCCGGGCGTTGGCCTCGCATTCGGCGGCCAGCCGCTTGAGGTTCTCGCAGGCGTCGCGGTCGCCGATCCAGCGTGTCAGTGACCGGCAGCGGGCGGCGTGCGCCCGGTAGTCTTCGGCAGTCGTCATGGGTCCCAACCCTTACGCGTCCCCGGAGGCCCAGCGAACGACGTTCCGGTTAACGAGGTCTTAACCTGCAAGTCAGGGATGTATAAGGCGCCATTCGCAGCGCCAGCGGGAGAATTCGCCCGAATTGGGCCATGACCCGAGGAAATGCGACCCCCTGCGGAGCAAAAAGCCAGCGTTCGGTGTTTGATCAGCGGTCCGGCCCCACCGTCCTAGATTCACCCTCCGGGGCGAGGGCCGGCCACGGTCCCTGGCCTTCGGGCCAGGGGCCACCGCCCCTGTCCTTGAGCGATCTGCACGGCTTGCACACTTGCCGCCGTCCGGCATCGCGGCCAGGTTTCGGCCGGCTCTGGGCGGCGTCAACGCCGCCGCCGTTGGGTAAAGTGGCGTGTCCCTGCTTTCGGGCTGTCGCTTCGCGTCCCGGCGAAGGCGGATTTCAAGACCTCCTGCGGGGCGTCGGAAGCAAAGACCGTCGCGTCGATTGTCGCGGGACGCGAGGCGAGCGGCCGGGGCGGCTGCCATCGCAGCCGGCCAACCGGAGGCTCCGCGTAGCGAAGGCCGCGGAAAATCCTCACCCCGTCCTCGCTCAGTCCCCGGACGCGTCCGCCCAGAGCCGGAACCTCGATCACTTGCGGCGAGGCCTGGGCAGACATTCAGGTCCTTCAACGGCTGGCGACCCGTCGGTGATCGGCGGCGCGGTCCGGCATCCGAGACCTCCAACGCGGGAGGCTGTCTGTCAACCGACGGCCAGGTCTGACCCGGGCGATGTAGGGACACTGGAGTGACCTCGACAACCGTGTCTCGCCGAGGGGGTTCGCTCCAGGTTCGTCCGATCAGGCGGCGTCCTGGACAATTGCCGCCGCGTCGTGGACGGCCGGTCAGCGGCCCAGGAGGCTGCTCATCGCCCTGGCCAGGTCGCCGATCCGGTAGGGCTTCGTCAGCACCGGCCGGTCGCCGTCCGCCACCCGCAAGCCATGGGCGCCGTAGCCGGTCGCGAAGGCGAACGGGATGCCATTGGAAGCGAGCGCGTCGGCGATGGCGAAACTCCGGTCGCCGTTCAGGTTGACATCCAGCAGGGCGGCGTCGAGCCTCTCCGTCCTGACCAGGGAAAGGGCCTCGGCAACGCTGGCGGCCATGACCACAGACCGGCAGCCGAGTTCGAACAGCATGTCCTCGGCGTCCATCAGGACGAGCATCTCGTCCTCGACGATCAGGACGGTCCGGCCGAAGAGCGGCATGTCCGACGATGCAATCGCCTCGACGACATCGAACATCCTCGGCTGCCCGGCGAACGCGGCGGCTTCCGGCGCCATGACTTCAGCCATCTGCACAACTCCCAGCCCAGAGCGAGAGTCGCGCCCGTCATGGTTAACAAACTGTTAATTCCGCACCTGTCGATTGCGCTGCCGAGCGACTCTTCATCACCGGTTGCGGCGGGTCGCCAGAGCGTTGGTCGCTCTTGCTGATCGGCCAGGTGATTCCACTTGGCCGGCGAACGCCTTAGGTCTCGCGGTCCTCGTCGGGAGCCGGCATGTCGATGGTGCAGACCAGGCCGGCCCGGTCGTAGTCGAGATGCGTCCGCGCCCGCAGTTCGTGGCTCAGGCCGCGTTCGATCACCCGAGAGCCGAATCCCTTGCGGGTCGGCGGCGTCACCGGCGGCCCGCCCTGTTCCCGCCAGCGCAGGTGAAGGCGTTCGCCGCGTTCGGACGCCTCGATGGTCCAGGACAGCCGCACCGATCCCGCCGCCTCCGACAGGGCGCCGTACTTCACCGCATTGGTCGCCAGTTCATGGAAGGCGATGCCCAGCGCCAGGGCGACGTTGGGCTTCAGGCGGACACTGTCCCCGTCGACCTCGATGCGTTCGGCCCCGCCGCCACCGGCGCCGAACGGTTCCAGCGCCTCCATCACCAGATCGCGCAGCTCGGCCCCGCGCCAGTTTTCCCGCGCCAGCAGGTCGTGTGACCGCGACAGGGCGAACAGCCGGGCCTCGATGGCCTCCCGGACCGCCTCGATGTCCTCGGAGGTGCGCAGGCCCTGGGCGACGATCGACCTGACGGTGGCGAGGGTGTTCTTCACCCTGTGGTTCAGCTCGTCGATGAGCATCCTCGACAGCGCCTCCTCCTCCTTGTGGACCGACAGGTCGATGAAGGAGGCGAAGTACTGGACCACCTCGCCCTGCGCGTCCCGGACGGGGGTGATGAAGATCGCCGTCCAGAACGGGGCCCCGTCCTTGCGATGGTAGAAGACCTCGGTGGCGGCGGTGGCGGCGCCCGAGAACTCGGCGGCGACCCGGGCGACGGCGTCGCCCTCCTCGCCCTGTTCGAGCAGGAAGTTGAAGCTCTGGCCCAGCACCTCCTCGCGGTCATAACCGGTCAGGGCAAGGAAGCTGTCGTTGGCGAAGATGATCGGATGCTCGGGATCCCTGGCATCCGCGAACACCATGGCCATCCGCGTCGTCTCGGCGGCGACCACGAACGGACCCAGGTCCGCCCTGAAGCGCTGAACGTCGGCCTCGGCATTCTTCTGGCCCTGAGACTTGTCGACGATCCTCGGCATCGGCCCGCTCCGTGCCGGAGGCGGCTTGCGCGGATTGTCCGAACCCGCCGATCCTCCGGCAAAGGCGCTCGCCGACGGCCAAACCGCCCCCACAGCAGCCCCTGGTCGAAGCGCCCTCAATCTAAGGTGATCATGCGCGCGCGCAGGTTGACTGGCAAGGGGCCCGCGCCGGGGATGAAGGCTAGCGATCCGGCCGGGATTCGACTCCGCTGACGGCTCGCGTGCGCATCGTCATCCCCGGCCGCGCGCCGGAAACCCCGTTCGGCGACAATGCCCGCGCCCGCATGGGCCTGAACATCCCGGAACCCTACCAGGCCCTGGCCGGCCAGATGATGGCGCGGTTCCAGGCCGGCGGCGACATCACCACCTCCCGCGATGTCTCCGAAGCCGTCTGGCGCGCCGCGACCGACCCGTCCTGCCCCATGCGGCTCCCGGCCGGCGCGGACGCGGTGGCGCGGGCGGGGGGCGGCTGAGGAGGGACCGGCCGTTCAAGGCCAAGGGCAAGGCGGGGTAGGGCGCCGGATATGCAACCGCGCCTGAGGCGGGAACGATTGTGAATCCACGGACTTCTCTTCCCACCTTTGGGAGTACCAACCATGCTTAAAACCCTCTCTACCGTGGCCGTCGCCGCGGCCCTTCTGGCCGCCTGCGGCCCCAAGACCGACGACACCGCCGGCCCGGCCGTCTCCACCTCTGAAGCCCCGCGCAACGAGGCCGTCGACACCACCCCGACCACCGGCGATGCGGCCACCACCCCCGGCGCCAACTCCTTCACCGAGGCCCAGGCCAAGGGCGCCATCGAAAGCGCCGGCTACACCGACGTCAGCGACCTGAAGCAGGGCGAGGACGGCGTCTGGATGGGCATGGCCAAGAAGGACGGCAAGGAGACCTCGGTCACCGTCGACTACAAGGGCAGCGTCCAGCCGATGTAGGCGCGCCCGCCCGGCCGCCCTGGCGCGGCCGGTTTTTCACCAGCGTTCAGTGCAAGGAGCTCACCATGAGCAGGACCATCACCCGACTCTTCGACACCCACGTCCAGGCCGTTTCGGCGGTCGAAAACCTCGAGCGCAGCGGCGTCGACCACGACCGCATCAGCATCGTCTCCAGCAACGCCGATAACTGGCATGACGGCGCCCGGCCGTTCGCCGCCGGTTCGGCCAATACCTACACGGGGGGCCCGCTGGGCGACGCCAACCACGACGGCGAGAACGACGTCGCCGACGGGGCCGGCAAGGGCGCCGCGCGCGGCGGCGTCATTGGCGGAGCCGGCGGCCTGCTGGCCGGTCTGGGCATGCTGGCCATTCCGGGCCTCGGTCCCGTGGTGGCGGCCGGCTGGCTGGCCTCGACGGCGGTCGGCGCCGTGGTCGGCGCGGTGGCCGGCGGCGCGGCCGGCGGCCTGCTGGGCGCGCTGAAGGAAGCGGGCCACAGCGACGAGGAAGCCAATGTCTACGCCGAGGGCGTGCGCCGCGGCGGCACCCTGGTCAGCGTGAAGGCCGACGACGAGGACGCCGGCCGCATCGAGTCGCTGCTCAACGGCGGCGTCGACGCCGCCACCCGTGGCGACGCCTATCGCCAGCAGGGCTGGACCGGCTTTGACGACACGGCGGCGCCCTACAGCGTCGACGACATCAGCCGCGAACGGGCGCTGTATGCGACCGGCGAGAGCCGCTCGTTCGGCGTCCAGGATGATCGCGACGACGACCTTGTCGACCCGGACGGCCCGCGCTCGACGACCGACGCCCCGCTCGGAACGCCGCGCCAGTACTAGGCGCCGGGCCTGAGTTGAAGACGTCCCGGGCCTTGCGGTCCGGGGCGTTTTTTCATTCGCAGACCCTAGTGGACGACCACGCCGCCGGTGGGGAAGCGAACGGTGAAGCAGGCCCCGACGCCGCCCGGCGCCGCCCCGGCGGCAAGCCGGCCGCCCAGCTGGCGGACCAGGGAGTCGATGACCCGCATGCCGAGGCCAGTGCGGCTCGCGGCCGGATCGAAACCGGCGGGCAGGCCCGCGCCCCGGTCGCAGACGGACAGGACCCGCGCCCCATCCTCGACGCGATAGGCGACGGTGATCTCGCCGCCGCCGTGCTTGGCGGCGTTGGTCACCAGTTCATTGGTGATCAGGCCGAGCGGCTGCATCTGGTCGGCGGGGATCGCGTCGGCGTCCCCCTCGACCGCGATCGGATGGCGCAGCACCTCCGCCAGATCCTCGCAGAGCCGGCGCAGGTAGCCGAGCGCGTCGGTGCTGCCGCCCTCGACCTGGGTATGGAAGTGGCGGTGGACGCGGGCGACGGTGGTCACCCGGCCGGAGGCGATCTCCAGCTGGTCGGCGATTTCGCCGGGACCGGCCGCGCGGCTCTGCATGGTCAGGATGCCGGAGACGAACTGCAGGCTGTTCATTACCCGATGGTCGATCTCGCGGGCCAGCATCTCGGCCCTGGACACCGCGTGCCGGGCCGCCAGCCGCAGTTCGAGGTTGTCGACGACGAGGGCGGCGAGGTCTTCCAGGTCGTCGATGTCCTGCTGGGTGAAGACGCGCGGCTCGTGGTCGATGACGCAGAGGGTGCCGAGGTTGTAGCCGTCGGAGGTCCGCAGCGGCGCCCCGGCGTAGAAACGCAGGCCAAACGAGCCGGCGACCAGCGGGTTGGCGAAGGCGTGCGGGTCGCGCCGCGCGTCCTCCAGCACCCGGGTGTCGGGCGACAGGATGGCCGAGGCGCAGAGGCCGTTGTCGCGGCCGATCTCGGCCACGTCCACGCCGTGGCGCGACTTGAACCAGATACGGTCGTGGTCGACGACGCTGATGATCGAAATCGGCGTGCCAAAGCGCCGGGCGGCCAGGGCGGTGATGCGGTCGAAGTTGCCGTCGGGCGGGGTGTCGAGGATGTCGTAGCGACGGACGGCGGCCATGCGCTGGGCCTCGTCGCCAGTGGCGCGATAGTCGGCGGTCATGTTGCCATCCGGCTCTGGTGAGGCCTTTGGGGGAGGGGCCTGGGACCAACTATGGAGCCCGGGCGGGCGGGAGTCGAGCTACCACCCGGCGGGCGGGGCGGTCTGTCCGGCAGCCGACAAACGAGCTTGCCACCGCCGGACATGGGATAATGGGTTCGCCGCTTCGATAAGGAGAGCCGCCGATGGACCAGACCCCCTTGTCCGCCTCAGACCCGTCCCAGGACCAGAGCCTGGCCGCCCCTGCGGTCCCGCCGCCTCGCCGACGGCGCGAGCGGGACCTGACCCCGCGCATGCAGCGCTTCGCCGAGGAGTTCCGCCACGACGGCAACGCCGTCCAGGCCGCCCTGCGGGCCGGCTACACGCTGGCCTTCGCCAGGCGCAACAGCTACCGGCTGCTCAAGGATCACCGGGTCCTGCAGCAGATCCGCTACCAGCCCGATCCCGACGAGCCGGAACTGCAGGACGCCCTGCGGGAACTGAGCCTGCTGGCCTTTTCCAACGTCATGGACGTGGTCCGGGTGAAGCCGGACGGCCGCATCGAGCTCGACCCGGCCCGCCTCGATCGCCGGCGGACGGCGGGAGTGCGCGAGCTGATCATCGACGAGCGGGTCGACAAGGCCACCGGCGACGTCCACCGCCGGGTGCGGCTGCGCATGGCCGACCGCAAGGACGCCCTGGTCAAGCTGATCGCCGGGCTGAAGCTGTCGGAGGGGGCGTTCGAGCGGGGGTATGAGGTGGGGAAGGAGGAGGTGCTGCTGCATACCTCGGTGGAGGAGATCAAGCGGATGAAGGCGGCGCAGCGGCGGTAGGGGGAGGGTCGCTGGGCGCAATCGGCATGGCGCCGCCGTAAGGCCGGCGGCTTGTCGGCAAGCCTGCCGCGTGAAAGGGTCCCGCATGAACACCATCCTCATCACCGGCTGCTCGTCCGGCTTCGGCCTCGACACCGCCCGGGTCTTCCTCGATCGCGGCTGGACGGTCATCGCCACGATGCGCGCGCCGCGTGACGACATCCTGCCGGCCTCCGACCGCCTGCGGGTGCTGGCGCTCGACGTCACCGACGCGGCGAGCATCGCCCGGGCCGTGGCGGCGGCCGGCCCCTTCGACGTCCTGGTCAACAACGCCGGCGTCGGCCAGGTGAGTCCGCTCGAAGGGGTCTCGATGGACAAGATCCGCGAGCTGTTCGAGACCAATACCCTCGGGACCATCGCCATGACCCAGGCGGTGCTGCCGCAGTTCCGCGAGCGGGGCTCGGGGGTGATCGTCAACGTCACCTCCGGGGTGACCTTCCAGCCCCTGCCGCTGATGTCGATCTACACGGCCAGCAAGGCGGCGGTGAACGCCTTCAGCGAGTCCGTGGCGCTCGAGCTGGAGCCGCTCGGCGTGCGCGTGCGCATCGTCATCCCCGGCCGGGCCCCGGAAACCCCGTTCGGCGACAATGCGCGGGCGCGGATGGGGCTGAATATCCCGGAAGCCTACCAGGCGTTGGCGGGGCAGATGATGGCGCGGTTCGGGGCGGGTGGCGATGTCACGACGTCGCGCGATGTGTCCGAGGCGGTGTGGCGAGCGGCGACCGACTCGTCCTGCCCCATGCGGTCGCCGGCCGGGGCGGATGCGGTGGCGCGGGCGGGGGGTGGCTGAGGAGGGGTACTAGCGTTCTTGCGTCGGTCAGAACCGAAGTCGAAGCGAACTTACCAAGTTGGAAATCGGTATAGCGTCCCCGGATTTCCCTGACCGAGGCAAGCCCTTGGGCTGCTAACTGCGGTTGATCCGTTCGGCTTCCGCCCGCGCGCCTTCGAGTTCGCCATCGACATCGCTTAGATAGTCGATCTCGATCCGACCACTCAGTTCATCCATGACCCGGAAGAACATTGGCCAATCGGGATTGATGGTCGCTCCGGCCAGGGGCGCAATGTCGAAGTCGAGTTCCTTGTCCAAGGCCACGACAGACAGAAATTGACGGCCATCCACGTCGCGGGTTGAGACGACGCCGAGTGGAATCCAACCTTCACGTCGCCACTTTGACGCCGCTACGCGGAGCTTGGAGGTCTTTCTAAGGGCGTCACAGAGGTGCCTCGCTGACCAACCCGCATCCAGTGAGTCCATGTAGAACGAGCCGTCGTTCTTCCCGCGAATGAAGAATACGGAACGGTTGCAATGGGGGCATGGGGTACGAGATCTCAAAGGGCTCTTGAAGCCGCGTCTCGAAAAACGACGGCCGATCCGAAACATCGGCGTTTCGGGCGTTTTCCCAGGCCGCGGTCCGCCGAACCCGCAATCACAATCCGGACGATGGTTCTTGGCGTTGCAGGGCACAACGAAGCTCCCGACTCACCGGCTCAGGATAGCACGCGCGCGATGAGTAGCCTTACGGTGGAGTAGCGGTCCGCGAGTACCGCGCCCGCCCCTCAAACGTTAGCCAGCCCAAGTTTTCAGTGACAGTGCACTAATTGTGGCCTGATCAGTGTCGTGCCAGTGTCCGCAGATGGCTCGTCTCGCCCGCGCTGTCTTCCCTGGAATCCCGCATCACGTCACGCAACGGGGCAACGGTCGCGCCCAGACCTTCTTCGGTGACGCCGACTACCAGCTCTATCGCGACCTGCTGACCGAGCACGCCGCCAGGACCGGCGTCGAGGTCTGGTCATGGGTGTTGATGCCCAACCATGTTCATCTGATCCTCGTGCCGCCGGAGCCGGACGCGCTGCGCAGTTGTCTGTCCAGCGTCCACCGGCGTTACGCCGGCCACATCCACGCGCGGGAGAAGCGCAGTGGTCACTTCTGGCAGGGGCGGTTCGGCTGTGTGGCGATGGATGAGCGCCACCTGGGCGCAGCGTTGCGCTATGTCGCGCTCAATCCGGTGAGAGCCCGCCTGGTCGAGCGGGCCGTGGATGGCGGTGGTCGAGCGTCCACGCGCTGCTGGCTCCGGAGCGCGGCGACGGGCTGACGGAGACCGGGCCGGTGCTGTCGCGCTATCCCGACATAATGGCGATGATTGGCACAGGGGAGGACGAGGCGCTGTCGCAAAGCCTTCGCCGCGCCGAGACGATTGGAAGGCCGATCGGTGCGGCGGACTTTCTGGCGAAACTGGAGGCCGAGGCCGGCAGGGTGCTTGCGCTAGCAAAGCGGGGGCGGAAGGCGAAGGCAGAAATTAGTGCACTGTCACCGTAATTCCGAGGCGGGCAGGGCGCTCGCGCCAGCAAAGCGGGGGCGGAAGGCGAAGGCGGAAATTAGTGCACTGTCACCGTAATTTGGCATTTCATGGAGTCCGAATGGCGCCGGGCTGCAGAACGGCGTCGATCAGCCAGTCTGATATTTGAAATCGGCGCAGCGTCCCCAGATTTCCGGTCTCGACCATGGCGAAGGGATCGAAAAATCCCCGTCCGGATTGCAGCGCCCCGACTTACAAGCCAGAATGCACGTCCAAGCTAAGGGGGAAGTTATGAGAGAGCCATTGGAAGGCCGCGCTGAACGCGCCACTACCCGCCCTGGGTTCGCTGTAAATCTGAGCGACGTTCGTCGAGCTACTTCAGAAATACTTGAATTATTCAGTGAATCGAAATTATTCAAAGAATATACGAAACACGACATCTCACATGTAAACAGTATGGTGTCGATTGCCGAATGGCTAGTTACAGATTCATGCTATGAACTTCTTACCGACGCAGATTGCTTTTTCATAGTTTTGTCAATATTTTTCCATGACATGGGGCTAATCGTAACCGACCGGGAATACGACCGAAGAGATACAACCGAATATTTGCAGTATGCTTCTGCCTTTCTATTTTCCGGCGAGGCAGGCCAAGATTATCGGGCAAAAGTAGGAAATTTGACAGATGAGGACCGCGAAAAATTTCTCTACCAAGAGTTTGTGAGGGCCCATCATGGAGCCCGGGTACGGTCGTGGCTTGACGGTGATCCAAGGCCCGAATTGGGTTACGATGACGCCCTGGTAAAGATTGTTTCAGAACTACTGGTCAGGGCTTCGACAAAAGTACGTGCTGACATTGGCATGTTATGCGAGAGCCACTTGCATGACGACTTGGATGACCTTGTGAAATATAAGGTATCTAACCCTTACGGCCTAGACCCTCAAGAAACAGTAAATCTGCAGTTTGCCGCAATAGTTCTTCGTACCGCCGACCTTTTTAACATCACCGAAAGTCGAGCGCCAAGCACCCGGTTTCGTATCATTGACCCAGTCGACCCGGTCAGTCAACTTGAATGGACCAAGCAGAACGCAGTTACCTCCGTACGACCGAAAGTTGGCGTCGACGTTGAGGGCGAGGCCAGCTACGAAGCCTTTACTGATACTATTGAGGTTTTTGCGGCTTTTAAGGACGCGCGAGGGTTTTTTGGACTTACTTCGTACCTGCGCTACGCCGCAAAGCAGCTGCGCTTGTCTCAGGACGCCCTTGAAAAAGGAAACAAAAAATCTGCCAAAAAGTATGCCTTTCCTTGGAAGAATATCGATGAGTCCGAAATCGAAGCTGAAGGTTTCCTCAAGCAACAGTATGGTTTTGAGATTGATCAAGCAAAAATTCTCGAACTATTGACGGGACATACGTTATACAATGATAGTTCAGTAGTTATTCGAGAGCTTGTTCAAAATTCGATTGACGCGTCGCGTCTTCAACAGGTGATTAGTAAGAAAAAAGGATTGAAGCACGCGCCGAAAGTACGAGTTAGTTGGGATTCGTCCGAGCGGCAGCTTTCTGTGTCCGACAACGGAACCGGAATGACATGGGAAGTAATTGTCAATCACTTATTGAAAGTCGGTTCCTCTCGATACCAAGACCCAAAATTTTGCGAAGACTACCCGGATTTTTCTCCGATAAGTCGATTTGGTATCGGTGTCTTGTCTACATTCATGGTCGCGGATGAGGTCGAGATATCAACTTCATCGATCGAGGAAGACAAGATTATCCAAATTTCGCTTAGATCTGTTCATGGCAAATATTTGGTCAAGCTCTTAAGAAAGGAAGAGATGTCAGAAATCACGGCCGGCGGCACGATAGTAACGCTCCGTCTGCGGCCATCGGTTTCGAATCTAAATATTGAACATATACTTAGGAAATGGATAACATTTCCACGATGTGAGGTATCTGCCGTCGTGGATGGCGGAAAGTCCATTCGGATTGGCTTTGAATCGCCAGTTGAAGCGGTTGAGTATTATTTGAACAGTGAATCGTTTTCCGGCTACGTGCGTTCAGATCTTAAGGCCGTAAAACTCGAGGCGGACGGCGTGGAGCTTGCGATTGCTATTCAATACAACCGTCTTTTCCGAGACTGGCAGGTAGTGAGTATACCGGAGCGGCTTGATGATCCACGGCTTGTGGCAAGGTCCCCGGTCTCAACTTCAGTTGAAGGCATTGCTGTCGAATTTACCACGCCCGGTTACGCGACGCGGTCAATTGTAGCTATCGCCAACGCTACGGGAAAGGGTGCGCCCAAAACGAACGTCGCACGATCAGGCTTAGAGCAGACGGTGGAAAAGCTGACGCTCGAGGAGAAAATATATCGCCTGTATGCGAGCTGGGCGGCAAGCGAGGCTGAACGTCTTCGAACGAAGGAAAAATACAACCTAACTTGGGCGACCGAGCAATTGCCTTTTTTAATTGGGGGCCTCACGAGCAACAGAGTCAGGGCTTCCAATCCAGAGGCCCTTGAGTCCTCTTTGGCAAACTTGAATTGGTATTTGCTCGAAGACAGCGAAGGGCGGAAGGCCGTTTCACTGGACGGCATTGCGCAGATCGGTGAATTTATTACCGAAGAGTCTGCCTTACGTCGATCATTTGAATATCTTGTCCGTGAGTCTAGACGGGACGTGCCGACTGACGGGCTGGCTGTCGCGCTCCAAGGCAAGACGTTTGGCGTGGAGGGCAAGAGCTTGCTCGTCACAGTAAATGGGCAACGCCTTGAGGCGATAAAAAAGCATTTCAACGTTGTAGAGATTATTTGTGATCAGACCGATAGATCTTTACAACTGCGATGGGCGGAAAGGGGCGCTGAAGTTCGTTGGCTTCGGCAAGATGATCTCACCCAAGATCTTTCTGCTTTTGATCGTACCGCGCACCGAAAGTGGACGACTTGGCGAGATAACCGCCGCACGCGTCGCACCGCGCGTTCGCTGTCAGTGCCCATATCAGGGGTAACGGCCGAGCGAATGGGAATGGCTACAGCAGTAATGAGCCGCTTTGAGCTCATGCTTTTGCCATCGACACCGTTGGTGGGGTTTTTTGAGAAGTTTCTGCAAGCGTCGCGGTCCGGCAATACGTTAGAGTGTCTAATCTACATGAGCGTCGTTAATGACTTTTCCATGTACTATATGTCGTCGAAATCGGATTTAGTTGATACGGCCTCTTCTCTTATAAAAACAGCATCAGAGCGTTTCGGGGAAGATTTGAGGCACGCTGACGCATTTCATGCGGCCATCGAAAAATATGAAGGGTGGGAGGTTTTTGATCCATTCGCGTGGGAAGACCGCGAAGGAGAAGTCCAATGACAGAGTCTGAGAAGCAGCCATTAGAGGGGAGCGCCTCTCTTGTATCGCGGATAGCATGGGCTAAAGACCACGCGGATTGGTATCGCCGCAAAAAACGTGAGAAACAAAGACTATCAATGCTTTTTAGGTATCCGGCCGCTCTGCTATTGGCGATGGGGGGAATATTGCCAGTGCTTCCGATCAACACGGCGTTCGAAAAATTTGAGATTGGATATCTCATGCTTCTTGCTGGAGGCGGTCTTCTGTTAGTCGATCAAGCTTTGGGATTTTCCAAGAGTTGGGTCAGATTTATGACGACGGCGATTCTCATTGAGAACGAAATCGAGGTCTTTAAGTGTGTCTCTTCAGTAGGCGTTTCGACAGAGACGCCCATAAAGGAGGCGACGCGCGCGGCGGATTTTACGAAACGCATTGGCGCAATGGTGTTAGCGGAAACGCGAGGTTGGGCCTCGGATTTTGACCGAGGTTTCGCAGAACTTAAAGCGTCCGGAAAATCATAGCGCCCTACCGCTTCCCCTTCCGAAACGCCTCCGCCGCCTCCACCCGCGCCTGCTTGCGCAGCGCCTTCGGCACGCTCTTGTCCGCCGTCTCGCCCGCTCCGGTCATCACCTCGTTGGCGAACTCCAGGTCGAGCAGTTTCAGCCGCTTGATCTCGTCCCTCAGCCGCGCCGCCGTCTCGAATTCCAGGTTGCTGGCGGCGTCGCGCATGCGGGTTTCCAGGTCGCGCAGGGTGGCCTGGAAGTTGTTGCCGAGGAAGGGTTTGGCGTCTTCCGCCACGCCGGCGTCGATGCGGACGTGGTCGCGTTCGTAGGGGCTGGCCAGGATGTCCTTGATGCTGGACTTGATGCTCTCCGGCGTGATGCCGTTGGCCAGGTTCCACTCGTGCTGCTTCTCGCGGCGGCGCTGGGTCTCGCCCATGGCCCGCTCCATCGAGCCGGTGATGGTGTCGGCGTAGAGGATGACCTTGCCGTCGATGTTCCGCGCGGCGCGGCCGATGGTCTGGATCAGGCTGGTCTCCGAGCGCAGGAAGCCCTCCTTGTCGGCGTCGAGGATGGCGACCAGGCCGCACTCGGGGATGTCGAGGCCCTCGCGCAGCAGGTTGATGCCGATCAGGATGTCGAAGGCCCCCAGGCGCAGGTCGCGGATGATCTCGATGCGCTCGAGGGTGTCGACGTCGCTGTGCATGTAGCGGACGCGCAGGCCCTGCTCATGCATGTATTCGGTGAGGTCCTCGGCCATCTTCTTGGTCAGGACGGTGACCAGGGTGCGGTAGCCCTTGGCGGCGGTCTCGCGGGCCTCGGCGATGACGTCGTCGACCTGGCTGGTGTTGTTCTTTGAGACCGGGCGGACCTCGACCGGCGGGTCGATCAGGCCGGTGGGGCGGATCACCTGTTCGGCGAAGACGCCGCCGGCCTTGTCCATCTCCCAGGGGCCGGGGGTGGCCGAGACGTGCACCGTCTGGGGCCGCATGGCCTCCCATTCCTCGAACTTGAGCGGGCGGTTGTCGAGGCAGCTGGGCAGGCGGAAGCCGTATTCCGCCAGGTTCCATTTGCGGCTGTAGTCGCCTTTGTACATGGCCCCGATCTGCGGGATGGTCTGGTGGCTCTCGTCGGTGAAGAGGAGGGCGTTGTCGGGGATGTATTCGCAGAAGGCCGGCGGCGGCTCGCCCGGGCGGCGCCCCGTCAGGTAGCGGCTGTAGTTCTCGATGCCGGCGCAGCTGCCGGTGGCCTCGATCATCTCGATGTCGAAGGTGGTGCGCTGTTCGAGGCGCTGGGCCTCCAGCAGCTTGCCGTTGGCGACCATCCAGTCGAGGCGCTGCTTGAGCTCGGCCTTGATCTGGTTGACGGCCTGGCGGAGCGTCGGGCGCGGGGTGACGTAGTGGCTGTTGGCGTAGATCTTCACCGTCTCCAGCTCGGCGGTCTTCTTGCCGGTCAGGGGGTCGAACTCGCTGATCGCCTCGACCTCGTCGCCGAACAGGCCGATGCGCCAGGCGCGGTCCTCGTAGTGGGCCGGGAAGATCTCGATGGTGTCGCCGCGGCGACGGAACATGCCGCGCTCGAAGGCGGCGTCGTTGCGCTTGTACTGCTGGGCGACGAGGTCGGCCATCAGCTGCTTCTCGTCGATGCGGTCGCCGACCGACAGGGAAAAGGTCATGGCCGTGTAGGTCTCGACCGAGCCGATGCCGTAGATGCAGCTGACCGAGGCGACGACGATGACGTCGTCCAGCTCGAGGATCGCCCGGGTGGCGCTGTGGCGCATGCGGTCGATCTGTTCGTTCCGGCTGGAGTCCTTCTCGATGTAGGTGTCGGTGCGGGCGACGTAGGCTTCCGGCTGGTAGTAGTCGTAGTAGCTGACGAAGTACTCGACGGCGTTGTCGGGGAAGAAGGACTTGAACTCGCTGTAGAGCTGGGCGGCGAGGGTCTTGTTGGGGGCGAGGATCAGGGCCGGGCGCTGGGTCTCGGCGATGATGCTGGCCATGGTGAAGGTCTTGCCCGAGCCGGTGACGCCGAGCAGGACCTGGTCGTGTTCGCGCTCCTGGATGCCCTTGACCAGTTCGGCGATGGCGGTGGGCTGGTCGCCGGCGGGGGAATAGTCGCTGACCAGGCGGAAGCGCTTGCCGCCGTCGTGCTTGTCGGGGCGGGCCGGGCGGTGGGGCGTCCACATCGCCGGGGTGGCGGCGGAGTCCAGCTGGTGATCGTGGATGAAGGTCGCCGAGACGTCAGAAAGGCCTGCGGCGAGCGCCGCGGGGCGGCCGGTCTTGGTGGGAGAACGG
>JAQGIK010000032.1 GCA_028291265.1 Caulobacter sp. | reverse complement strand
CGCCCAGGCCTCCGACAGCCCCATCAAGCTGATCGGCGTCGGCGAGGGGATCGACGATCTGCAACCTTTCGACGCCCGGGCGTTTTCCCGGTCCCTGGTCGGGCTGGACGCGTAAAGGAAGACCATGAGCGAGACGCCCCCCACGAATGTTCCGAAATCAAAGGGCTGGATCCGTCTGGCCGTCGATTTCGGCGGCCTGCTGGCCTTCTTCATCGGCTATCTGACCACTCACAGCCTGGTCTCCGCCGCCTGGTGGCTGGTGGCCGGTTCGGCCATCGCCCTGGTGGTCGGCTTCGTCAGCGAAAAGCGGCTGGCCCCCATGCCGCTGATCTCCGGCGTCCTGGCCCTGGTGTTCGGCTCCCTGACGGTCTTCTTCAAGGACCCGATCTTCCTCAAGCTCAAGCCGACCATCACCATGACCCTGTTCGCGGTGGTCCTGCTCGGCGGCCTGGCGGCGAAGCGGAACTTCCTCAAGATGCTGATGGGCTCGGAGTTGGTGATGACCGACGCCGTCTGGCGCACCTTCACCCTGCGCTACGGTATCTTCTTCCTGGCCGTGGCGGCGCTGAACGAGGTGGTCTGGCGCACCCAGTCCGAAAGCCTGTGGGCCATCTTCAAGGTGTTCGGTATCCTCGGCCTGACCATCCTCTTCTCCCTCAGCCAGGCCCCGCTGATCATGCGCGGCATGAAGCAGGCCGAAGGGCAGGGCGGTCCGCCGGCCGACCCGGAAGAGACCAAGGCCGCGCCGCCGATCATCGAATGATTGATCTGTCGTCAAACCTACACTGAGGCCGATTAAGCTCCGCAGGCGGTCAATGAACCGGAGGGGATTATGGCGAAAGACAAGTCGGGCAAACGGGCCGCCGCTTCGGTGGGCCACCTGCTGCACAGGGCCGCCCAGCGGGCGCTCGATCTCTATGCCGCCGAGGCCGGCCCCGGCGCGGTCACCCAGCGCCAGCACGCCGTGCTCGCCGCCGTCGCCGACAAGGAAGGCGCCGCCCAGGCCGACCTGGTCGCCTCCACCGGCATCGACCGCTCGACCCTGGCCGACATGGTCGCCCGGATGATCGACAAGGGCCTTCTGGCCCGCAAACGCTCCGCCCTCGACGCCCGGGCCAACGCGGTGCGACTGACCGATGCGGGCCGCGAGGCGCTTGAGTCGATCGGCCCGAAGACGGCCGCCGCCGACGCGGCGCTGATGGCCCTGCTGCCCAAGGGCAAGCGCGACGGGTTGCTGGAGGCCTTGGAGATCCTGGCGGCCGGCGAGGCGCGGGTGAAGAAGCCCAAGCTTCCCAAGGCCGACAAGGCCGAGAAGAAGGCCAGGAAGAAGAAAGAGAAGCTGGCGAAGGCGGCTTAGCGCCGCCTTCGAAGTCCTAGTGCACCGTCGCCGAGGCCGGCACGGCCCGCCGCTGGGTCGCGATCAGGTTCGGCCAGAACACCGAGGTTTCCGGCAGGTCCAGGTCCATCACCGGCGCGCGGCGATCGTCGACCACCGGGAACAGTTGGTGGATCTGGGCGCCAAGGGCTTCGCTGCGCTCGGTCACCTCTTCGGGGGTGACCAGCAGGCCCAGACGGCCGGCCCAGGCGCCGAGGTCCTTGCGGCTGGTGGCCACGGCGATGAACGGCGAGGCGATCAGGGGCAGGATGATGGGCGCGAACCAGAGGGTCAGCTGCGGCGCCAGGATCAGCATGCTGGCGAACAGCAGGCCGGTGTTGATCTCCCAGCGGTGGGCGCGGAAGGCGTCCTTGTAGCTCAGCGTTTCGCCGTCGCGGGTCTGGGTCGACCAGCCGGCGTCGCGGCCCATCAGCACCTCGAAGACGATGCGGCTGTGGCCGACCATCATCACCGGGGCCATGACGGCCGAGTAGGCAGTCTCGAAGGCGGCGCTCTTGAGGATGGCCAGACGGCCGCCGAACTTGGCGCTCTCTTCGGGCCGGCTCAGGGTCAGGGCCAGGCCGAGGATCTTGGGACCGATCAGCATGACGACGGTCAGCAGCGAGGCCCAGATGATCGGATCGTATTTCACCGGGGCCAGCAGGCGCCAGTAGTCGGGCATGGTCAGGGTGATCTGCGCCTGGATGCCCAGGCCAACGATCAGCGAGAGAAGCCAGATGGGAGAGACCAGATAGCAGAGCATGCCGAAGAACAGCTGCAGGCGGCTGATCGGGTGCAGACCCGGCGCGAACAGCAGGCCCAGGTGCTGCAGGTTGCCCTGCGCCCAGCGGCGGTCGCGCTTCATGAACTCGATCATCGAGGGCGGGGTCTCTTCAGTCGAACCGTCGAGCACCGGGGTGACGTGCACCGCCCAGCCGCCGCGGCGCAGCAGGGCCGCCTCGACCACGTCGTGGCTGAGGATGTGGCCGCCGAACGGCTTCTTGCCCGGCAGTACGGGCAGGCCCGAGCAGGCGGCGAAGGCCTTCACCCGGACGATGGCGTTGTGGCCCCAATAGCTGCTCTCGGCGCCGGTCCACCAGGCGAGACCGGCCGAGGCCACCTTGCCGAACATGCGGACGCTGAACTGCTGGGCGCGGGCGTAGAGGGTCTCGGCGCCGATGATGACGGGCGTGGTCTGCAGCAGGCCCATGCCCGGGTGGCGTTCCATGGCGTCGACCAGCTTCACGACGGTCTCGCCGCTCATCACGCTGTCGGCGTCGAGGATGATCATGTGCTCGTAGGCGCCGCCCCAGCGGGTGGTCCAGTCACTGATGTTGCCGGCCTTGCGCTCGATGTTCTTGGGCCGGCGGCGATAGTAGGTGGCGCAGCGGCTGCGGGCCCGCAGAGCCGAGAACTGCACGCGCTCCTGGGCGGCGATGGCCTCGTTGGTGGTGTCGCTCAACACGAAGAGGTCGAACCAGTGGGCGACGCCCAGCAGGCTCAGCGAACGCTCGATCTTGGCCAGGCGGCCCAGCGTCGCGGCCGGGTCCTCGTTGTAGAGCGGCATCAGCAGCGCCGTCTTGACGCGCGGAGCCGGCACGATGGCCGGGAAGTCGAAGATGTCCTCGCGGCGGTTCTTCAGCACCCAGAAGCCGGCGACGGCGCTGCAGAACCAGGTCGAGACGGCCGAGACCAGGACGACGAACAGCACGAGGGCGACGCCCTCCAGCGGCGTGAAGCCGTCGCGCATGTAGAGCTGCAGCGGGGTGGCGGCGATCAGCGCGGTCAGCAGCCAGCTGGCGGCGAACAGCATGAAACGGCGGGCGCCGATGTTGGCGGGCGAGGTGACGGGGGCCTTGGCGAGTTTCGGAGCGTCGGCGCCGAACGACTGGCGCGGCATCTCCATCGGCGATTCGGGCGGCAGCCAGGGTTCGCCCAGCGGCGCGTAGGCGTGGGCTTCGTCATGCTCGTAGCGCAGGGCGAGATTGCTCGTGCCGTCCATGGGAAAACCGCCGTCAAAAGGTGTCCGTCCCGCCCCGGAGAGCGCGCCAACCGAGTCTCTCGGAGGCTGGTAACGTGATTATCACGGATACGTTATGTTGCGCTGCGATGGAAGCCGGAAAATCGCTTCGAGAGCGATCGGCGCCCAAAAATGCATCGGCTCTGCACCGGTGTGACCGCACCGTGACAACAGCGTGTTCAGAGGGTGTCGGAAACGCTTTGTGATTGGGCCAGACGGTAGAGGCGGCGCTCCAGACCCCAGGCGGCGATTCCCGTCCAGCCGACGAGGAGAATGGCGAAGGCGGTCTCCCACCAGCCGACGTTGCGGGGGTTCACGATGCCGTACCAGATCCGGTGATTGGTGATCAGCGCCATCATCAGGTTGGTCAGGCTGACGGCGACCAGGAACAGCTTCATCCGGCCCATGGCCTCGATGCGCCACAGGCCCCAGATCAGGAACAGCGGGGCCAGGATAATGCCGAGCCCGAGGTTGATGAGGAGGTGCCAGGGATTGGGCCAGGCGACCAGGCTGGAGACCACCATGCCGACGCCGGCGAGGACGAAACAGAGGACCACACCGCCGGCGGCGAGTCTCGATCCGCCGAGCGCCACCAGCGCCAGGCCGAAGCCGACCCCGGCCGCGGCCGCCCCGACGCCGCTGATCAGCACCCCGCCGTTGAACAGCCAGGGGTACTTGGCCGTCGTCCCGCCCAGCTCGCTGAGGAACTGCGTGGCGTTGTTGAATCCCGGGTAGGCCAGCACCGCCAGCACCACGGCGATGAAGGCGAAGACCGGCGCGGCCACGCCGATGGCCAGCAGGATGCGGCGGCGGCGCCAGCGCTGTCCGGGGGCGAACTGGGCGGCCAGGTCGTCGAGGATCACGCGGTTTGCGCTCCGGCCGGCGGAGAGGCTGGCGGGGTGTCGTTGCGGATGGCGGTGATCAGGGCCAGCCGGGCCGGCGTCGGCTCCGGCGGCGGCTTGGGACCCAGAGGTTTCAGGCCCCACAGCGGCCGGATCAGGTCGATGCGGCGCACCGCCTCATAGATCGCCAGGCTGCCGGCGAAGGTGATGAGGATGAACAGCGGCGCCTCGAGCCAGACCGGCAGGCCGACCGGCGCGAGGACGAAGAGGGCGAGCACGAGGATGGTCTGGTGGGCCATGTAGACCGGAAAGATGGCGTCGTTCAGGTAGCGTTTCAGCGCCGTGTCGGCGCCGCGCAGGTGGCGGCTGGCGAAGCCCAGGGCGGCGCAGACGGTAGCCCACTGGTTGATGGCGAACAGGCTGTGGTGCAGCGACCCGAACGCCCAGTAGTCGCCGCCGAAGGCGTGGACGGTCATCAGGAGGGCGACCGAGACCAGGGCGAGGGGCAGGGCGACGAAGCGCAGCCGCTCCAGCTGCGCCCAGACGCCGGCCTGGCCGACGATCAGGAAGCCGAACAGGAAGACGCCGAGCGAGGAGGCGTGGTTGTACCAGTCGTGCTGGATCTGGTTGTTCAGGCCGAACCAGGGGAACAGCCACTGGCGGACAACGGCCAGGTAGAGGATCGGCAGGACCAGCAGCTTCCAGCCGGTCAGGGTCCGCGCCAGCCAGGCCTCGGCCCGTTCGATCCAGGCCGGCCGGGCCAGCAGGGTCACGGCGACCAGGCTGTAGACGGCGATGTAGAGCACGAACCACAGGTGGTTGATCGGAATGCCGTTGGCGACGCCCCCCAGGCTGAACTCGCCGATCCACCAGTCGAGGACGCTGCCCGTGTAGCCGTCCTTGGCGACGGTCTCGGCCCAACCCTGCGGCGGCACCAGGATCAGGGTGCCGAACAGCAGCGGCGGCGCCAGGCGCGCGAACCGCTGTTTCAAGACCTCCTTGGCGTCGTACTTGCGGCTCATCAGCCGCAGCGCCGCGCCGGAGACCAGGAAGAGCAGGGTCAGGCGCCAGGGCGAGCTCAGGAGGATCAGTTCCTCCATGAATCCAAAGCGGTGCCGGCTGTTCAGGTGCCAGTCCCAGGGCGTGTAGGCCAGTCCCACATGGTACAGGATGAGCAGGCCCAGCGCGCCGATGCGCAGCCAGTCCAGATCGGCCCTGCGGCTGTTGGATGTGGGGGCGGCTGCCATGGCGGCGGTCCTATGACGCCCGCGGACGAAAAAGTCCACGTCCGAGACGATTCGAGTTGCCCGGGCAGTATGCCTCAGGCGGGCCCGGATCGGTGTGTCCGGAGCGTTACGGAGGGGAGGGGATCGGACGGGACCGGCCAGTCGTCGGGGGGGAGTGAGGCCGGCCCCGCCCTGGCGGCGCCTGGAGCAGGTACGCGCCCCGACCTCGAAAGGCCCGGACGCCGCGTTATCGGGAAGGCCGTCTGCTGGACCGGCTTGCTCTCCCCACCCATTCCTACGCAGGACCGGTTCGACCGGATTTGGGGCGAAGCGAAAAAAGTTCGGCAAATCCGAACGGCGGTCCGGAGCGTATCTGATGACCATGAGTTACGCCGCCAGCCCGACGATCCATGGCCGCATCGCCCCCCGAGGGGGCGAGGCCGCCGCCGTCCCGGGATCGCGACGACGCACCGGGGGTAGGGGCATGACAACCGATCTGGACCGCGAGCGCCTGAAGACGGTGCTCGGACAGGTGGCGGCGGGCGACCGAAACGCCATGGCCGACCTGTACCGCGCCACCTCCGCCAAGCTCTACGGCGTCTGCCTGCGCATCGTCCGCGACGACGCCGAGGCCGAGGAGGTGCTGCAGGAGGTCTATCTGACCGTCTGGAAACGCGCCGCGTCTTACGACCCAGCCAAGGCCAGCCCGATCACCTGGCTGGCCGCCGTCGCCCGCAACCGCGCCATCGACCGGCTGCGGGCTTCGGGCGCGCGGGTGGTGCGCAGCTCGGGCCCCATCGACGGGGCGCTGGACCTCGCCGACCCCGCCCCCGACGCCGAAAGCCAGCTGGGCCACAGCGAGGACAGCCGCCGCCTGAAGGGCTGCCTCGACCGGCTGGAGCCCGACCACGCCGGCCTGATCCGCCGCGCCTTCTTCGGGGGCCTGTCTTACAGCGACCTCGCCCAGGCGGCCGGCCGGCCGCTCGGCACGGTCAAGACCTGGATCCGCAAGGGTCTGATGAACTTGAAGGTTTGCCTCGAGTCATGAGGGGCCCCGCCCCCACCCATCCGCAGGACCTGCGGGCCGCCGAATACGCCTTGGGCGTCCTCGAGGGCGCCGCCCTGGCCGAGGCCGAGGCCCTGACGCGGAGCGACGCCGCCTTCGCCGACGCCGTCGAGACCTGGGAACTGCGCCTCGCGGTCCTCGCCGACTATGTGCCGGAGGTCCGCCCGCCCGACCGGGTCTGGGAAGCCATCCGCCTGCGCCTCAGCCCCCTGGCGGCCAACGACAACGCCCGCTGGTGGAACAGCATCGACGTCTGGCGCGGCCTGACCGCGGCCTCGGTGGCGGTGGGCGCCATCGCCATCGGCATCCTGGCGGCCCCGAACCCCGGCGCCGTGGTTCAGCCCAAGCCGCCAGCCGCGTTCGCCGCCGCCCCCTGGACGGCCGTCGTCGCCGCCCCGGACGGCGGCCCGAAGCTGGCCGCGATCACTGTCGACAACGACCTGAAGCGGATCGTCGTGACGCCGCTGGCGCTGACCGAGGAACAGGCGAAGTCGCTGGAACTGTGGGTCGTCCCGGCCGACGGCTCGGCACCGCGCTCGCTCGGCCTGGTGAAGGCCGGCGGTTCGACGGTGCTCGCCAACGTGACCCTGCCGGTGGACGCCAAGGGCGCCGCCCTGGCCATCTCCCGCGAACCCACCGGCGGGTCACCCACTGGCCTGCCCACGGGCCCGATCCTCGGGGTCGGAGCGCTGGCGGTCAGCTAGCCCGTTCGGCTGCCTAGTTCGCCCACATGACGTATTCGCCCGACAGCTTCCGCTCCTTGTTGAGCGGCTGGTCGATGAAGAACGGCGCCTCGACCAGGGCCGGCCACAGCGGCTTGCCGGCCTTGGCGTCTTGCCCGTTCAACAGCGCGGTCAACCGCGCCACCTGCGCCGGCTCGCTTCCCGACAGGTTCTTCTGCTCGGTCGGATCGACGGCCAGGTTGAACAGCCAGGCCTTCTTCGGCCGCTCGGACAGCTGCAGCTTCCAGTCGCCGTCGATCACCGCCCGGTAGTGTCCCGAGCGGAAGAACAGCGGTCGCGGCGCGGCCTTGCCCGACAGAAGGGTCAGCAGGTCCACCCCGTCAACTTTCGGATCGACCTGGGCCCCGGCCGCATGGGCGGCGGTGGCGAAGATGTCGATATGCATGGCGCGGGTCGGGCTGACCGTCCCGGGCTCGACGTGGCCCGGCCACTTCATGAAGAAGGGGATGTTGACCCCGCCCTCGAAGAAGGTCGCCTTCCAGCCGCGGTAGGGTTTGTTGATGTCGCGCAGGCCGATGTAGTTGGCCCCGCCGTTGTCGCTGGTGAAGATGACGATGGTGTTGTCGGCCAGGCCCTGCTTCTCCAGCTCGCCCAGCACCTTGCCGACGTTGCGGTCCAGCGCCCGGATCATCGCCCCGTAGACGCGCGTCGTATGGTCGGGGATGTCCCTCAGCGCCTCATAGTCTTCCTTGGTCGCCTGCAGCGGCGTGTGCGGGGCGTTGAAGGCCAGGTAGAGGAAGAAGGGCCGGCCGGCGTTGGCGTCGATGGCCTTCACCGCCTCGTCGCCGAAATAGTCAGTGACGTAACCCTTGGGCTCGAACGGCTTGGAGCCGTTCCAGCGCACCGAATAGGGCAGGTTGGGCCAGAGGTATTTGTCGATCGGGTCGAAGTCCTGCTTGGAGTTGACCACGTCCGGATCGTTCGGTTTCAGGAACATCCCGGCCCCGGCCAGGATGGCCAGGCTGTCGTCGAACCCTTGCGCGTTCGGCTGCCGGTCCGGGGTCTCGCCCAGATGCCATTTGCCGATGTGCAGGGTGCGATAGCCCTGGCCCTTGAGGGCCTCGGCGATGGTCGTCTCGCCGGGCGGTAGGCCGAGGGTCTCGATCGGCGGCATGTCCTTGACCCGGTCCTTGTAGAAGACCGGCTTGATCGGCCCGCCGGCCGCATGGCTGACCTCGCGGGAGAAGGAGACCGGGGCGGCGGTGAACTCGAAGCCGAAGCGGGTCGGATAACGGCCGGTCATCATCGCCGCCCGCGAGGGCGAGCAGGTGGCGTTGGCGGCATAGCCGTTGGCGAAGCGCACGCCGGACCTGGCGATGCTGTCGATGTTGGGGGTTGGCACCTTGCCGGCCACGCCCGTGCCGGTGGCGGTGGTGTCGTTGATGCCCATGTCGTCGGCGACGATCAGGATGATGTTCGGCGGCCGCTGGCCGGCCGGCGCCGTCACGGGGCCGCGCGCCCACGCGATCTCATGGTTGGGGCCGATGGGGTTCTTCATCCGGCCGATGATGCCGGGCAGGTAGATCTTGAAGTGCTGGAATCCGGCGTAGCCGCCGACCAGGACCACGGCCACGGCGGCCAGACCGAACAGGGTGCGTTTTTTCATCTCGTTCCTCCCCAACTCTCCTAGCGGCCGAGCCGCTTGCGTTCGATCTTCGTCGACCCGGCCGGCAGGCTGATCAGGTCGCGGTCGCGGGCCAGCCACAGTGGCCCGTCATAGAGCTCGCGCGCCTGGCCGACGAACGGCACGTCCAGCCCCGGCAGGGGCAGCGGCGGCACCAGATGGGTCAGCAGCACGGCCTTGACCCCGGCCGTCTTGGCCTCGCGGGCCACGTCCTCGGGACTGGCGTGATAGTCGATGATATCGCCGAGGATCTTGGCGCGGTTCTTCTGGCCGGCCTTCAGGGCGGCTTGCTGCAGGCGGCGCACCAGCACCGGCGACAGGGCGTCATGGACCAGCAGGTCGGCGCCCCTGGCGTTGGCGGTCAGACCGGCGTTGGCCGAGGTGTCGCCGCTGACCACGATGCTGCGGCCCTTGTATTCGAAGCGGTAGCCGACGGCCGGTTCGACCGGCCCGTGGTCGACGCGGAAGGCGGTAACCCTCAGCCCGCCGTCGTCGAGCACGACGACGCTGCCCTGGCCCTGCGGCATGGCGAAGGGCTGGGCCGCGAAGCCGCCGCCGGAGGGTGGGGCGACGGCGGCGCCGTGGTGGGCGGTGCGGTAGCCGTTGTCGATGGCGTAGGCCTCGCTGAAGCCGGCGGCGATCCGCTCAACCCCGGGCGGGCCGACCAGCAGCAGGGGTGTGGTCGAAGCGCCGCCCACCCAGCGCTGCAGGGCGACGGCGCTGAGGCCGTCGAGGTGGTCGGAGTGGAAGTGGGTGAGGAACAGCCGGTCGATACGGCCTGCCGGAATGCCGCCGGCAGACAGCACCTCGGCCGCGCCCTCGCCGGCGTCGACCAGGAACACCCGCTGGCCGGCGATGACGGTCAGGCAGGGCCCGGCCCGGGTTCGGTCGGGCAGCGGCGAGCCGGAGCCGCAGACAAAGGCATGCAGTCCGTCCGGCAGGCCGGCGACGGCGTCGGTCTTCATGTTGGCCGCCACGGCCCGGTCGCTGAGCTTCAGGGCGATGGGGCCCCGGAACATCCAGGCCCCGCCGAGCAAGGCAGCGACGACGAGAAGGGCGATAACCCGCTTCATGCCGCAGCCTCCTTTGCTAGGCTGATAAGGTCCTGCTCGACCGCCCACAGGCGATCCTGGCCCCAGTGGCCGGGCAGGGCGCCGACCCGGAACGAGGGTACGCCCCACAGGCCGAGGTCGAGCATTTCCCGGCGGTTGGCCTCGGCCATGTCGCGCCAGCTTTCGTCGGCCAGGCCGGCGGCGACATCGTCCTTCGTCAGCCCGGCCCGCTGCGCCATCGCCCACAGGCCGTCGTCGGTAGTGGCGTCGATGGCTTCGGAGAAGGCCCCGCCCAGGAAGGACTCGGCAAACGCCATGCCCTTGCCCAGCGCCATGGCCCGGCCCAGCACGCCCATGCCGCGCTCGACGCCGAGGCCGACCGGATCGACCATGCGGCCGAAGGCGATGCCCTGCCGCAGGGCTTCGCGCCAGCAGTCGCGGACGATGTAGACCTGCTTCTCGCGCGGCACGGGCAGGCCGCGCATGACCATCGGCAGCACGGGCCGCAGCCGCAGGGTCGCCCCATGCCGCCGGGCCAGCTCACGCACCCGGCGGGCGGCCAGCCAGGTGTAGGGGCTGCGGAAGGAGGCGAAGAAGTCGAGGGTGACCGGGCTGCGCAGCTCGGGCGCGGCGCCTTCCTGCATCGCCTGCGCGACGGGGGCGGCGCCGGGGCGGCGGTGGGCGGCCAGCTGGTCTTCCAGATAGTGCAGGCGGTCGGGGCCCCAGAACCACATCTCGCCGTGGTGGAAGGTGGCGCCCAGGTAGTGGCCGAGCTCCAGCCGTCTGGCCTCGCCGGCCGCCAGGACGTCGGGCGATGGCGACAGCGGCAGGCGCTCGAGGGCCCGGTCGTCGCCGCGCCACAGGGCCTCGCCGATGGCGACGGCGCGGGCGGCGAAGTCGGGCTGGCCGAGGGCGGCGGCCAGGGCCTGTTGGGCGATGGCGGTCTGTTCGGCGCCCGGCTGGCGAGCGTTGGCGGGCAGCGACAGATGATGGGCCGAGGCCAGGCGGGCGGCGTCGCGCAGGCTCCAGCCGGCCAGCCGCTCGCGGTCGGGCGCGGCGCTCTCGGCGGGGGCGGGGACCAGAAAGACCTCGACGGCCACGTCGTAGGCGGCCGCCAGCCGCGGCAGCAGCTGGACCGCCAGATGGCTGTAGGGATCGTCCGCCTGATGGAAATAGCGGACCACGCCGCCGGCCGGCTCGCCTTCTGACACCGCGTTCCTCCCGACTTTCGAACAGGTGGCTTGACGCCCCCGAAACAATTGGCACTAATAATGCCAAATTATAGACCATGGTCAAGCGGAGAACCCCGCCATGAATGTCGAAAACCACGTCATGCCCCGCCAGGAACAGCTGATCGGCCTGCTGGGCCTGGGCGGCGATCAGCCGATCCAGATGCTCAACCTGCTGAAATTCCACGACATCGCCCAGTACGACGACCCGGCCGAGCCGACGATCAGCGGCCGCGAGGCCTATATGCGTTACGGCATGCCGATGAGCGCCCTAGTCGCCGCCAAGGGGGGGCGGATCATCTTCTCGGCCGCCATCGACCACTTGGTGATCGGCGAGGTCGGCGAGCTGTGGGACGTCGCCGCCATCATGGAATACCCCAGCCGCGCCGCCTTCGTGGAGATCGCGACCTCGCCCGAGGTCGCGACCATCGGCGTTCACCGCAAGGCCGGTCTCAAGGGTCAACTTCTGATCCAGTGCAGTCCCACGCCGGCCGGATGACGGACGGGGCTGGACTCGCGCGCCCGGCGGCGGCAATTGCGGGGGTCATGGCCGCCAACCCTCCCATCGCCACAGACGGTCGCCGCCTGCGGGCCGAGGCCAGCCGGGCGCGCATCGTCGCCGCCATGCTGGAACTGATCCGCGACGGCAACCCCGCGCCCTCGGCCGAGGCCGTGGCCGAACGGGCCGGCGTCGGCCTGCGCACGGTGTTCCGGCTGTTCAACGACATGGACAGCCTCTACCGCGAGATGCACGCCATGATGCTGGCCCGGCTGGCCCCGATCGCCGCCGAGCCGGTGGTCGGCGAGACCTGGCGGGCGCGGCTGCGCAACCTGATCCACCGCCGGGTGCGCCTGTTCGAAGAGATGATGCCCTTCCAGGTCGCCGCCGACGCCCAGCGCGCCCGCTCGCCCTTCCTCAACAAGGCCCATGAGAGCCTGGTCCGCCTGCAGCGCAGCATGGCCACCGCCCTGCTGCCCGACGAGATCAAGGCCGATCCCGTGCAGGTCGAGATGATGGACCTGGTGATGAGCTTCGACAGCTGGCGACGGCTGCGGCTGGACCAGCACCTCTCCCTGGAGCAGGCCGAGACCATCGTCGCCGGCCTGGTCGAGAAGGTGGTCGGGCCGTGAAGCGACTGGCGGTCCTGCTGACGGCCGGTCTGCTGCTGGCCGCCTGCGGGCCGAAGCCGAAGGTCGCCGCCGTCGAGCCGGTCTGCGCGGCCCAACCCACGGGCGAGGTGGCCCTGAAGGGGGGAACCTTCACCCTCGGGGCCGGGGCCCTGCACGACGACGAGGGGCCGCAGCGCACCGTCACCGTCGGCCCCTTCGCCATCGACCGCACCGAGGTGACCAATGCGCAGTACGCCGCGTTCGTGCAGGCGACCGGCTATGTCACCCTCTCCGAACGCGACCCCGACCCGGCCCTCTATCCGGGTGTGCCGAAGGAACAGCTCAAGCCCTCCTCGCTGGTCTTCGTCGGGGCCGACGCGCTGGGCGACGGCAATCCGGCCCAGTGGTGGCGGGTCATCGACGGGGCCAGCTGGAAGCACCCAAAAGGTCCGGGCAGCGACCTGACGGGCCGGGAGCGTTATCCGGTCGTCCACATCGCCCATGACGACGCGCTGGCCTACGCCAAATGGAAGGGCCGCGACCTGCCGACCGAGGCGGAGTGGGAATTCGCCGCCCGGGCCGGCCATGCGGGGTCGAAGTACGAATGGGGCGATGCGCCGCTCGATGGCCGGAAGCCGCAGGCCAACACCTGGCAGGGGGTGTTCCCGGCCATCGACACGGGCGGGGACGGCTACAAGGCCCGCGCCGCGCCGGTGGGGTGTTTCCCGCCCAGCGCCTACGGCCTCTACGACATGTCGGGCAATGTCTGGGAGTGGACGTCCGACCGCTACCGCGACGGCTCGCGGCTGATCAAGGGCGGCTCCTACCTCTGCGCCGACAACTTCTGCCTCCGCTACCGCCCGGCCGCCCGCCAGCCCGGCCCGCCCGACACCGGCCAGAGCCACCTTGGCTTCCGCACGGTCAAACGCGGGACAAGCGGTCAAAGGGAAACGCCATGATCAAGAACCGCATCACCGAACTGCTCGGGGTCCAGTACCCCATCGTCCAGGCCCCGATGGGCTGGATCGCCCGGGCCCAGCTGGCTTCGGCGGTGTCGAACGCCGGGGCCATGGGCATCATCGAGACCTCCTCGGGCCAGCTCGACGAGGTGCGGGCCGAGATCGGCAAGATGCGGCAGCTGACCGACAAGCCGTTCGGGGTCAACGTCGCCCAGGCCTTCGTCCGCGACCCCGACATCGTCCAGTTCGTCATCGACCAGGGGGTGAAGTTCGTCTCCACCTCGGCCGGCGACCCGGCCAAATACTGCGGCCAGCTGAAGGCCGCGGGCCTGACCGTCTTCCATGTCGTGCCTTCGCTGGGCGCGGCGCTGAAGGCCATCGAGGCCGGGGTCGACGGGCTGATCGTCGAGGGCGGCGAGGGCGGCGGCTTCAAGAACCCGCGCGACGTGGCGACCATGGTGCTGCTGCCGCTGGTCTGTTCGAAGGTCGACGTGCCGGTCATCGCCGCCGGCGGCGTCATGGACGGCCGCACCATGGCCGCCGCCTTCGCGCTCGGGGCCGAGGGGGTGCAGATGGGCACGCGCATGGTCTCGGCCGCCGAGTCGCCGGTGCACGAGAACTGGAAGACCGCCATCGTCGAGGCCAAGGAGACGGACACCGTCTTCCTCAACCGCTTCGGTCCCGGACCGGCGCTGCGGGCCCTGCGCACGGCCAAGACCACCGAATACGAAAGGGCCTCCCCCGAAGGCGGCGTCATGGCCGAGTTCGGGAATGCGCTGAAGCTCTACTTCGGCGGCGACATGGAGGCCTCGATCGCCCTCTCCGGCCAGGTCGCCGGCCGCATCGACAGCGTCCGCCCGGTGGCCGACATCATCCGCGACACGGTGCGGGAGTTCGAAGAGGTGACGGCGGAGCTGGGGCGGAAGTACGGGGTACCGGCCTAACGGATTCCTTCTCCCGCTTGCCGGGAGAAGGTGGCCCCGAAGGGGTCGGATGAGGGCAGCATCCGGCTACGGAAGATTGGCGTCGGCGCCGAACAGCGCCAGAACGTGCGGAGCCTTATCGGCTGGCGCTGCCCTCATCCGACGGCCTTCGGCCGCCACCTTCTCCCGGCAAGCGGGAGAAGGGTCTATGGAAACCCCGTGACCCTCGTCCCCATCACCGATCCCGCCGACCCGCGCGTCGAGCCCTACCGCGACATCCGCGAGCGCGACCTCGTCGGCCGCCAGGGACTGTTCGTGGCCGAGGGCGAGGTGGTGCTGAACCTGCTGGCGCGGTCGAGCCGCTTCGAGGCGGTGTCGGTGCTGATCGATCCGCGTCGCCAGGCCAAGCTGGCCGACGCCCTCGAACGCCTGCCCGAAACCACCCCAGTCTACCTCGCCGACCAGGCCGTGCTCGACGCCATCGCCGGCTTCCACCTGCACCGCGGCATCCTGGCCATCGGCCGGCGGCGCGATCCGCCCTCGGCCCAGGCGCTGCTGGCGGCCCTGCCGGAGCGGACCCTCGTGCTGGCCCTGGTCGGGATCGCCAACCACGACAACATGGGCGGGCTGTTCCGCAACGCCGCCGCCTTCGGGGTCGATGCTGTGCTGCTCGACGGCGATTGCTGTGATCCCCTCTACCGCAAGGCCATCCGCGTTTCGGTCGGCGGCGTGCTGACCACCCCCTTCGCCTGGCTGGCCGAGGGCGAGGACCTGATCTGCCTGCTGGAACAGGCCCGGCTGCAACCGGTCGCTCTCAGCCCCGCCGGCCAGACGCCGCTCGCCCGCCTGACCGTTCCGCCCCGCGCCGCCCTGCTGGCAGGCGCCGAGGGGCCGGGCCTGCCGGACGAGGTTCTGGCCCGCTGCACGACGGTCAGCATCCCGATGGCGGCCGGCTTCGACTCGCTCAACGTGGCCACCAGCGTCGGCATCGCCCTGCACCATCTGAAAACCGCGGGTTCCTAGAGGAACAACCGGTCGCTCACACCGTTGCCTCGCCAGCAGCAATCAGGGGAGCGTACCCATGCCCGACAATTCGAGCTTCAAGACCGATCGCGGCGCCGGCGGGGAGACCCACCAGCATGTGCCCAAGACCGCCGACCACGAGACCGCCGAGCACCTGACCACCAACCAGGGCATCCGGGTTTCCGACAACCAGAACCAGCTCAAGAGCGGCGAACGCGGTCCGGTGCTGCTGGAAGACTTCGTCCTGCGGGAGAAGATCTTCCACTTCGACCACGAGCGTATCCCCGAGCGCATCGTCCACGCCCGCGGCTCGGCCGCGCACGGCTTCTTCGAACTCTATGAGTCCCTGGCCGACATCACCAAGGCCGACCTCTTCCAGCGGGCCGGCGAGAAGACGCCGCTGTTCACCCGCTTCTCGACCGTCGCCGGCGGGGCCGGTTCGGTCGACACGCCCCGCGACGTGCGCGGGTTCGCGGTGAAGTTCTACACCCAGGAGGGCGTCTGGGACCTGGTCGGCAACAACATCCCGGTCTTCTTCATCCAGGACGCCATGAAGTTCCCCGACCTCGTCCACTCCGTGAAGATGGAGGCGGACCGCGGCTTCCCGCAGGCGGCCAGCGCCCATGACACCTTCTGTGACTTCATCAGCCAGATGCCGGAATCGACCCACATGATCATGTGGGCGATGTCCGATCGCACCATCCCGCGCTCCCTGCGCACCATCCAGGGCTTCGGAGTCCACACCTTCCGGCTGGTCAACGCCAAGGGCGCCTCGACCTTCGTCAAGTTCCACTGGAAGCCCAGGCAGGGCCTGCAGTCGACGGTCTGGGACGAGGCGGTGAAGATCGCCGGCGCCGACCCGGACTTCCACCGCCGCGATCTGTTCGAGGCCATCCGGTCGGGCGACTTCCCCGAGTGGGAGCTCGGCATCCAGGCTTTCGACCAGGCCTTCGCCGACAGCCTGCCCTTCGACGTGCTCGACCCGACCAAGATCATTCCGGAAGAGCTGCTGCCGGTCCGGCCCATCGGCCGGATGGTGCTCGACCGCTGGCCGGACAACTTCTTCGCCGAGACCGAGCAGGTCGCCTACTGCCCCGGCAACATCGTGCCGGGCGTCGACTTCACCAACGATCCGCTGCTGCAGGGGCGCCTCTTCAGCTACCTCGACACCCAGAGGAGCCGTCTGGGCACCGCCAACTTCCACCAGATCCCCATCAACGCGCCCAAATGCCCGGTGATGAACTTCCAGCGCGACGGCCAGATGCAGATGGCCCAGCCCAGGGGCCGGGCCAACTACGAGCCCAACAGCCTCGCGCAGTTCGGCGAGATCGGCGGGCCGCGCGAATGCCCGGTCACCGGCTTTGCTACCTTCCCGGCCGCCGAGGCCAGCGAGCAGGGCGACAAGCTGCGCATCCGCCCCGAAAGCTTTGCCGACCACTACAGCCAGGCGCGGCTGTTCTTTCGCTCCCTCGACGCCCCGGAACAGGCCCACCTGGCCTCGGCTCTGGTGTTCGAGCTCTCCAAGGTGGTCATCCCGGCTATCCGCACCCGAATGCTGGGCAACCTGGTCAACGTCGATCCGGATCTTGCCAAGCGCGTGGCCACCGGTCTCAACATGCCGCTCCCCAAGGCCAATCCGACCGCTGCTCCGGTGCTCGACATGGACCTGTCGCCGGCCCTGCGGATCATCAGCGGGCCGCTGGAGTTCGACACGCTCAAGGGCCGAAAGGTCGGCGTTCTGGTCGCCGACGGCTCCGATGCGGCCGAGGTCGCGGCGGTGACCAAGGCGGTGGCCAAGGCCGGCGGCAAGGCGATGATCATCGCCCCGAAGATCGGCGGCGCGAAGCTGTCCGACGGCTCGCTGCTGCCCGCCGACGGCCAACTTGCCGGCACGCCGTCGGTGATGGTCGACGCCATCGCCGTGGTCCTGTCCGAGGCCGGCTGCGCGGCCCTGCTCAAGGAGGCGGCGGCCGTGCAGTTTGTCATGGACGCCTTCGGCCACCTGAAGGCCATCGGTCATTCCGAGGCCGCCAAACCCTTGCTGGACAAGGCCGGGGTGGAACCGGACGAGGGCGTCACCGGCCTCGGCGCCGACTTCATCACGGCCGGCGGCAAGCGGTTCTGGGACCGGGAACCGGGTGTCCGCACGCTTGCCTGATCCTCTGCGCGGCGGCCGGAACCCGATGGCTCCGGCCGCCGTTAGCGCAGGATGCTGAAACTCGCCGGTGTCTTCCTCTTCGTCATGATCATCGCGGGCATCCTGGGCTTCGTCGTCGACGTCGCCGGGACCCTCGCCAAGGTCGCCTTCTTCATCTGCCTGATCGGCTTCGCCGGCACGGTGGCGATGAAGTGGCTGGGCCACAGAACCGGCTAGTCGAACATCGCCGTCTGGGCTTGGGCGCCGGGGCGGAACAGCAGGGTGCGGGTCACCCCGGCGACGTGGACGTTGACCTGGAACTCCGGCGTGCTGGCGTCGACCTCGGGCAGCAGGTCGGCCTCGATGACCACCGCCTTGACCGGCGTCTTGACCCGGCCCTTGAACACCAGGGTCAGCTCGTCGCCCTCGGCCTCGCGGGTCTCGAAGCGCAGGGTCTCGCCGTCCACCGTGAAGTGGTTTTCGATGTAGGCGACGAAGGCCTCCATGGCGATGTCGTCGTCGAGGCTGGGCTGCTCGTCCGGGGCGATGACGGCCAGGGCCGGCTCGGCGTCATGGGCGGCCATGCGGTGGGTGACGGTGACCTCGCCGGTCGCCGCGTCGATGACCACCACCGACAGGGTGGCGTGGCCGCGATGGGCCAGCGCCGCCCCGCCGCCGCCTAAGGCCAGCAACGCCACCGCCAGGCCGATCCACAGACGCCGCATTCCCTAGTCCTTCTTCGGGGCCGGCTTGGTCGCCAGGCCGTCAGGCGACACCCGCAGGCCCATGTCCTTCATGCGGTTGTTCTCCGGATCGTCGGAGGCCGGCTTGAAGGTCAGGGGCGTGATGGCGCGCGGGAAGGCGTTGTTGGCCAGATCGGCGTCGGCGGTCTCCCAGTTCGGATCGATCAGCGCGCTCTTCAGGGTCTTCGGCGTCACATACTGCCAGGTCACCTGACGGCTGTTCTTGCGCCAGACCTCGGGCGGGATGCGGACGGTCTCGGAGGTCCCGTCGGTGAAGTCCATCTTCAGGATCACCGGCATCACCAGCCCGCCGAGGTTGCCGAAGGTGAAGTGGTAGAAGTTGTCGGTGACGCTGAGGGCCTCGCGCTCTTCCGGCTCCAGCTTGGCGATGGCGTCGCGGGCCTTCTTGCGGTCGGCCTCGGTGACGGTGAACTCGGTCGTGCTGTCGTAGAGGTCGCGCACATTGGGATCGAGCTCGACCACGGTCGGATCGGTGTTGCGCAGGTTGGTCAGGCCGATCGGATCCTGCTTGGACCGCTCTTCCCTGAGGCCCTTCTCACGCATCGGATCGAGGGTGTCGATCCGCGCCTGGACGATCTTGTCGAGCGAGATGTCGACATGGTCGGTGCTGTAGAACCAGCCGCGCCAGAACCAGTCGAGATCGACGCCCGAGGCCTCCTCCATGGTCCGGAAGAAGTCGTAGGGCGTCGGTCGCTTGAAGCGCCAGCGGCGGGCGTATTCCTTGAAGCTGTAGTCGAACAGCTCGCGGCCCAGCACCGTCTCGCGCAGGATGACCAGGGCCGCCGCCGGCTTGCCGTAGCTGTTGGAGCCGAACTGCAAGAGGCTGTCGGACTGCACCATGATCGGCACCTGGTCCTTGCTGACCATGTATTCGACGATGCTGCGCGGCTCGCCCCGGCGGGACGGGAACTTCTCGTCCCAGCGCTGCTGGGCCTCGAACTGCAGGAAGGTGTTCAGCCCCTCGTCCATCCAGGTCCACTGGCGCTCGTCGCTGTTGACGATCATCGGGAACCAGCTGTGGCCGACCTCGTGGATGACCACGCCGATCAGGCCGTACTTGGCGCGGTCGGTATAGGTCAGGGCCCCGGTCTTCTTGTCCTTGAGCGGCCGGGGGCCGTTGAAGGTGATCATCGGGTACTCCATCCCGCCGACCGGCCCGTTCACCGACTGGGCGACCGGGTAGGGGTAGGGGAAGGCGAACTCGCCGTAGACCTTGATGGTGTGGACGATGGCCTTGGTCGAGAAGGCGTCCCACAGCGGCCGCGCCTCCTTCGGATAGAAACTCATGGCCATGACCAGCGGCTGGTCGGCGAAGTCCTGCTTCACCCCCTGGGCGTCCCAGACGAACTTGCGGCTGGAGGCGAAGGCGAAGTCGCGGACGTTGTCGGCCTTGAAGCGCCAGGTCTTTGTAGCCGTCGCCTTGCCTTTCTCGGCGGCGGCGGCCTCGGCCGGGGTGACGATGTAGATCGGCTCGGGCGCCGTCTTCGCCTTCTCGAGCCGGGCCTGCTGCACGGCGCTCAGCACCTCGCCCGGGTTCTGCAACGCGCCGGTGGCCGAAACCACATGGTCGGCCGGCACGGTCAGGGAGACGTCGTAGTCGCCGAACTCGAGGGTGAACTCGCCGCCGCCGAGGAAGGCCTTGTTGTGCCAGCCCTCGTAGTCCGAATAGACAGCCAGCCGCGGAAACCACTGCGAGCCCAGGAACAGGCAATTGCCGTCCTCGTCCGGCTTGGTGAAGCACTCGTAGCCGCCACGGCCGCCGATCACCCGCGTCTCGATCAGCGGCACGGTCCATTCCATCGAGAAGCTGATGGCCTGGCCGCTTTTCAGCGGCGTCGGCAGGTCGATGCGCATCAGGCTGTCGACGACGGTGAACTTCAACGGCGCGCCATCGGCGCCGGTCACCTTGAGGTTGGAGAAGCCGCCCTCCCAGACCTGCATCCGCTTGGCGCGGCGCACGCCGGTGTAGGAGATGCCGCCCGAGCCCGAGACGGTCGTCGACAGCTCCGACAGGCTGTCCCGCTTGAAGCGGTTCTGGTCGAGCAGCAGCCACAGGTAGCGCATCTCGTCCGGCGAATTGTTGGCGTAGGTCACCGTTCCCGCGCCGCGGATCGAGCGCCCGGGCTCGTCCAGCGTGGCGGCGATTTTGTAATCCACCTTCTGCTGCCAGTAGCGATAGCCCGGCGCGCCGGCGGCGTTGCGGTAATCGGTCGGGGTGGGCCAGTCCTCGCCTTCCAGCTGGCGGAACTTGTCCTCGAAGGGCGCCTTGGTCTGGCTTAGAGGGTCGGCGTGGGCCGCGCCGGCGAACGCCAGCAGGCCGAGAACGAGCACAACGAGACGCAAGGTGATGATCCCCGAACAGACAAGCCCGGACCTGTTCTAGGAGGGGAGGGGCAGGCTGTCCCCGTCATGGCGGCAGATGACAGAAGTTTAATGCAGAAAAGGCGGCCCCTTGGGACCGCCTTCGCCGCCTCTGATGATCCGCGCGGGACGCAATGTCCCGGAGGCGCCGCGGAGGGCCCCACGCCCCGGCGACTACGAGGTAGCCGCCGTTCACAGGCACTATCGGGCCTAAAATCGGCCGACTCAATTGCCTAGGAGGGCCGGAGCGGCCGATTTGGGGACCGGTGTGGTATCCCCACAACGAGGCCCGCGGCGGGCGGCGGCGAACGAAAAAGCCCCATTGCCGCCCTAATCCGGGCAAGCCACGGCCACACCGCCCCCTCAGATTGCGGATGTCGGCTGATCGGCCCCGGTCCGGATCCTGAACAGCCCCCCCAGCCCCCCGCATCGGAAGCTTGGTCAGCCGACACTTTCTCCCCCCAAATTTTATGTGATCTTGGCGCCGGTAGACGTGCGCCGTAAGGGTCCCTTCTCCCCTCGTGGGAGAAGGTGGCGCGAAGCGCCGGATGAGGGGGCGCACCGGCTTTGAGCACAGCCAGGCCCAACCTCCTCATCGCGGCTGAACGACCTGGGACCCCCCTCAACCGTCGGCTTCGCCGACACCTTCCCCCACGAGGGGAGAAGGGAGCCCCGAGGCGAACTCACTCATGATCGGCGGGTCGTTCATCTCCCTGAACGCCACACAACGAACGTCTCAGGTTCGTTTCAGGACTGAAATGTTCAACTCCATCTCAGCGTTGTCACCCCGGCAGCGCGACCAACCAGATGGAGAGTACCCCATGAAAAAGATGCTGATGGCGGTCGCGGCTGTTGCGACCCTTGGAACCGCCGCGGCGGCCATGCCGGCCGCGGCCCAGCCCTACACCGGCAGCTACGGCGGCGGTTATGGCGGTTACGACCGCGGTGACTACGACCGTGGCGGCTCGATCGACGAGCGCCAGTCGCAGATCCAGTACCGCATCGCCCGCGCCGAACAATCCGGCCGCCTGGACCGCCGCGAGGCCCGCATGCTGCGCGAGCAGCTGTGGACCATCAAGCGCGTCGAAGCCCGCTATCGCTATGACGGCCGCCTGAGCCGCTGGGAACGGGCCGACGTCGACCAGCGCCTCGACAACCTCGCCATGCGCGTCCGCCAGGAAGTGCGCGACGACGACTACGGCTACGGCAGCTACCGCCGCTACTAGGCGCCAGGAGATGGCCCGCCGTCAGCCTGAATGACGGCTCCTGATGACATTGCCTGACCCCGGGGGTTCGCCTCCGGGGTCTTTTTTATGTCTTGTTGGAAGCCATGTCGTTGGGGCAGGGGCTGTGCGGCGGGTCCTCGACTCCGAGAATCGCCCCCATCACCTTCTTCAGCACCGGCTCCAGCCGGGCCGGGTCGATGTCGCTGTTGATCGAGCGGGCCGCCATGCCGTCGAACATCATGCCGATCAGCTCGGCGCGAAGCTCGGTCTCCTCCTCGCTCCAGCCCTTGCGGCGGATGCGCTGGCGGAACAGCCCGGTCATCTCATGTTCCTGCTCGTCGCGGCGGTGCAGGATGGCGGCGACCTTCGGGTTGCGGGCCGCCTCGGCCAGCACCTCCAGCATCAGGGCGGCGCGGTCCTTGTCCCAGAACTTGTCGATGGCCCCGGCGCAGTTCTCGACCATGTAGCGGGCCATGTCGTCGGGGGTCTCGTAGAACTCGACGAATTTCTCGCGCTTGTCGGCCAGATCCTGTTCGACGATGGCCTCGATGATCGCTTCCTTGTTCTCGAAGTAGCGATAGATCTGGCCGACGCTCAGGTTCGCCGCCTTGGCGATCTCGGCCATGCTCGCTCCGTGAAATCCCGAACGCCGGAAACAGGCCGCCGCAGCGTCCTGGATCTGCTGGCGGCGCGCCTCCAGAGAGGGGCGGGAAGGGGCTTGGGCGTCGATCATGGTTTCCTTGCTTAACGCTATGCACCGGTTTGTGGTCCGCGACAAAAAGGCTCCGAAAGCCTCATGGCGCGGTTGACTTGGCGTCAGCCTGTATCTAGGTATGGCTGAACTGAGAATGAACGTTCATTCTCACATTTGTGTGTATTCAGCAAGGCCTCCCCCATGCGTCAGTTCTCCCCGCGAGACACCCGTCCGCGCATCCCGATCTCATCGATTCAGGCGGGCGCCGTGGCGCTCGCGCTCGCGGCGCTGGCCCTGTCCGGCTGCGGCGACGGCGCCGCCAACGCCCAGGCGGGCTTCGGCGGTCCGGCCAACGTCGGCGTCCTGGTCGCCAGGACCGAGCCGGTCACCCTGACCACCGAACTGCAGGGCCGCACCTCGGCCGTGCTGGTCTCGGAAGTCCGGCCGCAGGTCGGCGGCATCATCAAGAGCCGCCACTTCGTCGAGGGCGGCATGGTCCGCGCCGGCCAGCTACTCTACCAGATCGACCCCGCCACCTATCAGGCCGCCTACGACAGCGCCCGCGCCGGCATGGCCCAGGCCGAAGCCGCCCGCGACTCGGCCAGGCTGAAGGCCGACCGCTACGGCGCCTTGGCCGCCACCGGCGCGGTCAGCAAGCAGGACAACGACGACGCCCAGTCGGCCTTCAAGCAGGCCCAGGCGAACGTCGCCTTCCAGAAGGCCGCGGTCGACGCCGCCCGCATCAATCTGAACTTCACCCGCGTCACCGCCCCGATCAGCGGCCGCATCGGCAAGTCGACCGTCACCCCCGGGGCCCTGGTCACCGCCAGCCAGGTTGCGCCGCTGGCCACGGTCCAGAAGCTGGACGCCGTCTATGTCGACCTCAACCAGTCCTCGACCGACCTGCTGAAGCTGCGGGCCCGCTTCTCCAGCGGCCAGCTCGACCAGGCCGGCACGGCCGCCGTGAAGCTGATCCTCGAGGACGGCAGCGAGTATCCCATCGAGGGCCGCCTGGCCTTCTCCGACGTCACCGTCGATCCGGGCACCGGCTCCATCGGTCTGCGCGCCGTCTTCGCCAATCCGGACGGCGCCCTGCTGCCCGGCATGTATGTCCGCGCCCGCCTGACCACCGGCGTCGCCGCCGACGCCATCCTCGTGCCGCAGACCGCCGTCGTCCGCGACGCCAAGGGCGCCGCCAGCGTCCTGGTCGTCACCGCCGACAACAAGGCCCAGACCCGCACCGTCACCGCCGACCAGACCCGCGGCGACAAATGGGTGATCACGGCCGGCCTCAAGCCCGGCGACAAGGTCATCGTCGAGGGGCTGCAATCGGTCCGTCCGGGCGGTGAGGTCGTGGCCCAGGCCGCCGGCTCCCCAAGCAAGGGTAACGGGGCCGTCCAGACCGCTGCTGGCAAGCGCTAGGAGCGACCCGAAATGTTGTCCCGCTTTTTCATCGAACGCCCGATCTTTGCCTGGGTGTTGGCCATTATCATCATGCTGGCCGGCGCTCTTTCGATCATGAACCTGCCGGTCGCGCAGTACCCGTCCATCGCCCTGCCGCAGGTGTCGATCAGCGCCGTCTACCCCGGCGCCTCGGCCAGGACGGTCGAGGATAGCGTCACCCAGATCGTCGAACAGCGCATGAAGGGCCTCGACGGCCTGCTCTACATGAGCTCGACCAGTGATGGTTCGGGCGCCGCCAACACCACCCTGACCTTCAAGGCCGGCGCCGATCCCGACATCGCCCAGGTCCAGGTGCAGAACAAGCTGTCGGCCGCCACGGCGCTGC
Organism: Caulobacter sp.; assembly: GCA_028291265.1. Taxonomy (GTDB): domain Bacteria; phylum Pseudomonadota; class Alphaproteobacteria; order Caulobacterales; family Caulobacteraceae; genus Caulobacter. The sequence goes on along the minus strand of JAQGIK010000032.1, from coordinate 6,972 downwards.
TGCCCACCGAGGTGCAGCAACAGGGCCTGACCGTCTCCAAGTCGGCCCGCAACTTCATGATGGTCGTCGGCCTCTATTCGCCCGACGAATCGAAGACCAGCACCGACCTTGGCGACTACGCCGCCGCCAACCTGGTCGACGCCATCAGCCGGGTCGACGGGGTCGGCGAGGTGCAGCTGTTCGGCTCGCAGTACGCCATGCGCCTGTGGCTGGACCCGGTGAAGATGGCCGCCGTCGAGGTGACCCCGGCCGATATCGCCGCCGCCGTGCGGGCCCAGAACGCCCAGGTTTCTGCCGGCCAGATCGGCGGTCCGCCGACGGCGGCCGGCGCCTCGCTCAACGCCACCATCACCGCCCAGTCGCGGCTCAACACCCCCGAGCAGTTTCGCCAGATCGTCGTCAAGTCGTCCGCCGATGGCTCGGCCGTCCGGTTGCAGGACGTCGCCCGCGTCGAGCTCGGCGCCGACAGCTACGGCTCGGCCGCGCGTTTCAACGGCAAGCCGGCCGCCGGTTTCGCCATTCGCCTGGCGACCGGCGCCAACGCCCTGGACACAGCGGAGCGGGTCAACAAGGAGCTGGAGCTGCAGGCCAAATCGTTCCCGGAGGGCATCAGCTACGCCATCGGCTACGACACCTCGCCCTTCGTGAAGAAGTCCATCGAGGAGGTGCTGAAGACCCTGGCCGAGGCCATGGTCCTGGTCTTCATCGTCATGTTCGTTTTCCTGCAGAACTGGCGCGCCACCCTCATTCCCGCCATCGCCGTGCCCATCGTGCTCCTGGGGACGATGGCCGTGCTGTTCACCCTCGGCTACTCGATCAACACCCTGACGATGTTCGCCCTGGTGCTGGCCATCGGGCTGCTGGTCGACGACGCCATCGTCGTGGTCGAGAACGTCGAGCGGCTGATGAGCGAGGAGGGGCTAAGCCCCAAGGAAGCCACCAAGAAGTCGATGGGCGAGATCACCGGCGCGCTGATCGGCATCGCCGCCGTGCTGTCGGCGGTGTTCGTGCCGATGGCCTTCTTCGGGGGATCGCAGGGCGTCATCTATCGCCAGTTCTCGGTCACCCTGGTCACCGCCATGGCCCTGTCGGTGTTCGTCGCCCTGGTCCTGACCCCGGCCCTCTGCGCCACCCTGCTGAAACCGGTGAAGCCCGGACATGCCGCCTATACGGACAAGGGCGCCTTCGGCTGGTTCAACCGCAACTTCAACCGCGGCCGCGACTGGTACGCCGGCTTCGTCGCCACGATGTTCGGCAAGGGGGTCCGCTACCTCGCCATCTTCGCCGGCATCCTGGTGGTGATGGGCGTCCTCTTCGTCCGCCTGCCCTCCAGCTTCCTGCCGCCCGAGGACCAGGGGATCATGATGGTCCAGGTCCAGCTGCCGGCCGGCTCGACCCAGGATCAGACCCTCGCCACCCTGCGCAAGGTCGAGAACCACTTCATGGTCGACGAGAAGGAGGCGGTGCAGTCGATCTTCACCGTCGCCGGCTTCAGCTTCTCCGGGGCCGGCCAGAACGCCGGCATCGGCTTCATCCGCCTCAAGCCCTTCGACGACCGTGGCGCGACCAGGCTGCGCGCCCCGGCCATCACCGAACGGGCCATGCAGGCCTTCGGCCAGATCCGCGAGGCGATGATCTTCGCCCTGGTGCCGCCCTCGGTGCCGGAACTGGGCACCTCCTCGGGCTTCGACCTGCAGCTCAAGGACGTCGGCGGCGTCGGCCACGAGGGCCTGCTGGCCGCCCGTGGCCAGCTGCTCGGCATGGCGGGCCAGAACCCCAACCTGCAGGGGGTCCGCCCCAATGGCCAGGACGACACCTCGCAGCTGAAGCTGACCGTCGACCAGGCCAAGGCCCAGGCGCTCGGCCTCTCCATCAGCGACATCAACACCACCATCTCCAGCGTGCTGGGCGGCTCCTACATCAACGACTTCGTCGATCGCGGCCGGGTCAAGCGCGTCTACATGCAGTCGGACGCCCAGTACCGGGCCCGGCCCGAGGACCTCGCCCAGATCCAGCTCCGCAACAACGCCGGCCAGATGGTCCCCCTGACCGCCGTCGCCCAGACCAGCTGGACCTTCGGCCCCTCGCGGCTGGAGCGTTTCAACGGCGTGCCGTCGATGAACATCCAGGGCTCGGCCGCCCCGGGCAAGAGCTCGGGCGACGCCATGAAGGCCATGGAAGGGATGATCGAAAAACTGCCGCCCGGCATTGGCTACGAATGGTCGGGCCTGTCGCTGCAGGAGCAGGAGTCGGGCGGCCAGGCGCCGATTCTCTACGGCATCTCCATCCTCGTCGTCTTCCTGCTGCTGTCGGCCCTCTACGAGAGCTGGACCATCCCGCTGGCCGTCATCCTGGCCATCCCTCTGGGCGTGCTCGGCGCGGTGCTGGCCACGACCGCACGGGGCCTCAGCAACGACATCTACTTCCAGGTCGGGCTGCTGACGACCATGGGGCTGGCGGCCAAGAACGCCATCCTGATCGTCGAGTTCGCCCGGGAAGCGCAGGCGAGGGGGGCCTCCCTCATCGACGCCACCCTGGAGGCCGTCCGCATCCGCCTTAGGCCGATCCTGATGACCAGCTTCGCCTTCATGTTCGGCGTCCTGCCGCTGGCCATCTCCAACGGGGCCGGCTCCGGGGCCCAGAACGCGGTCGGCACCGGCGTCATCGGCGGGCTGATCGGGGCGGTGGTCCTCGGCCTGCTCTTCGTGCCGCTGTTCTACGTGCTGGTGCAGCGCTTCTTCACCCGCAAGCCCAGGCCCGTTCCGCCTGAAGCCGGCGCGACCGAGCCGGGAGTAACCGCATGACCCGCCCCCTGATCGCCCTCGTCCTGATGGCCTCCACCGCCCTCGGCGCCTGCACCACCATGGCTCCGGCCTACGAAAAGCCGGCGCTGCCCATCGCCCGGGCCTGGCCCGACGGGGCCGCGGCCGGCCAGACGCAAAGCGCCGCCGACCTGGCCTGGAAGGACGTCTACCAGGACGCCCGCCTGCAGGGCGTCATCCAGCTGGCGCTCGACCAGAACCGCGACCTGCGGGTCGCCGTCCTCAACATCGAGCGGGCCCGCGCCCAGTACCGCGTCCAGCGTTCGGCCTCGCTGCCGAGCCTCGACGCCGGCATCTTGGGCTCGCGCGGCCGCACCCCCGGCGACCTCTCCGGCGCCGGCTCGGCCATCGACACCGAAAGCTACAGCGCCAGTCTCGGCGTCACCGCCTATGAGCTGGATCTGTTCGGCCGGGTGCGCAGCCTCAACGCCGCCGCCCTGCAGAGCTACCTGGCCACGGCCGAAACCCGCCGCGCGGTGCAGATAAGCCTGATCGCCGAGACCGCCACCGCCTGGGCCACGCTGGCCGCCGACCAGGACCTGCTGACCGTCTCGCAGAACACCCTGAAATCCAGCGAGGAATCCCTGGCCCTGACCCGGCGGCGGCAGGAGGGCGGCGCCGCCAACCTGCTCGAGGTGCGCCAGGCCGAGACCCTGGCTGAAACCGCCCGCGGCGACCTCGCCGCCGCCCAGGCCCAGGTCGCCCGCGACCGCAACGCCCTGACCCTGCTGGCCGGGACGGACGTGCCGGCCGATCTCCTGCCGCAGGGCGATCTGCAGCACCTGGCCATCCGCCACGACCTGCCGGCCGGGGTGCCCTCGGCAGTTCTCGCCCGCCGTCCCGACGTGCTCTCGGCCGAACACAGTCTCCAGGGCATGAACGCCAACATCGGCGCCGCCCGCGCGGCGTTTTTCCCGCGCATCACCCTGACCGCCAGCGCCGGTTCGGCCAGCACCGAGCTGTCGGGTCTGTTCGGCGGCGGCTCGGGGGCCTGGAGCTTCGCGCCGGCCATCTCCCTGCCGATCTTCGACGGCGGCGCCAACGCGGCAAATCTCAGGGTTGCAACGGTGGATCGCGACGTCGCGCTCGCCCAATACGAGAAAACCGTCCAGACCGCTTTCCGCGAAGTCGCCGACGCGCTCGCCGTTCAAACGACGCTCAATAGGCGATTGGAGGCCGCGACTCGCCTTTTGGTCGCCGCTCAGGACGCCGAAAGGCTTTCGAGAATCCGCTATGAACAGGGGATAGACAGTTATCTGGTCTTGCTAGATGCCCAGAGAACCAGATACAGCGCAGAGAAGGCACTGGTTGCGCTATGGCTTGTGAGGGCGCAAACTTCAGCCACACTGTACAAGGCGTTGGGGGGCGGAGCGACGGCCTGAACTGACACCCACATTCGAATCCCGCCTGGGTCCCCCCCAATCCGACCAAGGCGGGCGTCAACGGCGCATCCCCCCGCGCCTTGACAAGAAGGGGCGCACCACCCCCCCGGTGCGCCCCTTCGCCTTGTCTGGACCCCGGCATCAGGCCGTCGTGGTTACCGAAACCTAACTACAAGTTGTTTTGATGCGTCAGCGCCCCGACAGTTGGGTCGCTGGGCCTTTGGTTATTTGCCGATGTGGGCGATCGAGGCGATCTCGACCAGGAAGTCGGGCCGCACCAGGCCGCAGACGATGCAGAACCGGGCCGGCTTCTCGCCCGGGAAAAACTCCGCATAGACCTTGTTCATGGCGGCGTAGTCGGCCCAGTCCTTGAGGAAGATGTGGTTCATGGTGACGTCGTCCATCGTCCCGCCTGCCGTCTCGATCACCGACTTGATGGTTTCCAGCACCTGCCGGGTCTGGCCCTCGGCGTCACCGACGTGGGCGACATTGTTGTCCTTGTCGAAGGCCAGGGTGCCGGAGACGTAGACCACGCCGTCGGCCAGCGTGCCGGGCGAGAAGGGGGCGATGGGGGTGACGGTCCCGGGCGGGGTGATGACGGTCTTGGGCATGGGTTGTCCTTGATCAAATCCAAAACAATCCGCTCATCCCGGCGAATGCCGGGACCCAGATTCAGCCACCGGCGATTGACGCTCGATCCTGAATGGCCGGTGCTCAGGCGGCTGGGCCCCGGCCTTCGCCGGGATGAGCGGTAGTGGTTATCCAGGCGGGGCCTGGCGAATGGCCCCGCAGAAATCGGCCGTGTTCGATACCCAGCCGAAGAATTTCTCGACGTTGTAGACGGTGGCCTCCTGCAAAAACGCAGGCCCGGCCTGATGCACGGCGTCCTCGAGCATGACGCTGAAGTACTCCAGGTGAAACGCGTCGCGCAGGGTCGATTCGACACAGACGTTGGTGGCGATTCCGACAAACACCAGGTTCCTGATCCCCCGGGCCCTTAAGACCGAGTCCAGCGAGGTGTTGAAGAAGGCGCTGTAGCGCGGCTTCTGGATGACGATGTCGCCGGCATGCGGTTTCAACGCCTCGACCAGCTCATAGTCCCAGCCGCCCTTGGCCAGCAGTTGGCCCTCCAGGTCCGGCTTCTCGCGCATGGTCTTCAACGCGTTCGACTTCCACCAGTTGGGCGATCCCTCGCCGCCGGCCTCGACGTAGTCCGGGTCCCAGCCGTTCTGGAAATAGACCACCTGCACCCCGGCCGACCGCGCGGCCTCGGTCGCCTGGGCGATCTGGCCGATCACCGCCGCCGCGCCCTCGATGTCGAACCCGGCCTTGTCGAGATACCCTTCCGGCGAGGCGTAGGCGTTCTGCATGTCGACGACGATCAGCGCCGTGTCCTTCGGACTCATCGGCACCGCCTCGGGCCGGGCCGGCAGCATCACCGCCCCCGGCCGCGCCTCGGCCATCGATTGCGGGCGGTCACGCAGGGAGGACATCGCTCACCACATCGCGGCGGGTCTTCATCAGCGGCTGGATGCGCTGGCCGAACTGGTCCAGCCCGACCAGGAAGTCGTCGAAGGTCAGCAGCACCCCGGCCGCGCCCTCGACCTCGGCGATCTCGTCCATCAGCTTCGCCACCGTCTCGTAGGACCCGACCAGGGTGCCGATGTTGAGGTTCATCGCCGACGGCGGACGGCTCATGTAGATGGCCGAGACGTCCAGCGCCCCGCGCGGATCGGCCTCGCCCTGGTGGTTCATCCAGGCGATGGCGTCCAGGTCGGCGCCCTTCTTGTAGATCTCCCACTTCTCCATCGCCGCCTCGTCGGTCTCGTCGGCGATGATCATGAACAGCAGCAGGGCGCCGGTGTTGGATCCGGCCTTCCTGGCCGCGTCGACATTGCGCTTCACGGCCTCGGCGCACTTCTTCGGCTCGTTCAACCCCATGCCGAAACAGAAGTTGTAGTCGGCATGCTTGGCGGCGAAGTCGACGCCGGTCTGGCTCTGGCCGGCGCAGACGATCTTGATCTGGGCCTGCGGTTTCGGAAGGAGTTTGCAGTCCTTCATGGTGAGGTACTCACCCTTGAAGTTCGACTCCCCGTCGCGCCACAGCTCCTTCATCACCGTCACGTATTCGGCGCAGAAGTCGTAGCGATTGAGGAAGTGCTTCTCGCCCGGCCAGATATCCATCTGGTCGTACTCGGCCTTTTGCCAGCCCGAGACGATGTTGATGCCGAAGCGGCCGTTCGAGATGCTGTCGATGGTCACCGCCATCCGCGCCGCGATCGGCGCCGGAATGGCCAGCACCGGCACCGAGGCGTAGAGCCTGATCCTGCTGGTCACGGCCGCCAGCCCCGCCATCAAGGTGAAGCTCTCCAGGGCGTAGTCCCAGAACTCGGTCTCGCCGCCGAAGCCGTGCAGCTTGATCATGCTGAGGGCGAAATCGAGCCCGTACTTCTCGGCCTTGAGCGTCACCTGTTTGTTCAGTTCGAACGTCGGCATGTACTGCGGCGAGGTCGCCGACATGATCCAGCCGTTGTTGGCGATCGGGATAAAGACGCCGATGTCCATGAATACCTGCCCTCGAAATCAGTGGGCGGGCATGTGGGACCGGCTTGCGGAACTTGGCAAGAGGGGAGGGGCTAGCTGTCGTTTCCAAGAAGGTTGTTCACACGCTGCCATGGTGTGAGGCCTTTGATGCCGGAGTGGGGCCGAGCGAGATTGTAGCTGTCGGTCCAGGGCTTGATCGCGGCGGCTCGCTGGTCTGACGAGGC
>JAQGIK010000196.1 GCA_028291265.1 Caulobacter sp. | reverse complement strand
AGTTCCTCCCCCTTTCGGGGGAGGGGGACCACGCGAAGCGTGGTGGAGGGGGTCCCCACGAACGCCCGCAACAGCCTGTAGAAACGACCCCCCTATCGCCGGTGGGGCCTCCCTCCACCATCGCCTCCGGCGACGGTCCCCCTCCCCCGATGGGTGAGGAACTGATGCGCGCCCACACCGCCGAAGCCGTCACCACCCTCCCCGGCCCCGCCCTCATCGTCCGCGGCGACACCCAGATCGCCGTCGCCCACGGCTGGACCGCGACCCGCGAACACGACGGCCTCATCCGCCTCACCCGCACCTCGGCCAAAGCCGTCGCCGAGGCCGACACCACCCGCCCCGACCCCGTCACGCTCGAACTCTTCAACCGCCGCTTCATGGGCGTCGCCGAGGCCATGGGCGCCGCCCTCGAACGCACCGCCCATTCGGTCAACATCAAGGAGCGGCTCGACTTCTCCTGCGCCCTGTTCGACACCGATGGCGGCCTGGTCGCCAACGCCCCCCACATGCCCGTCCACCTGGGCAGCATGGGCGCCTCGGTCCGCGCCGTTCAGGCCCGCCACGCCAGCTTCGCCCCCGGCGACGCCTTCATGCTCAACAACCCCTACTTCGGCGGCACCCACCTGCCCGATATCACCGTCGTCATGCCGGTGTTCATGGACCCCGCCGACAGCGCCCCCAGCTTCTACGTCGCCGCCCGGGGCCACCACGCCGACGTCGGCGGCGTCCAGCCCGGCTCCATGCCGCCCTTCTCGAAAACCATCGACGAGGAAGGCGTCATGCTCGACGCCCTGCCGATGATGCGGAAAGGCGTCTTCCTCGAAGCCGAAACCCGCGCCGCCCTGGCCACGGGGAAGTGGCCGGCCCGCGCCCCCGACCGCAACATCGCCGACCTCAAGGCCCAGCTCGCCGCCTGCCAGGCCGGCGCCGCCGCCGTCGCCCAGATGATCGAGAGCCACGGGCCCCGCACCGTCGCCCGCTACATGGCCTTCGTGCAGCAGAACGCCGAGGCCAGCGTCCGCCGCGCCATCGAAAAGCTCACCGACGGCGAGGCCCGCGTCCCCCTCGACGGGGCCGGCGAGATCGTCGTCAAGGTCACCGTCGACGCCGCCGCCCGCGAGGCCACCCTCGACTTCCGGGGCTCCGCCGACCAGCTGGACACCAACTTCAACGCCCCCAGCGCCATCGTCAGCGCCGCCGCCCTCTATGTCTTCCGCACCCTGGTCGACGACGAGATCCCGCTCAACGCCGGCTGCCTGGCCCCGCTCAACATCCTCGTCCGCGATGGCTCGATGCTCAGTCCCCATCCGCCGGCCGCCGTCGTCGCCGGCAATGTCGAGACCAGCCAGCATGTCGTCGACGCCCTCTATGCGGCGCTCGGCGTCATGGCCAACGGCCAGGGGACGATGAACAACTTCACCTTCGGCGACGAAGAGCGGCAGTACTACGAGACCATCTGCGGCGGCTCCGGCGCCACGGCGCGCGGCCCCGGCACGTCGGCCATCCACACCCACATGACCAACAGCCGCCTGACCGATCCCGAGATCCTCGAGCGCCGCTTCCCTGTCCGCGTCGAGCATTTCGGCATCCGCCACGGCTCCGGCGGGGCCGGCAAGCACCCGGGCGGCGACGGCGCCCTGCGCCGTATGCGCTTCCTTGCCCCCATGGACGCGGCGTTGCTTTCAAGCCGCAGGCTGAACGTTCCGTGCGGAATCCAGGGCGGATCGCCCGGTTTGCCCGGCGCGCAACGTTTGATTGCCACAAACGGCGAGGTAAGAAGCCTTACCGGCTGTTTCTCCGTCCGCGTGGACGCCGGTGACATCATCGAGATCGAAACCCCGGGGGGCGGTGGTTTCGGCGTCGCCGATGTCTGAGCCACCCGTGTTTGCCCCTGACCAGGACCTTTGAATGGCCCCGATCCTTCCCCTGCTCCTCTCCCTGATGCTGATCCAGGATGTCGCCCCGGCTGCTGAAGCGCCGGCCGCCGCCCCGCCCCCTGTATCGAGCGAAGTGGAGTACCCGACCCCGCCCGGCGCGCCCGAAGACGACTACGGCCTCGTCGCCTGGTGCTACGGCGCCCTCGACGGCCACATGAAGCTCTATGAAAAGGTGCTTCCCGAGGTCGAGCGGATCGAGACCGAGATCGCCAGGATCCCCGGCGCCCCGCCCGCCGACATGCAGTCCTACAAGGACCAGAAGGCGGCCGGCAAAGACACGCTGAAACTGTTCCGCGGCTCGATGGAAGCGGCCGAAAGGGCCTCGCCCAAGCCGATCGCCCCCTACGGCGCCGAACAGCTGAAGCGCGGCGCCGGCGTCTGGTTCGCCATCCGCGACACCAAGGACAAGAAGTACCTGGCCCGCGAATGGATGAGCTGGGGCCTGCCGGGCCGCTGCCTGCCCACCGCCCAGAAGCTGGCGGCCCGCTCCAACCTGTTCGGCCGCGCCCTCACCTACAACGCCAAGCCGGTCACCGCGCCCGCCGCGCCGGAAGCCCCGGCCGACCCCATCGGCGCCGCCGTCAGCGACGCGCAACAGCCGATCGTCGGCACGCCGCTCGAACCGCAGACCACCGAACCGACCGCCGACGACCTGAGCCCCGGCGACGTCGCCCCGGCCGAACAGCCGGCCGAAGAGGCCAAGCCGGAAGAAACCCCGGCTCCCGACCTGCGCGGCCCGCAATAAGTCTAGACATATCCTTCTCCCGCTTGTCGGGAGAAGGTGGGCCCCGAAGGGGCTCGGATGAGGGCAGCGCCGGCCTCGGCCGATCTGCCCTTTTTCATGCGCGCCGCTGCTCGGCCTTCGCTGGCGACAGAGCGGTTCCCGGGTGGTTGTCTGGCGCCTTCACGGTGGCTGAAATCACACGTCCGGGGGGCTGTTCTCGCCCACCTGGTTGGTCAAAACAGACTGAATTTGCTCAACAATTTGCCAACGGGCCGTGCTACAATAGCTTCGCTTCGACAAGCTTCCGGGACCGAAGCCCTCAGACCACCCTCTACGCCGCCGCTTCCCGCGCCTTCGCCATCGGGTCGTACGCCAGAATCGGCGCCAGCCAGCGCTCGGCCGTCGCCAGCGCCCAGCCCTTGCGGGCCGCGTAGTCCGCCACCTGGTCGCGGTCGATCTTGCCGACCCCGAAGTAGTGGGCCTGGGGGTGGGCGAAGTAGAGGCCCGAGACCGAGGCCGGCGGGCTCATGGCGAAGCTCTCGGTCAGGGCCATGCCGGTGTGGCTCTCGGCGTCGAGCAGTTTGAACAGCGTCGCCTTCTCGGTGTGGTCCGGCTGAGCCGGGTAACCCGGCGCCGGGCGGATGCCCTGGTACTTCTCGGCGATCAGGGCGTCGATGTCGAACGGCTCGTCGGGCGCGTAACCCCAGAGCTGCGTCCGCACCTGCCGGTGCAGCGACTCGGCGAAGGCCTCGGCCAGGCGGTCGGCAAGGGCCGCCGAGAGGATGGCGTTGTAGTCGTCGCCGGCCGCCTTGAACTTGGCGGCGATCTCCGTCTCGCCGTGGCCGGCGGTGACCGCGAAGGCGCCGATCCAGTCGGCGGCCTTGCCGGCCGGGGCCACGAAGTCCGACAGGGCCAGGTTGGCCTTGCCGCCGGTCTTGTCCATCTGCTGGCGCAGGGTGTGGAAGCGGGCCAGTTCAGCGTCCCGCGCCTCGTCGGCGAACACCGCGATATCGTCCCCCACCGCCTGGGCCGGCCAGAAGCCGACAACCCCTTTGGCGGTGAACCACTTCTCCTCGACGATCTGCTTGAGCATCGCCTGCGCGTCGCGGAACAGGTCGCTGGCCGCCTCGCCGACGATGTCGTCCTCGAGGATGGCCGGGTAGCGCCCGACCAGCTCCCAGCTGGCGAAGAAGGGGGTCCAGTCGATGTGGCGGGCCAGATCGGCGAGGTCGCCCTCGACGGCGCGGAGGCCGATGAAGCTCGGCTTCACCGGCGGCTGCTCGGCCCAGTTGACGGGATGGGCGTTGGCCCGGGCCCGGGTGATCGGCGTGCGGTTCTTGGCTTCCTGGCCGCGGGCGAACTGCTCGCGGACCCGGATGTATTCGGTGCGGGTCTCGGCCTCGAGGCGCGGTCGCTCTTCGGACAGCAGGCCAGACACCACGCCCACGGCCCGGCTCGCGTCGAGCACATAGGTGGTCGAGCCGCGCCGGTAGGCCGGTTCGATCTTCACCGCCGTGTGGGTCTTGCTGGTCGTCGCCCCGCCGATCAGCAGGGGGATGTCGAAGCCGCGCCGCTCCATCTCGGCGGCGACAAAGACCATCTCGTCCAGCGACGGGGTGATCAGGCCCGACAGCCCGACGATGTCGACGTTGTGGGCCTTGGCCTCGTCCAGAATGCGGTCGGCCGGGACCATGACGCCGAGGTCGATGACCTCGTAATTGTTACATTGCAGGACCACGCCGACGATGTTCTTGCCGATATCGTGGACGTCGCCCTTGACCGTGGCCATCAGGATCCTGCCCGCCGCATTGCGCGGCTGGCCATCCTTCACGGCCTCCATGAACGGCATCAGCCAGGCCACCGCCTGCTTCATCACCCGGGCTGACTTGACCACCTGCGGCAGGAACATCTTGCCCGAGCCGAACAGGTCGCCGACGACATTCATGCCGTCCATCAACGGCCCCTCGATGACGTGCAGCGGCCGCACGGCCTGCAGGCGCGCCTCCTCGGTATCGGCGTCGATGAACTCCGTGATGCCGTTGACCAGGGCGTGGGTCAGCCGCTCCTGCACCGTCCCGCCGCGCCAGGCCTGGTCGGCCACCTTGGCCACCGTCCCGTCGCCCTTGTACTTGGGCGCGAGGTCCACCAGCCGCTCGGTCTGGCTCCCGCCGGCCTTGGGCTTCCTGTTCAGGATCACATCCTCGACCGCCTCGCGCAACTCGGCCGGGATGTCGTCGTAGACCGGCAGGTCGCCGGCGTTGACGATGCCCATGTCCATGCCGGCGTTGATGGCGTGGTAGAGGAACACCGAGTGGATCGCCCGCCGCACCGGCTCGTTGCCGCGGAAGCTGAAGCTCACGTTCGACACCCCGCCCGACACCCGCGCGTACGGCAGCTGCTGCTTGATGGCCCGCGTCGCCTCGATGAAGTCGACCGCGTAGTTGTCGTGCTCCTCGATCCCCGTCGCCACGGCGAAGATGTTGGGGTCGAAGATGATGTCTTCCGGCGGAAACCCGACCTCATCGACCAGGATGCGGTAGGCCCGCTCGCAGATCTCGATCTTGCGCCGGGCCGTGTCGGCCTGGCCCTGCTCGTCGAAGGCCATGACCACCACGGCGGCCCCGTAGCGCAGGCACAGGCGCGCATGGTGACGGAAGGCGTCCTCGCCCTCCTTCATGCTGATCGAGTTGACGATGGCCTTGCCCTGCACGCACTTCAGGCCCGCCTCGATCACCTCCCACTTGGAGCTGTCGATCATCACCGGCACCCGGGCGATGTCGGGCTCGGCCGCCATCAGGTTGAGGAAGGTGACCATGGCCAGCTTCGAATCCAGCAGGCCCTCGTCCATGTTGACGTCGATGACCTGCGCCCCGGCCTCGACCTGCTGACGCGCCACGGCGAGCGCCGCCGTGTAGTCGCCATCGACCACCAGCTTGCGGAATTTGGCCGAGCCGGTGACGTTGGTCCGCTCACCGACGTTGACGAAGACAGGTCTCACTACAGCATCCCATTATCGATGGCGGGCTCACGGCCCCCGAGGGCCAGCCGGCGGCTGATCACCGCCTGGGGCAGACCGGCGGCGACAGCCTTCATCACCGGACCGGGCCCCTGCCCGTGCAATTGCTTCAACCCCGCCACGGCCGACCTAAGTTGGGCCATGGTCGCGCCGGCCACGGCCAGCCTGAAGGCGTCGAAGTCCCTGGTCTCCAGCACCGGATCGCCCGGCGCCGGCCCGATGGCGACGCGCGGCGCCGTCTGCACCACGGCATTGACCAGCACGGCGGCGGCCTTGTCGTTGGTCGCACGGCCGAGCCGGCTGCGCAGGTCGCGCAGCAGTTCGGTCTCGGTGGCGGTGAGGGCGTCGGCCTTGTCGAGTTTCATCAGGCCAGCTCGAAGGGCTCCAGCCCGGCCAGCCGCATGGCCCTGGCGCGCTCCGGGATCGGCCGGGGCGTCTTGCCCTTCACCGCCTCGGCGACATGCCGGATGTGCTCGGGCGTCGTGCCGCAGCAGCCGCCCAGGATGTTGACCAGGCCGCTGGCCGCCCACTCTTCCAGGTGACAGGCCGTCTCGTGCGGCTGTTCGTCGTACTGGCCCATGGCGTTGGGCAGGCCGGCGTTGGGATAGGCGGCGACCAGGGTGTCGGCGACGCGGCTCATCTCGGCGATGTGCGGCCGCATCAGGTCGGCGCCGAGCGCGCAGTTGAAGCCGACGGCGAACGGCCGAGCGTGCTTGACGCTGTTCCAGAAGGCTTCCGACGTCTGGCCCGACAGGGTGCGGCCCGAACGGTCGGTGATGGTGCCGCTGATCCAGATCGGCAGCGGCTCATAGCCCTCGTCCTCGAGGTCCATGATCGCCTTGATGCAGGCCTTGCAGTTGAGGGTGTCGGTGATGGTCTCGATCAGGAACAGGTCGATCCCGCCCTCATGCAGCGCCCGCGCCTGTTCGCGATAGGCGTCATAGACCTGGTCGAAGGTCACCGACCGGGCGCCCGGATCGTTCACGTCCGAGCTCATCGACAGCATCTTGTTCAGCGGTCCGATCGACCCGGCCACGAACCGCGGCTTGTCCGGCTCGGCGGCGGTGAACCTGTCGGCCGCGGCGCGGGCCAGCCGCGCGCCCTCGAAGTTGATGTCACGGACGGCGGACTCGCAGGCGTAGTCCTCCTGGGCGATCCAGGTGGCGCTGAAGGTGTTGGTCTCGCTGATGTCGGCGCCGGCCGCGAAATAGGCCTCGTGCAGCTTCTGCACCAGGTCGGGCCGGGTCAGGCAGAGGATGTCGTTGTTGCCCTTCAGATGGACATTGTGGTCCTTGAAGCGGTCGCCCCGGAAGTCCTCTTCGCTGAGGCCCTCGCGCTGGAACATCACACCCCAGCTGCCGTCGAGGATCAGGATCCGCTCTTTGGCGGCCTGATGGAGAAGCGCGATGCGGTCCTGTCGGGTCATGATCCGGCCTGCTGCTTGGCGAGCTGGGTCTCGAAATCCGCCTTCAGTCTGGCGGTGGCCGAGGACAGCTCGGTGGGATCGACGAAGGGGTTGGGCTTGCCGGCCCCGATGGCGGCGCGCTTGGCGGCCATGCCCATCTGGTCGGGGTGCGGGGCCAGGAAGACGTCGGCCTGCATGCCGGCCAGCCTGGTAAAGGTATGCTGATAGTCGGCGACGATGCCCGGGTACTGCGGGTTCGGGGCCAGCCGGTTGGCGGCCACCGTGGCGCTGCAGAAGAAGATCACCCTGTAGCTCTTGGCCCCGTCCTTCACCGAGGTGGTCCAGGAGGTGCAGCCCTTGGTGTGGCCCGGCGTGATGTTGGCCTTCAGGGTGTTGGAGCCGACCGAGAGGGTTTCGCCGTCGCCGACGGTCTTGTCGACCTTCACGCCCGGGAAGTTCAGGTAGGCGACGTCCTCCGAGCCCGGATACTTGCCATTCTCCAGGGCCCATTTGTCGCCGGCGCTGGCGATGACCACGGCGCCGGTGTCCTTCTTCAGCTGGGCGATGGCCCCGGCGTGGTCGAAGTGGGCGTGGCTGTTGAGGATCAGGTCGACGTCCGACAGCTTGAAGCCGAGGCTCTTGATGTTGGCCTCGACCAGGGCGGCGTTCTGCGGCATGCCGCCGTCGATCAGGATGTGGCCGTTGGAACTGGTGATCAGCCAGGCCGACAGGCCCTCGGTCCCGACGTAGTAGATGTTGCCGATCACCTGGAACGGCGTCGTCGCCCTGGTCCAGGCGGCGGGGGCCTGGGCCGAGGCGCTGACCACGAACAGGGCGCTGGCGGCGATGGCGGAAAAGACGAGTTTCTTCAAGGTCATGCGGCGGCCTCCGCCGGCGACGTGGCCGGCTCGCGCACCCCCAGCACGCGGCAGATGGCATACACCAGATCGGCCCGGTTGAGGGTGTAGAAGTGGAAGTCGGAGAAGCCCTCCTCCTCCAGCTTGGCGCACATCTCGGCGGCCACGCTGCAGGCGATCAGACGGCGGGTCTCGGGGTCGACGTCGAGCCCGTCAAACAGGTTGCCCAGCCAGCCCGGGATCGAGGCCCCGCAGGCGCCCGACATCTTCACCAGCCCTTTGAAGTTGGAGACCGGCATGATCCCCGGCGAGATCGGAATGGTGATACCGGCGGCCCGCACCTTCTCCATGAAGCGCAGGAAGGGGTCGATCTCGAAGAAGAACTGGGTGATGCCGCGCGTCGCGCCGGCATCGACCTTGGCCTTCAGAACATCGATGTCGTGGTCGATGTTCGGGCTCTCGGGATGACCCTCGGGGTAGACGCCGACCAGCACTTCGAACGGTTGGATGGCGCGAGCGGCGCGGGTCAGTTCGGTGGCGTTGGCGTAGCCGTCGGCGCGCGGCACATAGGCCCCGCCGATCGAGCCGGGCGGGTCGCCGCGCAGGGCCACCAGGTGGCGCACCCCGGCGTCCCAGTAGTCGCGGATCACCTGGTCGACGTCGTCGCGGCAGGCCTCGACACAGGTCAGGTGGGCGGCAGGTTTGAGGCTGGTTTCCTCGACGATGCGCTTGACCGTGCGGTGCGTCCGGTCACGGGTCGAGCCGCCGGCGCCGTAGGTGACCGAGACGAAATCGGGCTGCAGGGGCTCCAGCCGGCGGATGGCGTTCCACAGGTTCTCCTCGGCCTCGGGCGTCCTGGGCGGCGAGAACTCGAAGCTGATGCCGAGCTTGCGGTTGGGCCGTTCGGCCGAGCGGGCGACCGGTCCGATGACGCGGCGGTGCGGGCTCATGCGGCGCTCCTGTTGGCGTTGGCCGGGCGCGTCCCGGTCCAGATCTTGATGGTCAGGCCTTCGCCGTTGGCGGTCGGCAGGGTCTCGCTGACCTGCCCCTCCAGCCCGGCGGCCTCCAGCCAGCGCAGGATCTCGGCGTCGGAGAAGCCGAGCCGCCGGTGCTGATGCTGGCTGCGCAGGAATTCCAGGCTGTGGGGGGCGAAATCGATGATCAGCAGCCGCCCGCCCGACGCCACCAGACGCGCCGCTTCGGTGATCGCGGCGATGGGGTCACCCAGGTAGTGGAGCACCTGATGCACCGTCACCAGGTCGGCGCTGGCGGCCGGCAGGCCGGTGGCGAAGATGTCGCCATGGCGCAGCTCGCAAGAGCCCAGGCCCGCCTCGCTGACGTTGACCCGGGCGATGTTGAGCATCTGCTGCGACAGGTCCAGGCCGATGGCCCGCTCGGCCCGGTCGCCCAGCAGGGTCAGCATGCGGCCTGTCCCGGCGCCGAGATCGACCAGCCGGCCGATGGTCCCGGCCCCCGCCGCCTGATTGATCGCCGCCTCGACCTGGGTCTCGGAGGCGTAGAGGTTGCGGATCTCGTCCCAGCGGGCGGCGTTGCGGGCGAAGTAGGCGGCCGCCTCGCTGGTGCGTTCGGTCTTCACCTCGGTCAGCCGGTCGCCGTCGCGGCGCAGGACCGGGTCAGTTTCGTCGGTCAGATCGAGGACGCCATCGACCAGCTGCCGGGCGGTCCCGGCCGCGCTGAGGCGATAGAAGACCCAGGCTCCGTCGGGGAATCGCTGCACCAGTCCGGCCTCGGCCAGCAGCTTGAGATGGCGCGAGACGCGCGGCTGGCTCTGGTCCAGAATGCGGCACAGTTCGAGGACCGAAAGCTCCTCGGCGGCCAGCAGGGCGAGGATGCGCAGACGGGTCGGCTCGCCGGCCGCGCGCAGCATCTCAACCGTCTGGATCGATCCCTGTGTCATCAGGGATATAAAGATATCTTTATGTGTTTAAGTCAAGCCTTGGCGAGGCGGACGACCTGGGCCACGGCGCCCCTCGCCCATCGCTCCAGCGCGTCGCGCGGCTCGCCCGCCCGCGACCGCATCGCCAGCCCATGCACCGCCGCCGACAACAGGTAGCCAAGTGAGGCGGCGTCGGCGGTTGCGGGCAGTTCGCCCTCGTCGATGGCGCGCTGGATACGGCCGCCGAGCAGGCCGTCGAGGCCATGGAAGGTGTCGTGCAACACCGCCTTGATCTCGTCGTCGCCGACCGCCTCGGTCAGGGCCGTGCCGATGACGAAGCAGCCGCGCGCGTCACCCTCGCCGGCCAGGTAGGCGTCGATGGCGCGGGCGAAATAGAAGTCGAGGCTGGTCTGCAGGTCGCCCGGCAGGTTCAGCGCGGTCCTGGTCCCGGCCAGCAGCCCGTCTCGGGTGCGCCGCAGGGTCTCCAGGTACAGCGCCCGCTTGTCGCCGAAGGCGGCGTAGAGGCTGGGCCGGTTCATGCCGGTGGCGGCCGACAGGTCGTCCAGCGAGGTCGCTGAATAGCCTTGGGTCCAGAAGGCCTCGCGCGCTTTTGCGACCGCCTTGTCGGGGTCGTAGGCCCGGGGCCTGCCGCGCGGACGCGCCTCTGATTTTTGTACCATTTCGCAAATAACTCTTGACCGGCCAATTATTGTGCAAGACGGTACATAAATAAACCCCTCACGGATGGAGGCCGTCATGGACCTGTACTTCTCGCCCCTCGCCTGCTCGCTGGCTACCCGTATGTGGCTCTATGAGACCGGGGCCGAAGCCCGCTTCAACCAGGTCGATCAGAAGACCAAGACCGTCGGCGGCGAGAACTTCCTGGCCATCAATCCCAAGGGCCAGGTGCCGACCATCCGCACCCACGACGGCGAGATCCTCACCGAAAACGCCGCCATCCTGCAGTACGTCGCCGAGCAGTTTCCGGGAAAGAGCCAGCCCAGCCCCCACCGCCTGCGCGAATGGCTGAGCTTCATCGGCGCCGAGCTGCACCGCGGCGTCTTCGGCCCCCTGCTCTCGCCCGAGGCCCCGGCCGACGCCAAGGCCTTCGCCAAACACCTGGCCAAGGGGCGGTTCGGCTACCTCAACGACCATCTGGCCGGCCGCGACTTCCTGATGGACGACTTCAGCGTCGCCGACGCCTACCTGACCACGGTGCTGAACTGGACCCGCGTCGCCGGGCCGGAGCTGGCCGACTATCCCAACCTCGCCGCCTACCACGGCCGCATGCTCAGTCGCCCGGCCGTGCTGAAAGCGGTGATGGAGGAGCAGGCGCTCTACGCCAAAGCCGCCTGATGCGGGCCGCCTGATCCAAGCCTTCCCTGTCCTGGGGATATACTGGCCCTCCGTCGCTTGCGCCGGAGGGTCTTTTTTACGCCGCGACCGGCGTCGCCAGCGGCTCGCCATGGAAGTAGCGGCGCAGGTTCTCGATGGTCATCGCCACCATCTGCGGGATGCTTTCCAGCGTCCCGCCGGCGGTGTGCGGCGTCAGCACCGTGTGCGGCACGTCCTTCCAGCGGGCCGGCGGCGTCGGCTCCTCGGCGAAGACGTCAAGGCCGGCCATGCCGAGTCGGCCGTCCTTGAGGGCGGCGATCAAGGCGTCCTCGTCGATCACCCCGCCGCGCGAGATGTTGACGATGCAGCCGCGCGGGCCGACCGCCTCGATGACCGGCGCGGTGATCAGGCCCGTCGCGTCGCCCCGGGTGCAGACCATCAGCGCGTCGCAGTCGCGGGCCAGCTGCAGCAGGGACTTGGCCCGTTTCCAGCGGCTGTCCTTGGGGTTGGGGCCCCACCAGAGGATCGGCATGCCGAAGGCTTCCAGCCGCTTGGCCACGGCCTCGCCGATGTGGCCCATGCCGACGATGCCCGCCGTCTTGCCGCGCAGGCTGTGGCGGGGCCGCATGCGGTCGGCGTGGGTCCATTTGCCGGCCCGCAGCTTGGCGTCGCCCTCGACCAGGCCGCGCCAGACAGCGATCAGCAGCCCAACCGCATGGTCGGCCACGTCGTCGGCGTTGAGGCCGGCCGAGTTGGTGACGGCGATGCCCCGCGCCTTGCACCAGGGCACGTCCACCCCGTCGTAGCCGACGCTGACACAGGCGATCAGGCCCAGGCGCGGCATCTCGGCGAGGAACTCGTGGTCGAGCTTGAACTCGCCGGCATGGACGATGGCGCGGATGCCGCGGCCCTCGCCGGCCAGGAAGGCCAGCCGGTCCCTGTGCTCCCACAGGCGATGAACCCGATAGCCGGCGCCGGTCAGCACCGGCTCCATCGGCCCGAGCATTTCATGGGACAGCAGGATGTCGTGGGGAGCGGTCTGGGTCATGCCCGGACCTTCCTCCCCATGACCTGAGGCGTCAACGCCCCGAGGGCCTAAGCGACGTAGCTTGAGCCCACAGCTCCCAAAGTCTTGATCACCATGTCAGCCGCGCCGTCGCCGTTGACGTCGAAACTGAGGGTGGAGATGCCGCTGACCGTGGAAATGGTCATCTGTCCGGCCACCCCGGAGAAGGCGCCGACCAAGCTGAAGGCCTGATCGCCGGCCAGGCCGGTATTGGCGTCGACCAGGCTGACATCGACCATATCCCCGTCGGCGGCATTGAAGTCGCGGATGAAATCGGTGGCCGCCCCGGTGCTGTCGGCGACCTGGAAGTAGACGAAGTGGTCGGCGCCGGTCCCGCCATAGACGGTGTCGGCCCCGAGGCCGCCGTAGAGGACGTCATTGCCGTCCTCGCCGAACAGCTTGTCGGCGCCGTCACCGCCGCCGACCCAGTCGTCGCCGGCGCGGCCATAGAGGGTGTCGTTGCCGGCCAGGCCCTGGACGCCGTCCGATCCGGCGCCGCCGACCTTGGTGTCGTTGCCGGCGGTGCCGGTGACGGCCGCATAGCCGACCGGCGGGGTCGGCTCGCTGCCCGGAGGCGGCGGCGGCGGTGGCGGAGGCGGCGGCGGCGGCGGTGGCGGAGGGGGAGGCAGACCGAGGAAGCTCGCGTCCGTAACCGTCCCGGCGGTGACGCCGGTCAGGCGGAAGCTGATTCCCGTGCCGACGCCGACGGTGACGACGGTATCGGCGCCGTCCTGGGCCTTGGCGTAGGTCCCGAAGCCGGTGATGTCGAGCTTGTCGCTGCCGACCTGGAAGTCGCTGACGGTGTCGGCCCCGCCGCCGGCGGTGGCGACGAAGTGATCGGCGCCCGTTCCGCCGGTCAGCAGGTCGGAGCCGGCCCCGCCGGTGATGACGTCGTCGTCGTCGCCGCCTTCCAGCCAGTCGTCGGCGTCAAGGCCGTTGAGGGTGTCGATGCCGCCCAGGGCCTGGATGTGGTCGCGCCCGACCGTGCCGTTCAGGGTCTCGCCGCCGGCGCTGCCGGTGATGTCGTTGAACGTCGGGGGCGGCGGAGGTGGGGGTGGAGGAGGCGGCGGCGGTGAAGCCGAGGTGATGAAGTTGGCGGCGCTCAGGCTGCCCGACGCGATGCCGGTCAGGGTCACGGCGCTGCCGTCGGAGAAGGTCACCTTGGCGCCGGCGGCCAACTGGGTGATGCCGGTGTAGGCGCCGAAGGCGGTGATATCGATCAGGTCCACGCCCAGTTCGAAGTCGGCGATGGTGTTGGTCGTGCCGTCGCCGGTCCCGATCACGAAGACGTCGGCCCCGGCCCCGCCGGTCAGGGTGTCCTGGCCGGCGCCGCCGATCAGGATGTCGTCGCCGTCGCCGCCGTTCAGCTTGTCGTTGCCGAGCCCGCCCTCGAGCTTGTCGGAGCCGCCCAGGCCATTCAGCGTATCGTTGCCGTCGAGGCCTTGGATGATCTCGTTGCGGCCGTCGCCCGACAGCGTGTTGGCCCCGACCGTGCCGGTCAGGGTGCGATCATAGACCACGCCCGGAGGCGGCGGAGGCGGCGGGGGCGGTGGCGGTGGCGGGGGCGGCGGGGGCGGCGGCGGCGGCGGCGGCAAGCCGAGGAAGCTGGCGTCGGTCACCGTCCCGGCCGTGACGCCGGTCAGCCGGAAGCTGATGCCGGTTCCCGCGCCGACGGTGATGACGGTGTCGGCGCCGTCCTGGGCCTTGCTGTAGGCGCCAAAGCCGGTGAGGTCGATCTTGTCGCTACCGACCGTGAACTCGCTGACGGTGTCGGCGCCGCCGCCGGAAGCGGCCACGAAGGTGTCCGCCCCTGCCCCGCCGGTCAGCAGGTCCGCGCCGGTTCCGCCACTGATGACGTCGTCGCCGTCGCCGCCTTCGATCCAGTCGTCGGCGTCCAGGCCATTGAGCGTGTCGGCTCCCCCCAGCCCCTGGATGTGGTCGCGTCCGACCGTGCCGTTCAGCGTCTGGGCCGTGCCGTCGCCCGTGATGTCGTTGAAGGTTGGTGGCGGAGGAGGAGGAGGAGGAGGTGGTGGCGGTGAGGCCGTGGTGATGAAGTTGGCGCTGGTCAGGCTGCCGGCGCTGACGCCGGTCAGCGTGACGCTGCTGCCGTCGGAGAAGGTGACCTTCGCCCCGCCAGCCAGCTGGGTGATGCCGGTGTAGGCGCCGAAGGCGGTGATATCGATCAGGTCCACGCCCAGTTCGAAGTCGGCGATGGTGTTGGTCGTGCCGTCGCCGGTCCCGATCACAAAGACGTCGGCCCCGGCTCCGCCGGTCAGGGTGTCCTGGCCGGCGCCGCCGATCAGGATGTCGTCGCCGTCGCCGCCGTTCAGCTTGTCGTTGCCGAGCCCGCCCTCGAGCTTGTCGGAGCCGGCCAGGCCATTCAGCGTATCGTTGCCGTCGAGGCCCTGGATGATCTCGTTGCGGCCGTCGCCCGACAAGGTGTTGGCCCCGGCTGTGCCGGTCAGGGTGCGGTCGTAGACCACGCCCGGAGGGGGCGGCGGCGGAGGCGGGGGCGGCGGCGGTAGGCCGAGGAAACTGGCGTCGGTGACCGTCGTGGCGGTGACGCCGGCCAGGCGGAAACTGCCGCCGCCGGTCACGGTGATCACCGTGTCGGCCCCGTCCTGGGCCTTGCTGTAGGCGCCGAAGCCGGTGACGTCGATCTTGTCGCTGCCGACCGTGAAGTCGCTGACCGTGTCGGCTCCGCCGCCGGCGGTGGCGACAAAGGTGTCCGCCCCCGCCCCGCCGGTCAGCAGGTCGGAACCCGCGCCGCCGGTGATAACGTCGTCGCCGTCGCCGCCTTCGATCCAGTCGTCGGCGTCCAGGCCGTTGAGGGTGTCAGCCCCGCCCAGGCCCTGGATGTGGTCACGTCCGACCGTGCCGTTGAGGGTCTGGGCCGTGCCGTCGCCGGTGATGTCGTTGAAGATCGGCGGAGGTGGCGGCGGGGGTGGCGGCGGAGGGGGCGGTGGGGACGCGTTCGAGACGAAGCTGGCGCCGGTCACCGTCGTGGCGGTGACGCCGGTCAGGCGCACGGTGACGCCGCTGGTCAGGGTAACCAGGGCGTCGGCGCCGTCCTGGACGACGCTCTGGTACTGGCCGAAGGCGGTGTCGTCGATCAGGTCGGTCCCGACCTGGAAGTCGGCAATGATGTCGTTGCCGGACCCGAGGGCGAAATGAAAGACGTCGCTCCCCGCCCCGCCGGTCAGGGTGTCGTTGCCGCCGCCGCCGGTCAGGTGGTTGGCGGCCGCGTTGCCGTACAGGAAATCCGCGCCGACCCCGCCGATGGCGTTCTCGATCACCGCGCCCTTGGCGACGGCGACGTTGCCGATCATGCTGTTGCCGGCGCTGTAGGTCCCGACGCTCGAGAAGTTGCCTTCACGCAGGTCGATGACCTGGTCGTTCGAATAGCCCGAGAAATCGAAGGTGTCGTTACCGCCGGCGTCCCAGACGGCGAAGACCAGCCGGGTCGTCGCGCTGGTGGCGACGAACCACGGCCGATCGGCGTTGGAGTTGAAGCCGTAGACGGTGTCGCCGGTCCGGGTGGTCAGGTTGACGCCATAACTGCGCTGGGCGGCGGCGATGTCGTCCAGCATGACCGTGCCGGGGTAGGACGGCCCGAAGTTGGCGCCGGTGTTGTCCTCGGTGAAGTAGCTCATCACCGTGTACTGGTGGCTGTCCTCGTAATACTCTGCCGAGGTCGCGTACTCGAACGTGATGTTCGGGTCGGCGTTGTAGGCGCCCGGGTGGGAGAAGCCGATGGCGTGGCCGGTCTCATGGACCAGCGTCAGCATGCCGTAGTTGCCGATCTGGGGATTGGTCGCCGTGCCGGTGTAGTGCACCCAGACGTCGCCGCCGCTGGGGCTCTGGCTGGGAAGGTAGGCGAAAGCCGCCGAGCCGTCCGCCCCGGACGCGTAGTTGCCGTAGAGCATGATGGCGCTGTTGGAATAGGCGGCCTCGCCGGTCGTGCCCGTGCCGACCCGGTCGAAGACGATGTTGGCGACGTCCGACCACGACGCCAGCGCCAGCAGGGTGGCGTTGATCTGCACCTCGGTGAAGCGGCTGAAGCCGGCCGTGTCGTCCGGCATGCTGCCCGGCGCGGTCGAGCGGAATGCGAAGCTCACATGGGTGACGCTGCCACCCCAGACCGGATCGTCCCAGTTGTTGTCGATGTCGGGCACGCCGTTGACGTGGTCGAAGGCGTTCCAGGTCGCGTAGGTGCGGTCCAGGTGATAGGCCGCCTGCTCGAGGGTCTTGGAGACCTTGCCGTTCGGGCCCGTGCCGCCCCGGTCGGCGGCGTTGAGGAAGCCCTCCGGCTCGCCGCCATCGCCGGCGCCGCCGCTCGGAACCGAGACCGCCTTGTCGTCCGACAGCGGGTTCACCGCTTCATCGTCATGCTCATCGACCGTCAGCCTGCCGTCGAAGGCCACCAGACTGGTGTAGACCTGCGTCGTCAGCCAGGCGCGGGCCTGCAGGGCGGTGTCGCTCGACAGCGTCTCGGTCATGCCGACGGTCGCGTCGTCGCCGAAATCGCCAAAGCCGGCCAGCAGGTCGGTGTCGCCCAGCCCGTCAACGCCAATGCGGTATGCCATTCAACCCTCGTCAACGCCCCGGCGCCTGCCGGTATGGTCCCCTGGCGCCTGACGTCCAATGTGGATCGCCTCGGCGCGGGGGCAAGTTGAGCCCAGGCGGACTCAGGAGAGGCCGCTTCCCTGGGGAGAGGATATAGCGCCTGTTGGGTGAAGCGGCCATGAAAACCCACCCTTAACGGGCGAGCCGCGATGACGGGTCGCGGCTCGCCTCAGACCCTGCAGGGCTCGGCCGTGCCAGAACCAGCCGCTGTGGCCGGGCGCGATCTCGACAGCCTTGAGGTCCATCGCCGGCGCCTTGAGCGGCGCCGCGGGGACAGGCGCGGCCAGGCCGATGAAGTCGGCATTGCTGATGTTGGCCGCCTGGACGCCGCTGAGGATCCCATAGGCGCCGTCGGCGAAGATGAGCTTGGCCCCGGCCGCCAGCTGGCTCTTGCTGGTGTAGCCGTCGTAGGCGCCGAGATCGATCTTGGATTGGGCAGGGTCAGCTGGCCCATACCCAGCAAGGCAATGGCGGCCGCGACGCCCAGCGTTGAACGAACAATGGTTGGTCCAATCCTTGAAACACTTCGGGCCCTCCCCGCTCGCGGCGGGAAGGGCCCGTTGCGTTTCGAACCTGTGGCGGGCGCTAGAGGATCCAGCCGCTGGTCACGTTGCCGTTCAGCTCGATGACCATGTCGGCCACCGCGTCGCCGTTGGTGTCGAACGACAGGGTGGTGAGGTTCAGACCGGCGTCATAGGCCCGCACCGCCTGGGCGGCATGGTGGTCGAAGGCGGCGACGAAGGCGAAAGCCTGGTCGCCGGCCAGGTTCACATCGGCATCGACGCCCTTGACGCTCAGCTTGTCGCCCTGGGAGGCGTTGAAGTCGAGGATGCGGTCCGCCGCCCCGGCCGCCGATTCCGACGTCAGGGTGTAGTTGAAGCTGTCCTTGCCGAGGCCGCCCGTAAGTGTGTCCTTGCCGAGGCCGCCGATCAGGATGTCGTCGCCGGCGTCGCCGAACAGGGCGTCATTGCCGTTGCCGCCCAGCAGCTGGTCGATGTCGTCGCCGCCGTAGAGGCTGTCGTCGCCGTCGAGGCCGTACAGCTTGTCCTTGCCGCCGTCGCCCTGCAGTTCGTCGTTGCCGCCGTTGCCCTTGAGGATGTCGTCGCCGGCCAGGCCGAGGATGATGTCCGCGCCGGCCCCGCCGTTCAGCGTGTCGTTACCCGCCGTGCCGGTGATGCCGCTGGCGCCGCCGGTCAGGGCGAAACCGAGGTTCTCGACCGTCAGCTGGCCGGGCGAGACACCCTTGAGCGTAGCGATGGTGGTCCAGCTGTTGCCGCCGCCGTTCAGGTCGACCTGGACGATGGAGCCTGTGGCGCTGGCGGTGACCCGCACGTGGCCGGTGCTGGTCGGGTTCGACGTGCCGTCCCAGTTGGTGAATTTCGCCACCATGAAGCTGGAGAGGTCGAGCCGGTCGCCGCCGGCCCCGGCCGTGAAGTCCTCGACCGCCACCACCGCGCCGGCGGCGAAATCGCCCTCGATGCGGATGGTGTCGACGCCGAGACCGCCGGTGACGGTGGCCGAGCCGTGGGCCTCGAAGCGGTCGAGACCGTCGCCGCCGCGGGCCTGGGTCATGCCGGACAGCGCCGCCAGCACGAAGCGGTCGTCGCCCGCCCCGCCGTCGAGCACGAAGCTGCCCGTGCCGCCGGCCGCCCGGGTGATGGTCAGGACGTCGTTGCCGTTCTGACCGTACATCTGGTCGGCCGTGCCGGCGTCGTCGGTCAGTGTATCGTTGCCGTCGCCGCCGATCAGGTTGTCGTTGCCCGAGCCGCCTTCGACGATGTCGTCGCCCGCCCCGCCTTCCAGCCGGTCATTGCCGCCGAAGCCACCGAGCACGTCGTTGCCGGCGTTGCCCTTGAGCGTGTTGTTGGCGTCGTTGCCGTGCAGCAGGTCGTTGCCGGCCCCGGTCGTGGCGTTCTCGATGACCACGCCGTTGGCGATCGTGTAGCCGCCGTAGATGCCGTAGGCGTAGGAAACGAAGCCGCCGCCGCCTTCCTCGTACTGCAGGCTGGCGGCCCGCAGGTCGATGCTGGCGTCGCGGGCCCCGCTGTAGCGGATCTCGTCCGAGCCGCCGCCGTCCCAGATGGTCGAGAAGAAGGTGCCCGGCGCGTTGACGTCCTTCATCGTGTAGATGTTGGCGCCCGCGTTGTACTCCTCGTTGACGCCGTACTTGTCCTGGATGACGGCGATGTCGAGGGCGGCCAGGGTGCCTTGCCAGCCGTAGGGATCGGCGTTGGCGCCGGTCGGGAAGTCGCCGCTGCTGGGCATGCCGTAGGGCGAGGACTGCCAGCCGTCATTGTAGGACATGACCGTGAAGACCTGCTGGCTCAGGCCAAAGTCGCCCAGTTGGCCGCCGATGGCGCCCTCGACGGGATCGTCGCTCGGGCCGGCGCCGTGCATGACGGTCGAATGGCCGCCGTTGTCGTGCGGGTGGGCCATGCCGTGGCCGTGGCCGAACTCATGCAGCAGGGTCGAGAAGTAGAAGCCACCCTGGCTGACGCCGGCCTGGGTCCAGCGCACGTCGCCGCTGTTGAACTCGGCCTGGCCCTCGTTGGGTTCGTTGGGCGGGCTCATGCGGCCGAGCAGGCTGGCGCCGGCCCCCGGCGTGCCCTGGTAGGTGATGAACTTGAGGTCGGCAGCGGCGCGGTTGTCGACCTCGATGTAGATCAGGTCGGCGACATGCTCATACTGGTCGAGCGCCGTGCGGAAGGCCGCCTTTTCCCAGGCCTGCATGTTCTGGGCCTGGACCATGGTCGCCAGGCCGCCGGGCTCCTCGTCGAGGAACACATCGCCCTGCTTGGCGAAGTAGTAGGTGATGACGTTCTTGCCGACGATGCCGAACTCGTTGTTGGTCACCGGGGTGGAGCCGTCAGGCGCCTTGTCGTTCGGCCGCGTGCCGTTGTTGCCGTCGGGATTGCGCGAGCTGCGGTCGAAGACGCTGCCCCAGTCGATGGAGCTCAGCGGGCTGTCGGGCGAATAGAAGGGCACATAGGCGTTGGGATCGCCGCCCTCGACGGTTTCCACGAATATCTCGTAGTCGCCGACGCCGTCGCCGGTCGTGCCATTGGTCGAGTCCTGGTCGAAGGACATGGCGTTGACATAGTAGGTTCCGGTCGCCGTCGCCGTGTAGGTGAGGATGGCGTCCAGGCCGGAGGGGGTGTTCGGCCCGCCGCCGTCGGCGCTCATGATGAAGTGGCCGGTGGAGTCGTAGAGCTCGATATAGGCGTCGGCCAGCGGCACGAGGTTGGGCCCGCCGACCTTCTGGAACATCGAGACGTCGTAGGTCTGGCCGGCGACCAGATCAACCTTGAACCAGTCCTGGTCGCCGATGGTGTCGATGGTGGCGACGACGTGGGCGCCGTCGACGGCCAGGGTGGCGGTGGTGGTGGTGTCACCGGGGTGGACGTCGATGCCGATCAGCAGCGGCTGGGTCGGCAGCACCGGCTTGAAGTCGCCGATGCCGTCGAAGACGAAGGCCGTGTAGTTCTTGGACGCCGTTGCGCCGCTGGCGACGGCTGTCACCTCGGGGCCGGAGCCCGAGACCAGGCTGCTGGTGGTCATCAGGTCGGCGAAACTGTGCGAGGTGCGCGGGGCGCTGTCGTCGGCGCCGGCGTTGCGGCGGAACAGGATGCTGTCATCGGCGTCCATGCGGATCGCCGCTTGCGTGCGGTAGGCCATTTGGATCTTCCCTCCAACGGGCAAGTCGGCCTCCTGCCGCCGCCCGTCCTGTCTAGGTCAACGAGCGGGGCGGCCGGGTTCTTCCGGCCGGGGTTCAAAATCTGTTGGAGTACTGTGGGGAGACAGGAGGAGGGGGCGCGAGGACGAGGCGGAAACCCATCCCCCGATGCCGCAATCAATGTCCACGCGATGACCCTCCAGCCAATCGCGGTGGTTAACGTAGTTACAAATGAAACGGTTCCGGGTTCGCTGAACTTCGTCGCGGCGAGGTGACCCACTCCGAGGAGTGGCCGTAGCTCAGGCCGCCGCCGTCAGGTCAGCCAGCCGTCATCCTTGGGCGGATCGGCGGGCATGGGCCCGGACAGGCCAACGAAGTCGGCTGCCGACCGGCTCGCGGTCTGCACCCCGGTCAGGATGACGTATCCGCCGTCCGCGAAGATGACCTTGGCCCCGGCCGCCAGCTGGACGATCTAGCTGTAGCCGCCGTAGCCGGTGACATCGATCAGGTCCAGGCCGTCCTGGAAGTCGGCGATGGTGTTGGCCCCGTCGCCGGGCGCCAGCACGAACAGATCCGCGCCCGCGCCGCCCGTCAGGGTGTCCTGACCCGCGCCGCCGATCAGGATGTCGTCCCCGTCGCCGCCGTAGAGCTTGTCGTTGTTGTCGCCGCCCTCCAGCCGGTCCGAACCGCCCAGCCCGTTCAGCGTGTCGTTGCCGGCCAGGCCCTGGAGGGTGTCCCAGCGGTCGTCGCCGTTCAGCGTGTTGGCGCCGACCGTCCCGGCCAGGGTGCGCTCGTAGCCGGGCTCCGGTGGAGGCGGCGGCGGAGGAGGTGGCGGAGGTGGCGGCGGAGGAGGAGGTGGCGGAGGAGGTGGCGGAGGCGGCGGCGAGGCGCCGGTGATGAAATCCGCCGCGCTGAGAGCGCTCGTCTGGATACCGGTCAGGGTGACGTAACCGCCGTCGGCGAACACGACCTTGGCGCCGCCGGCCAGTTGGACGATAGAGCTGTAAGCCCCGCCGTAGCCGCTGATGTCGATCAGGTCGGTTCCGTCCTGGAAGTCGGCGATGGTGTTGGCGCCGTCGCCGGTGGCCATCACGAAGACATCGGCGCCGGCCCCGCCGGTCAGGGTGTCCTGCCCTGCCCCGCCGACCAGCACGTCGTCGCCGTCGCCTCCGAACAGCTTGTCGTTGTTGTCGCCGCCCTCGATCAGATCCCGCCCGGCCATGCCGTAGAGGGTGTCGTTGCCGCCAAGACCAAGCAGGGTTTCCCAGCGGTCGTCTCCGGTCAGGGTGTTGGCCCCGACCGTGCCCGTCAGCGTCCGCTCCGAGCCGAGGGTGGGCGGCGGCGGCGGCAGCATGTGGTCGACAAAACTGTCGTTGGTCAGGCTGGAGGCCTGAACGCCGATCAGCCGGATGGTCTGGCCCGAGCCCAGGTCGATGACCGTGTCCGCGCCGTCCTGCGTCAGGCTCTGGTAGGTCCAGTAGCCGTGGAGGCTGATCCTGTCGCCGGCGCCGAAGTCTGTGACGACGTCGGCGCCGGCGCCGTTCCAGGCGAACCAGTCGTGGCCACGGAAGATGTCGGCGCCGGCCCCGCCGGTCAGCACGTCGTCGCCCGCCCCGCCCATCAGGAAGTCGTCGCCGTCGCCGCCTTCCAGCTGGTCGTCGCCGCCATAGCCGTCGAGGTCGTCGGCGGCGCCCTGGCCCTGGATCAGGTCGGCCCCGAGGCTGCCGATGATGGTGTCGGCCGCGCCGGTCCCGACGACGGTCCCACCGATCGGTGCGGCGCCGGTGGGCGACAGGCCCGAGAAGTTCTCGGTCACGAAGTCGCCGACCAGGGCGTTCTGAAAGCGGACCAACTCGCTCCAGCCCTGCGTCGGCTGCAGATCCTTGTCGATCTGCAGCACGGTGTCGGCGCCGGACTGGATCAGCCGCAGATGGCCGCTGGCGAAGGGGTTGAGGTTGTTGTCCCACTGGTCCTGCGACAGGACCAGCTTCAGCCAGTTGGTCAGGTCGACGCGGTCGCCGCCGACGCCCGCCTGGAAGTCGGTGATGGTGATCGTGCTGTGCCCCGCCGAGGTCGGGGTGCTGTGGAAGCGGACAGTGTCCACGCCCGCGCCAAGCGTCGCCTGGGGGACATTGCCGATGACCAGCACGATCAGGTCGTCGCCCGCTCCGCCGTCGATGGTCACCGCGTCGTTGCGGTCGTTGTAGATGACATCGTCGCCGTCGCCACCTTCCATGACGATCGTCGCCCCGCCGGAGGCCGACAGCCGGTCGTCGCCGGCGCCGCCGCGCAGCGTGCCGTTGAAGGTCTCCTTGCTGGCGGTGCTGTTGTATAGGTCGATCTGATCGTTGCCGTCGCCGCCTTCCATCAGGGAGGTGCTGGTCGACCGCGGCGCCGTGACCGCGTTCAGGATGGACAGGATGTCCGTGCCGTCGCCGCCCAGCAGCGTGTTGGTCCCCCCTCCATTGTCGGTGAGCCGGTCATCGCCGATGCCGCCGTCGAGGGTTTCCGAGCCACGGCCGCCGACCAGGGTGTCGTTGCCGGCCTCGCCGTGCAGGACGTCGTTGGCGACATACAGGTAGCCGCCGTCGAGCGTGTCGTCGCCGTCGCCGCCCCAGAGGACATCGGCCCCGCCGGAGCCCCAGAGGGTGTCGGCCCCCGCCTGCCCGTTGAGGGTGTCGTCGCCGTCGCCGCCGGTGAGGATGTCGTTGCCGTCGCCGCCGCTGAGAATGTCGTTGGCGCCCAGACCGTTGATGCTGTCGGCGGTCTCCGTGCCGGTCAGGGTGTCGGGACCGGACGTCCCTGAGATGGTGGCCATGACGCGTCTCCGGGCGTCCGCCAACAGAGCGGAAGACGCCTTCCAGATCGGACGATGTTACAACCGGTCCGTGTATTCAACAAGAAGCCACACGACCCGATCACAACGTCGCTACAACAGCCAGCCGCCCTCATCCTTGGGCGGATCGGCCGGCATCGGGGCCGCCAGGCCAACGAAGTCGGCGTCCGACAGGTTGGCGGCGTTGAAGTTGCCGAGGATGACGTAACCGCCATCGGAGAAGAACACCTTGGCCCCGGCTTCCAGCTGGACGATCTTCGTGTAGCCGCCATAGGCGGTGACATCGATGCGGTCGATGCCGTCCTCGAAGTCGAGAATGGTGTTGGCCCCGTCGCCGGGCCCGAAGACGAACCGGTCCGCCCCGCCGTCGCCGCGCAGGGTGTCCTGGCCCGCGCCGCCGATCAGCACATCGGCGCCGGCGCCGCCGTACAGCCGGTCGCCGCCGATCCCGCCTTCCAGCCGGTCGTCGCCGCCCAGGCCATCGAGGGTGTCGTTGCCGTCCAGCCCCAGGATGGTGTCGAAGCGACCGTCGCCGGTGATGGTGTTGGAGTTGGCTGTGCCGGTGATCGTGCGGTCCGACCCGGCCGGCGCCGAGGGCAGGCCGATGAAGCTGTCGTCGGTGATCGTGCTGGCCACGACGTTTGCCAGCCGGAATTTCATCTGGCCGGCGTTGTCGACGGTGATGACGGTGTCGAAGCCATCCTGGACGATCGAGGCGTACTGGCCATAGGCGCTGACGTCGATCTTGTCGGTCCCGACCTGGAAGTCGGCGATGACGTCGAAGCCGCGGTTGACCTCGGCGAAGAAGACGTCGGCCCCGGCCCCGCCGATCAGGTAGTCGTCGCCGTAGTTGCCGTGAAGGGCGTCGTCGCCGTCCCCGCCGATCAGCAGGTCGTCATAGCCGCCGCCGAACAGCTGGTCGTTACCGCCCTTGCCATCCAGCAGGTCACGGGTGGGGTTGGCGCCGGTCAGGGTCTGGGCCGTGTCGTCGCCGGTGGTGACCACATAGGGGTCGGGCTGGGTCCCGGCCAGGCCGTGGTAGCTGGGATCGCCCAGGGTCGCCACGCCCAGTCCGACCAGCCGCAGGGTGACCCCGGCCTGCAGGATGACCACGGTGTCGGCGCCGTCGAGGTAGGAGCCGATCAGGCCGGCGCTGGCGTCGATGTGGTCCTCGCCGATGACGAAGTCCGCGACCTGGTCCTCCCCGCTGCCCTTGGCGTTGATGAAGAGATCCTGCCCGGCCCCGCCGGTCAGCAGGTCGGCGCCGGCCCCGCCATAGAGGGCGTCGTTGCCGTCGCCGCCTTCGAGCAGGTCGTCGCCGGCCTCGCCGGTGAGGGTGTCACCGGCCCCCAGGCCCTGGATCCGGTCGGCGGCGGCGGTCCCGTGCAGCGTATCCGCCGCCGCTGTCCCGACAATGGGATTGTACGCCGGCGGCGGGGGTGGCGGAGGTGGTGGCGGCGCGCCGGTGATGAAGTCCGCGGCGCTCAGCTGTGAGGTCTGGATGCCGGTCAGCAGCGCATAGCCGCCGTCGGCGAAGATGATCTTGGCCCCCGAAGTCAGCTGGACGACGGAACTGTAGGTTCCGCCGTAGCCGCTGATGTCGATCAGGTCCGTGCCGTCCTGGAAGTCGGCGATGGTGTTGGCCCCGTCGCCGGTCGCCAACACGAAGATGTCGGTCCCCGCGCCGCCGGTCAGGCTGTCCTGCCCGGCCCCGCCGACCAGGATGTCGTCGCCGTCGCCGCCGAACAGCTTGTCGTTGTTGTCGCCGCCCTCGAGGCGATCGGCGCCGCCCAGGCCATTGAGCGTGTCGTTGCCGGCCAGCCCCAGGATCAGCTCGGGGCGCTCGTCGCCGGTCAGGGTGTTGGCCCCGGCCGTGCCGGTCAGCGTCCGCTCATAGGCGGCCGGAGGCGGCGGCGGGGGTGGTGGAGGCGGCGGCGGGGGTGGTGGAGGCGGCGGCGGGGGTGGTGGAGGCG
>JAQGIK010000157.1 GCA_028291265.1 Caulobacter sp. | reverse complement strand
CACGAGCCCACTGCGCATCGTTCAGTTCGTACCGCTTCACACCCATCACAGACCTCCGCCAAAGCGGAGACCTATGAATCACGCATCCAGCAGCACGTGAATCCCTGAATGTCGATTGGACCTAGTGCTTGCCGCGGTCGCGCCCGAAGTTCGGTTCGGGGCTTTCCTGGCCGAGCGCGATGACGCCGCGGCGGATTTCGCGGGTGCGGGTGAAGAGCTCGTGCAGCTTCTCAGCCTCGCCCCAGCGGATGGCGCGGGACAGGGCCTGCAGGTCCTCGGTGAAGCGGCCCAGGACGTCGAGCACCGCCTCGCGGTTGGCCACGAAGATGTCGCGCCACATGGTCGGGTCGGAGGCGGCGATGCGGGTGAAGTCGCGGAAGCCGCCGGCCGAGTATTTCATCACCTCGGCCTGGGTGACCTCCTCGAGGTCGGCGGCGGTGCCGACGATGTTGTAGGCGATCAGGTGGGGCAGATGGCTGGTGACGGCCAGGACCAGGTCGTGATGGCGCTCGTCCATCTGCTCGACCTGGGCGCCCAGGGCCCGCCAGAAGCTGGCCAGCCGGGCCACGGCCAGCGCGTAGGCGTCGTCGTGGCGGGCGGCGATGGGGGTGAGGATGGTCCAGCGGTCCTGGAACAGCTCGGCGAAGCCGGCGTCGGGGCCCGACTGCTCGGTGCCGGCGATGGGGTGGCCGGGGATGATGTGGACGCCGGCTGGAGCCGCCGCCTGCATGGCCTCGGAGACGCTGCCCTTGACCGAGCCGACGTCGGAGATGGTCGAGCCGGGCTTCAGGTGCGGGGCGATGGAGGCCATGACGTCGGCGACGGCCAGCACGGGCGTGGCGAAGATCACCAGGTCGGCGGTCTCGACGGCCTTGCCGAGGTCGGCTTCGACGGAATCGGCGATGCCGAGCGCGGTGACGCGGTCGAGCACGGTCTGGCTGATGTCGGCGACGGTGATGTGGCCGGCGGCCTTGTACTCGCGGGCGGCGCGGACGACCGAGGAGCCGATCAGGCCGCAGCCGATGACGGTCAGACGTTCGAAGACGGGGAGCGGCGCGGTCATTTGCCCATGAACTCCGCCAGGCCCTCGACGACGGCGCGGTTGTGCTCTTCCAGGCCGATGGTGATGCGCAGGTGGTCGGGCAGGCCGTAGTTGCCGACGCCGCGGGTCAGCAGGCCCTTGGTGGCCAGGAAGCCCTCGGCCTCGACGGCGGTCTTGCCGGGCGCGGCAGGGAAGCCGACGAGCACGAAGTTGGCGGCGCTGGGCACGACGTCGAGGCCGAGGCCGGAAATCTGCTGGGTCAGCCAGGGGCGCCACTGTTCGACCAGGGCCACCGAGCGGGCGGCGAAGGCGTCGTCGCCCAGGGCGGCGACGGCGGCCAGCTGGGCCGGGATGTTGATGTTGAAGGGCAGGCGGATGCGGTCCACCGCGCTGGCCATCTCGGCCGGCAGATAGCCCCAGCCGACGCGGAGGGCGGCCAGGCCGTGGATCTTGGAGAAGGTGCGGGTGACGACGATGTTCTCGGCGTTCCGGGCCATGCCGAGGCCGTCCTCGTAGTTCGGGTCGGTGTTGAACTCGGCGTAGGCGCCGTCGAGGACCAGGACCACCGACGGCGGCAGGCCTTCGTGCAGGCGGCGGACTTCGTCGGCGGTGATGAAGGTGCCGGTCGGGTTGGCCGGGTTGGCCAGGAAGATCAGGCGGGTGCGCTCGTCGACGGCCTCCAGCAGGGCGTCAACGTCGATGGTGAAGTTCTTCTCGGGGACGTACTTGACCTCGCCGCCGCAGGCGCGGGCCCCGATGGCGTAGGCGGCGAAACCGTGCGCGCCCTGGATCATGTTGTCGCCAGGCTCGAGGAAGGTCTGGTTGAGCAGCTGGAAGATCTCGTCGGAGCCACAGCCGAACAGCAGGCGCTCGGGCTCCAGCCCGTACTTCTCGGCGACGGCGGCGCGCAGGATGTCGGCGCGGCCCTGGGGGTAGAGGTTCAGCTTCGACGCCGCTTCGGCGTAGGCGGCGCGGGCCTCGTCCGAGCAGCCGAGGATGTTCTCGTTGGCCGACAGCTTGATGGGGTTGGCGATGCCTTCGGCCGCGGCCTTGCCGGGCTTGTAGGGCGCGATGTCGAGGATGCCGGGCTTGGGAACGGGACGGGGCGCGGCGAAACGGTCGGTAGACATGGCGGTCCTTTGTGAGAGGCCCGCGTCTTTACACGTCGAACGGCTCGGGCGCAGCCCCGATGACGCCGGAAAGTCGCCCGGGGGCGCGGGCGAGGCGCTCGTCGTCCTTCTGGTAGAAGCCGGCGAGGCTGAACAGCTTCAGGCCGCCGGTCTCCAGCAGCGGGGCGGCGGCGACGCTGTCGCGGCCGAGGGCCTCGACGATGGCGGCGCTGCTGTTCGAGGAATCGGTGACCCACAGGGTCTGGTCGGCGCCGGTCGGCTCGACGGGGACGGCGGCGACGGCCAGGGCCCGGGTCGGGCCCCATTGGGCCAGGCAGGGCAGGGTGGCGAAGACCTGGATCTCGGGTTCGGCCAGCAGGCGGCCCCACCAGCTCGAATCGGCGGTCAGGGCGAGGACGCCGACGCCGCCCAGTTTGCGGGCGCCGGCCAGGGCGTCCTCGGGCTTGGTGACCATGGTCACCGACGGGGCGACGCCGAAGCGCTGGCGGGCGGCTTCCAGGGTCTGGGCCTCGGCGCGGCCGCCCCAGACGGTGACGCTGAACGGGCCCTGGCGGGCCAGGCTGTCGGCGATCAGCTCGCGCCAGACGCGGACCACCAGGCCGGGGCCGGCGACGGGGTTTTCGCGCTGGATCTTCTTGCGGATGACCTGGGCTTCGCGGGAGGGGCGCAGGCCGAACTTGAACTCGCCGCCGGCGGCTTTCTTGGCCTCGGCGACGGCGGCGGCCAGGGACGAGCGCTCGTCGATCAGGCGCAGCAGTTCGGCATCGACCTGGTCGATGCGCGCGCGGACGGCCTCGAGAGATGGCGGCGCTGGTGGAGTGTCCCGGCCCATTTGTTCCTCAAACTACACATCAGCGACTAAGGCCATGCGGCGAAGGAGGCAATAGGCGGCAAGCGACGCAAGAATCTTGCGCCGATTTTGCCGCGGGGATCACCAGACGCGAGGGGCTGGGCCGACTTCCAGCGGGCCGATGCGGGCCTTGCCGTCGCTGAGGCTGACGCGGCCCTGCAGGGCCTGGCCGCTGCCGGTCAGGTCGCCGAGCGTGGCGTCGAGCTCGCCGCTGAGCCGGCCGTTGGCGTCGGGGGTCAGGGTCCCGGCCTTGGCCGACAGTCTGGCCGCGCCGCCACCGACCGAGGCCTGGCGCACCTGGATGACCCCGCCCCTGGCGGCCCAGGCGCGGGCGGCGCCTTCCCAGTCCTCGCCGGCCAGGGCCGACATCCTGGTCAGGGTCAGGTCGAGGTCCATGTCGACGACGCCGCCCTCGGTGGCGCGGGCCGCCAGGCCTTCCAGCGCCATGCGGGCCCCGCCGATGTGGAGCAGGACGCCGCCGAGGTCGTCGGGGCCGGCCATGATCTTCATGTTCAGCTGCCGGGCGGCCGACAGGAAATAGGGCTTGGCGCCGGCTTCCGGGTTGAAGGTCAGGTCGACGCCTTCGAGCATGATGCTGGGCGGATGTTTGTCGAAGTCGGCGAGGGAGGCGCGCATGGCCCGGCCCTGGACGATGACGGCGCCGCCGTCGGGACGGGTGAAGGTCAGGCCCTGGGGGGCGACCAGCACCCAGTGGTCGAGGCGATAGATATAGGCTTCGCCCTTGATCAGCGGCGCGGTGAGCTGCCAGCCCGAGGGTTCGGAAACCGCCGCGTCTTTCAGATTGACGTCGAGCCGGAAGGGAAAGCCGCTGACCGTGCGTTCGGTCCAGGTCAGGCGGTATCCCTTGTCGCCGAGCACCCTGGCGGTCTCGTCCATTCGCCGCATGGCCTCGCCGCGCATCCACCACCAGCCGGCGGACCAGCCGGCGGCGACGACGGCGGCGAGAATGAAGGGGATGGCGACGCCGCTGCGTTTGCGGCGCGGAGCGGGATCGGGCAGGGTCTCTGACAAAGGGTGCTCTCTCTCAGGTCGGCGTAATATGGACGGTGCGGGCGGCGAAGGCCGTTGGGTGTTCGGGTACGGATCGCTGATGTGGCGGCCCGGGTTCCCGTTTGTAGAGCGAAAGGGCGCGGTTCTCCACGGTCGGAGAAGGGCGTTCTGCATCTATTCGGTGCATCACCGGGGGACCTACGAGCGGCCAGGCCTGGTGCTCGGGTTGGCGCCGGGCGGAGCGACGCGCGGGGCGGCCTATCGGGTCGCCGAGGCGGCCTGGCCGGAGGTCTACGCCTACCTGCGCGAACGCGAACAGCCGACGGAGACCTATGTCGAGGCCTGGCGCGAGGTGCGGCTGGACGGCGGCGGCCTTGTACCGGCGTTGGTGTTCCTGTCGGACAAGGGGCACCGGCAGTGGGCGGGGGACCTGAGCCTGGAGCGGCAGGCGGAGCTGATCCACGGGGCCGTGGGGCTGTCGGGGCGGAATGAGGACTACCTGACCGACCTGGTGGAACACCTGCGGGCCGAGGGCATCCGCGACGAGGGGATGGAGCGGTTGCTGAAGATGGTCGAGGGCTAGGCACTCTCCCTCCCCATAAAGGGCAGGGAGGTCAAAGGGCCTTGCCCATGCGGAGGAGCGGCACCGGTTCGCCGGCGCGGTCGTCGTGGAAGGCTTCGAGGGGGTGGTAGCCGCAGACTTCGTAGAGCGGCTTGCCGGACATCGTCGCGACCAGGTCGACCTTGGCGAAGCCGGTGGATCGGGCGGCGGACTCACAGAGCGACAGGATCAGCCGCGCGACGCCCCGGCGCTCGAACCCCGGCGCGGTGTACATGGCGCGAATCTTGGCGGCGTCCCGGGCCTCGTTGAGCAGGGCCGAGTCGCGGCCCGGAGAGTGGTCGCCGCCGTAGGCCGTGGCCCGGCGGCTCCAGCCGCCGCAGCCGGCAAGCCGGCCGTCCTCCTCGACGATGAAGTAGGTGCGGTCGGCGATCAGCTGGCTGTCGAGGCCCATCAACTGGCGGCTGGCGTCCAGCTGCGCCGGGGTCAGGACGGCGGCCAGGTGAACATCGATGGCGGCGGCGGCGAGCGCGGTCAGGGCCGGGATGTCGGCTTCGGTGGCGAGGCGGTGGCTGAGGGCGCTCAGAGGCCTTCTTCCAGCAGGCGGTTGCAGGCGGTCTCGATCGAGGTTTCCAGCTGGCGCATGAATTCGGCGCGCTTGAGGCCGGACGGGATCGGCGGCTGGAATTCGAAGACGATGGTTCCCGGCTGCATGATGAAGCCCTTGGCGACGTTCCAGTGGCGGCCGGTGTTCAGGGCCAGCGGCGTCACCGGCAGGTCGAGCTCGCGGTAGAGGGCGGCGATGCCGGGCTTGTAGTCGCCGGCGTCGCCGGGCTCCTTGCGGGTGCCTTCGGGGAAGATGACCAGCTGGCGGTCTTCCAGCATGCGTTCCTTGGAATCGGTGACCAGCTTGCGCAGGGCGGTCGAATGGCCCTCGCGGTCGACGACGATCATGTGCGAGCGCAGGGCCCACCATCCGAAGAAGGGGATGGAAACCAGCTCCTTCTTCAGCACGAAACAGGCGTCGGGCAGGAAGGCGAAGGCGCCGAAGATGTCGAACATCCGCTGGTGCTTGGTGGCGATCAGGGCGGCGCCGACCGGCAGGTGCTCGCGGCCGCGGACCTCGACCTTGACGCCGCAGATGACCCGCAGCAGCCAGGTGACCATCTTGCCCCAGAAGTTCATCACCGCCATCAGCGGCTTGCGGGGACCGAGCAGCAGGGGCGAGAGGCCGATCGCGAGGATGGCCGAGACCACATAGAAGACGACCAGGAAAATCAGCGAGCGGAAGACAGTCAATTCGCCTTGTCCTTGGGTTCAGGTTTGGCGTCGGGCGTTTTGCGGAACAGTCCCATGACAGATTCCTGCACCAGCACCGCCAGGTATTTGCAGTATTCCAGCGTCATGCGGCGGATCTGGGTCTGGTCGCGCCACCAGTGGCCGGCGTCCATGGCGTCGGTCTTGACCGGGTAGGCGATCAGCCGGATTCCCGGCATCTCGCCGCGCAGCTCCAGCATCGAGCGGGGCATGTGGTAGTCGGCGGTGACGACGATGACGTCCTTGAAGCCGTGTTTCCCGGCCCAGGCGGCGATCTCCTGGGCGTTGCCCTTGGTGTCGGCGGCCTCGAAGCCGAGGTCGACGCAGCACTGGTAGATCGGCTTCCAGGCGCCGGTGACATCGAGCAGATCCTCGCGCGTGACCTCGGTGTTGACGCCGCTGACCAGCAGCCGCTTGCCCTTGCCCTCCTCGAGCAGGCGGACGGCGACCTTGATGCGCTCGGTCGAGGCGCCGGTCAGCACGGCGACGGCGTCCGACACCGGCGGTTCGGCGGCGGGGGTCAGCTTGTCGATGCGGCCGGCGAAGGCCAGCAGGCCGA
The DNA here is from genome assembly GCA_028291265.1 of Caulobacter sp. Taxonomy (GTDB): domain Bacteria; phylum Pseudomonadota; class Alphaproteobacteria; order Caulobacterales; family Caulobacteraceae; genus Caulobacter. The sequence continues at coordinate 158 of JAQGIK010000157.1, read as the reverse complement.
CGAACCAGACCACGACGAGGATGAGCAGCAGGGACAGGCGTCGCATGGGGCTGTTCTAGAGGGTTCCGCGTTAACCGTCAGCCCATCTGGCGCAGGATGGCGGCGGCGGCGAGGCGGGCGGCGATGGCGGCGGTCAGCGCGGCCAGCAGGGGGGCGGG
>JAQGIK010000135.1 GCA_028291265.1 Caulobacter sp. | reverse complement strand
ACGCTGACCGGCCGGCCGTTCTTCTATTTCGCCTACGGCGCCGCCTGCTCGGAAGTTGCGATCGACACGCTCACCGGCGAGAGCCGGGTGCTGAAAGTCGACATCCTGCACGACGCCGGCACCTCGGTGAACCCGGCCATCGACATCGGCCAGATCGAGGGCGGCTTCATCCAGGGCATGGGCTGGCTGACCACGGAGGAACTGGTCTGGGACGCCAAGGGGGCCCTCAAGACCCACGCCCCCTCGACCTACAAGATCCCGGCCTGCTCCGACCGGCCGCCGGTGCTCAACATCGACCTCTGGGACCAACCCAATCCGGAAAACACCATCCACCGCTCCAAGGCCGTCGGCGAGCCGCCCCTGATGCTGGCCATCAGCGTGTTCAGCGCCCTGACCGATGCCGTGGCCGCTGTCGGGGGCCACAGGCTGACGCCCAACCTCGACGCCCCGGCCACGCCTGAGCGCATCCTGATGGCCGTAAACGAGCTTCGTCGCCGGGCGGGCCTCGCATGAGCTGGGCCTCACAAGCCTTGAGCGCCGTCATCCGCGGCGAGCCTCTCGCCCTGGTGACCGTGGTGGCCGCCGAGGGCTCGACCCCACGCGAGGCCGGGACCCGCATGCTGGTCACGCCGCTTGGCCAGTCCGGCACCATCGGCGGCGGCAATCTTGAGTACCGGGCCACCGCCCAGGCCCGCCGCCTCCTGACCCAGACCGAACGCGGCTACGCCCTCCAGGACTACCCGCTCGGACCCTTCCTGCAGCAATGCTGCGGCGGCCACGTCCGCCTGCTGCTCGAACGTCTGGACGCCGGCGACCGCGCCTGGCTCGAAGCCGCCGCCCGGGCCGAGGCCGCCGGCCAGGCCTATGCGCTGGAAGCCCGGGTCTGCGGAACCCGTCTGCAACGCGCCTTCTTCGCCGACGAGACCCAGTGGGTCGGGGCCGTGTCGATGATCGACGCCGCCGGCGCCCCGCTGCCCGGCCGCCGCCCGCCCCTCTCCGAAGGCGACGCCCTCGTCGAACGCATCGACGCCGCCCGCCCCCGGCTCTTGCTGTTCGGCGCCGGCCACGTCGGCCAGGCCATAGCCCGGGCCTTCGCCCCTCTGCCCTTCCGCCTCGACTGGCAGGACAGCCGCCCTGAGGCCGCCGCCCCGGGCGTCGCCATCCAGGACGAAGCCCGCCTGATCGAACTGGCCGCCCAGGCGGGCCCCGGCGACCTCGTCCTGATCCTCACTCACAACCACGACCTCGACTACCAGTTGACCCGCGCGGCGCTGTCGGCGGGTCCGCGATACGTCGGCCTCATCGGCTCGGAGACCAAGAAGGCCCGCTTCCTGCGCCGGCTGAGAGAAGACGAGGTCAGCGCCGAGGGCCTCACCTGCCCGATCGGCATCCCCGGCCTCAAGAGCAAGGCGCCGGAGGTGATCGCGGTATCGGTCGCGGCCCAGTTGCTGCAGGTGATTGAACATCCTGGCCAAGTCTAAAAGCCGCCGCAAGCTGTCCCTTCTCCCCTTGTGGTAGAAGGTGGCCCGAAGGGCCGGATGAGGGGTCGATGACTCTCAAAGCCGCGACCGTGATCCGCCAAAACAAACCCTGTGGCTGGTGCGACCCCTCATCCGTCGGCTTCGCCGACACCTTCTCCCACAAGGGGAGAAGGGAACCTCTGGCGGCCACCCTTTGGATCGCTTGCCATCTGCCCATAGGCCAAACTCCCCATGCTCGCTGACCTCCTCGCCTGGGCCAGCATGGCCGCCCGCTGGCTGCACGTCATCGCCGGCATCGCCTGGATCGGCTCGTCCTTCTACTTCATGTGGCTGGACGCCAGCCTGCGGGCCGGGCCGGACACCCCTCCGGGCGTGCAGGGCGACCTGTGGGCCGTGCACGGCGGCGGCTTCTACCACAAGCGCAAGTACCTCTCGGTCCCGCCGGACATGCCGGCCGAGCTGCACTGGTTCAAATGGGAGGCCTACACCACCTGGCTCTCCGGCATCCTGTTGCTGACCCTGATCTACTACGCCGGCGCTAGCGTCTATCTGATCGACCCGGCCAAGCTGGCCCTGACGCCCTGGCAGGCTATCGGCATCGGGACCGGATTCCTGGTCGGCGGCTGGCTGGTCTACGACACCCTCTGCCGGCTTCTGGCCCATCGCGTGCGCCTGTTCGCCGTGGTCTGGTTCGCCGTCCTCGTCGCCGCCGCCTTCGGCCTGACCCACATCTTCTCCAATCGCGGCGCCTTCATCCACATGGGGGCCCTGATCGGCACGGCGATGGTCGGCAACGTCTTCCTCGTCATCATCCCCAACCAGCGCAAGATCGTCGCCGCCATGCTGGCCGGACAGCCCGTCGACCCGGCCCTCGGCAAGAAGGGCAAGCTGCGCAGCGTCCACAACAACTACATGACCCTGGCGGTCCTGTTCCTGATGGTCTCCAACCACTATCCGATGGTCACCGACCATCCGCTCAACTGGCTGCTGATCGCCGGCATCGGCCTGAGCGGCGCCGTCATCCGCCATTTCTTCAACGAGAAGAACGCCGGCCGGAAGAACCCGATGATCCTGGTCAACGGCATCGCCCTGTTCGTCGGCGTGATGTTCTTCGCCCTGATCACCACCCCCAAGCCCGCCGAGGCCGGCGTCGCCCCCGCCAGCTTCCCGGAAGTGCAGGCGATGATCGGCAAGCACTGCACCGCCTGCCACTCGGCGACGCCGACGCACAAGGGCTTCACCGCCCCGCCCAACGGCGTCGCCTACGACACCCCCGAACAGATTCGCACCTATGCCCCGCGCATCTACCAGCGCGCCGTCGCCAACCACTCCATGCCGCTCGGCAACGAGACCGGCATGACCGAGGCGGAGCGCGCCAAACTCGGCGCCTGGATCAAGGCCGGCGCGCAGTGAGAACCGTCCGCCCGGCCCCCCTGACCCCCGAAGCCTTCGCCCCCTACGGCGAGGTCATCTCGGTCCGCGACGAGGCCCATCACTACCCGATCAACTACGGCGCCACGACCCGCTACCACGCGCTTGGCCACACCACCGCAAAGGACGGCGAGGTCATCCTCAGCATCTTCCGCTCGAAACCGCTGCCGAGCCTCACCCTGAAGATCATGGAACGCCACCCGGACGGCAGCCAGGCCTTCATGCCCCTGAACGGCCGCCCCTACCTCGTCGCCGTCGCCCCGGCCGGCGAGCTCGACCCCGCGAAGATCGAGGTCTTCCTGGCCACCGGCGATCAGGGCGTCAACTACGCCGCCGGAACCTGGCACCACTATTCCCTCGCGCTGGGCGAAGTCAGCGACTTCCTCGTCGTCGACCGTCAGGGGCCCGGCCCCAACCTCGACGAGATCGAGCTGGCGGAAGACGACTGGATCGCCGTCCAGCCCTGATACCGGCTCAGGGTGGTTTCCGGCCGCATCCAGGGTGGTCGCCGGCCTGCGGAAATAGACCCTCAAGCCTGCGTCCTGGACGGTTTCCGGTAGGCTCTATTCCCTTGAAATTGCTAAGAATTATTTCACCCGAACGGGCTCCGGGTGGTATAATGGACCCGCTTCGACAGGCGGCCGCCTCGACGATTGCCCCGCCGCCCAAGCGGTGTGAGACTTTGCCCCAACGGACCACCGGCCATGACGCCGGCGGCAAGGGCGGGGAACGACGATGCGCAAGTCATGGCTGCTGTTCGCAATCGGTTGGCTTTTGATCCTCGGCGGCTCGTGGCTGGCCTCGGCCATCCAGACCAGCGGCGGCGTCAAGGTCCAGGACGTGCGCTTCGCCGGAACCGGCGGCGTGACCATGAGCGGCCTGCTCTACACCCCGCCAAACGCAACGACCTCAACACCGGCGCCGGGCATCCTCGCCGTCCACGGCTACATCAACAGCCGCGAGACCCAGTCCGCCTTCGCGATCGAATACGCCCGGCGCGGCTACGTCGTCCTGGCGCTCGACCAGACCGGCCACGGCTACAGCGGCGGCGCGGCCTTCGCCAACGGCTTCGGCGGTCCCGACGGCCTGAAATACCTGCGCGGCCTGCCGACCGTCGACAAGGCCAACATCGGTCTCGAAGGCCACAGCATGGGCGGCTGGACGGTGCTGGCCGCCGCCGCCGCCATGCCGGATGGCTACAAATCCGTTGTGCTGGAAGGCTCGGCCACCGGCGCCCCCTTTGCCGCTGAGGGCACGCCGGGCTGGCCGCGCAACACCGCCCTGGTGTTCAGCCGCTACGACGAGTTCGCCAAGTTGATGTGGGGCGTGCCCCGCGCCCTCGACGTCGGGACCAGCGCCAAGGTCAAGGCGCTGTTCGGGTCGGTTGAGACCCTGCAGACCGGCCGTGACTACGGCGACCTCGCCGCCGGCACGGCCCGCCGGCTCTACACCCCGACGACGACCCATCCGGGCGACCACATCTCGACCGAAGCCGTCGGCGACAGCCTCGACTGGTTCTCCCGGACCCTGACGGGCGGGACGCCCCGGCCGGCCAGTGACCAGATCTGGATGGGAAAGGAAGCCGGCACAGGCCTCGCCCTCATCGGCTTCGTCGTCCTGCTGCTCGGGACCTTCGCGGTGCTGCTCGACCTGCCGCAGTTCGCGGCCCTTCGCGGCGCGCCTGCCCAGAGCGCCGGCGGTGGATGGCTGCGGCTGTCGCTGACCGCCCTGATCCCCGTGCTGACCTACTTCCCGGCCTTCATCGCCGTCACCCTGCTGATCAAGCCGAGCGCCGCTCTGCCCCAGACCGTCACCACCCAGGTGGTCCTCTGGGCGCTGATCAACCTCGTCATCACCCTGCTCATGGGCCTGTTCGGCAAGCGGCCCGAGGCTGCGCCGCGCCGCAATGTCCTGATCCCCGCCGTCCTCATCGCCGTCGCCGTCAGCGCCGTCGGCTACCTGTCGCTGGTGCTCGTCGATCGGCTGTTCCTCGTCGACTTCCGCTTCTGGGTCGTGGCCCTGAAGCTGTTCAGCCCGCATCAGGCGATGATCGCGCTCATCTATCTCCTGCCGCTGACCGCCTTCTTCTGGGTCAGCCTGAGCGCCCTGCACCGCCGCCTGACCGGCCAGTACCTGACGGCCATCGCCGCCATGGCCGGCGGCTTCCTGCTGTTCCTGGTCATCGACTACGGCCTGTTCTTCGCCACCGGCCGCCTGCCGACCGACTTCGATCCGCTGAGCACGGTCATCGCCATCCAGTTCGTGCCCGTGCTCGCCGCCGCCGCGATTGTCTCGACCTTCGCCTGGCGGCGGACCGGCAGCGCCCTGCCGGGGGCCCTGATCTGCGGCCTGGTGGTCACCTGGTACATGGTCGCCGGCACGGCTACCCAGTTCGCCTAGTCGCGCGCGCCCGAGCCAATGTAGCCGAGCGTCGCCGCCCGGTGGACGGCCTGCGAGCGGCTGACCACGCCCAGCTTGCGCGCCGCGTTGGTGATGTGGAAGCGCACGGTCGGCACGCTGATGGCGACGATCTCGCCGACCTCGGCGTCGGTCTTGCCGGCCGCCGCCCATTTCAGGCACTGAATCTCGCGCCGGGTCAGCCGCACCGGCGGAGCCGCCGCCCCCCGCGCCTCGGCGTAGCTGGCCATGAACCGCAGGGACAGGGCGTGCAGTTCGCCCGCCCGCGCGGCGAACACCGACCCGACATCGACGCCTGCGTCCGACGTCGCCCAGACCACGGCTCCGATCACCCCGCCCGGCAGATAGGCCGGCGCGGTGATCGCCCCCGCCACCCCGAAGCTCTCGATCGGCCCGTCGCGGTTCAGCGCCTCCAGCGCCGAACTCGGCCGCCAGGTCGCCATCTTCACCCCGTCGAACCAGAAGGGCTCGGCGATGGCCCGCGCCGCATGGACGAAGGCCGAGCGCAGGGCGAATCCCCGGTCCTCCCAATAGCGCAGCTCCGGATCGACCCAGGTGAACAGCGCCCCGGCGAACGGCTTGCCGTCGGCGCCGCGCATCGGTTCGGGGCTGCCGATGTCGGCGCTGGCGGCGATGTGCGGCAGGCCCATCTCCTGGCCCGTGGCGGCCACCTGATGCGCCAGGGCCAGGATCGCGTCGCTGCTGCTCATCCTGTCGGCCACGGTCCCTATCACTTCCACTAGCTTGCTCGCCGGCCCCGCCCCGGCGAGCCTTGAACACAGCAGCCCTTACGCCAAGCGCTGCGCCCCTGACCAGCGGCGCGGCCTTGCACGGAGGGTTCCTGTGCGTGCTACGCTGACTGAAACGGCAAGTTCAGCCAGCCCCTGTTTCCTGGGAACCATCGGGGGTCCGTACCTTCCCGCTTCCTGCCTGAGGTCGAGACCCGATGGATCTGAACTTGAGCGCCCGTGACCTCGCCTTCCGGGACGAGGTCCGGGCCTTTCTTTCAACAGCCCTGACGCCCCGCCTGGCCGAGGCCGGCCGGCTGGTCACCAGCGTCTTCGTCGAACCGCGCTACAGCCTCGAATGGCAGAAGATCCTGCACGCCAAGGGCTGGGTCGCCCCCGGCTGGCCGGTCGAGCATGGCGGCACGGGCTGGGACGAGATGCAGCGCGATATCTTCGCGGCCGAATGCGCCCGGGCCGGCGCCCCGTCGCTTTCGCCCATGGGGCTGAAGATGGTCGGGCCCTGCATCATGGGCTACGGGAGCCCTGAGCAGAAAGCCTTCTACCTGCCCCGCATCCTCGCGGGCGAAGACTACTGGTGCCAGGGCTACAGCGAGCCGGGGGCCGGCTCCGACCTCGCCTCCCTGCAGATGCGGGCCGACTCTGTCAGTGATGGGGACGGCGACCATTACGTCCTCAACGGTTCCAAGATCTGGACCACCCACGCCCACCACGCCAACCGCATGTTCTGCCTGGTGCGCACCAACTTCGAGGGCAAGCCGCAGCAGGGCATCACCTTCCTGCTGCTGGAAATGAACACGCCCGGCATCGAGGTGAAGCCGATCATCACCCTGGCCGGCGAGCATGAGGTCAACCAGGTCTTCTTCGACAACGTCCGCGTCCCCAAGTCCGGCCGCCTCGGCGCCGAGAACGACGGCTGGACCGTCGCCAAATACCTGCTGGAATTCGAGCGCGGCGGCAGCGCCGCGCCGGGCCTGAAGGTCAGCCTGTCGCGCCTCAAAGCCATGGCGGCCGCCGAAACAAGCGATGGTGAGGCGCTGCTCAACGATGTCCATTATCGCGCCCGGCTGGCCGAGGCGGCCATCCTGCTGGACGCCATCGAGATGACCGAGCACCGGGTGATGGCGGCGCTCAGCGGCGGCAAGAACCCCGGGCCCGCCTCCTCCATGCTCAAGACCCAGAGCACCGAGGCCATGCAGCGGCTCGACGAACTGGCCATCGAGACGGCCGCCCACTACGCCGGCGTCCACCAGCCGGAGGCCCGTGAACCCGGCGGCAACGTCGAGCCCATCGGCCCCCGGCACAGCCTGGTGGCCATGCCCCGCTACCTGAACAACCGCGCCGCCTCGATCTACGGCGGCTCCAACCAGATCCAGCGGGACATCATGGCCCGCCTGCTGCTGCGCATTTAGGGAAACTGCCAATGGCCGCCGTCGACTTCGACCAGATGCCGACCCTGGGCGACATCGCCCGCTACCACGCCCGCGTGCGCGGGGCCGAGACGGCCCTGACCTTCGAAGGCCGTTCGACGAGCTTTGCGCAGTTCGACGCCCTGGCCAACCGTGTGGCCAACGCCCTGATCGCCGAGGGCGTCGTGAAGGGCCAGCGCATCGCCTACGTCGGCAAGAACAGCGACCACTACTTCGAGCTGTTGTTCGGGGCCGCCAAGATGGGCGCGGTGATGACCCCCATCGGCTGGCGCCTGGCCCCGCCCGAGGTCGCCTACATCGTCGAGGACAGCGAGGCGCCGCTGATCTTCGTCGGGCCCGAGGTGATCGGCCTGAGCAATGCCATCGCGGAGCATCTCAGCTATCGTCCCAGGGTCATCGCCATGGAGGCCGACGGGGCCGATGGCCGCCCCCTCTACGAGGCCTGGCGCGACGCCGCCTCCGATGCCGACCCGGGCGTCGCCATCGACCCGGCAACCGATGTCGCCGTCCAGCTCTACACCAGCGGCACCACCGGCAAGCCCAAGGGCGCCATGCTGACCCACGCCAACCTGCTGGCTGGTCGCCGCGCGGCGGCAGAAGCAAGCATGCCCTGGAACCAGTGGGGCCCGGACGACGTCAGCCTGGTCGCCATGCCCGTCGGCCACATCGGCGGCACGGGCTGGGGCATCGTCGGCCTCTACAACGGCGCCAAGGGCGTCGTGGCCCGCGAGTTCGACCCCTTCAAGGTGCTCGACTTCATCGAGGGCGAGGGCATCTCCAAGATGTTCATGGTCCCGGCCGCCCTGCAGATCGTCGTGCGCCTGCCGCGCGCCCGCGAGGTCGACTACAGCCGGATGAAATACATCCTCTATGGGGCCAGCCCGATCCCGCTCGACCTGCTGCGCGAGTGCATGGAGGTGTTCGGCTGCGGCTTCTGCCAGCAGTACGGCATGACCGAGACCTGCGGCACCATCGTCTACCTGCCGCCCGAGGACCACGCCCCCGAGGGCAGCCCGCGCATGCGCGCCGCCGGCCTGCCGATGCCGGGCGTCGAGATCAAGGTCATCGACGAGGGCGGCGCATCCGTCGCCACCGGCCAGGTCGGCGAGGTCGCCGTCCGCTCGGTGGCCAACATGCCCGGCTACTGGAAACTGCCCGAAGCCACCGCCGCCACCATCGGCGCCGACGGCTGGCTGCGCACCGGCGACGCCGGCTACCTGGACGAGGATGGCTACCTCTTCATCCACGACCGGGTGAAGGACATGATCATCTCGGGCGCGGAGAACATCTATCCGGCCGAGGTCGAGAGCGCCGTCTACGGCCACCCGGCCGTCGCCGAGGTCGCCGTCATCGGCATTCCCGACGACAAATGGGGCGAGGCGGTCAAGGCCGTCGTCGCCCTCAAGCCCGGGATGACGGCCACGCCCGACGAGATCATCGCCTTCGCCCGCGGCCGCATCGCCGCCTTCAAGACCCCCAAGAGCGTCGACTTCATCGACGCCCTGCCGCGCAACGCCTCCGGCAAGATCCTCCGCAAGGACCTGCGCGAACCCTACTGGGCCGGCCGCGAGCGGCGGGTGAACTAGAACCCAAGTGTTCGGGCGGCCCCGGCGACCAGACCGGTCCACGGCCTGGGCGTGCCCGGGAACCAGACGGGCCAGAGATTGTGGATGGTCAGGGCGATCACCAGGATGATCGCCAGGTTACGCAGGTTGCCCCAAAGGGCGCTTCGATCCGGCATCGGGAATACCCCCCGAAACGGAAGTCTGCGCGCCGTCGGTTAGCGGATCGTCGAGGAGCGGGGTAAGCGCGGCGTTTACCGTCCGACGAAGGGCTCGCAGGCCAGGCCGTCGCCGTCGCCATCCATCCGCTCGCGGTAGGACGGGTCGTCGCGCGGGATGTTCTCGCGGCCCGCCGCCCGGGCATCGTCGCAGCCGGCGAAATGCTGGTCGACCGGCGGCGGCGGATCGACGAAGTCGATGACGGCCTCCTTGAGTCCGGAGGATTCCACCGCCGCCTGGGCCTGCGACACCAGGCCGGCGGCCGGGCGCGGCGTATCCGGAGCAAACGCCGGCCAGAGCATCCAGCCGGCGAACAGCAGGGCGCCGGCCGCTACCAGATTCCGCACTGTCCGCTCGAGCGGCCCGGCGCGGGGCGGCGGCGGACGGCGGGGCGCTCGCTTCTGAGTCGGCATGCAATCCTCCCGAACCGTCAGGATTGCATCTCGCGGTTACCCGTCCGTCGAAGGAGGCGGTTAACGGCTAGAGGACGAAGTCGGCCGCCACCAGCGCCAGGTTGCCCGTCAGGTCGATGGTGAAGTTGGCCTGGCCGTCGCCGTCGGTGTCGCCCGAGACCAGGGTGTCGCCGCCGACGAAGGTGTAGCGAAGCTGGCCCGCGACGTTGCCGGTGAAGGCCGCCGAGCCGATGAAGCTGAAGGCCTGATCGCCGCCGAAGAAGATATCGGCGTCGATGGCCGACAGGTTGATCTTGTCCAGTTGCGAATGGACGAAGTCGACGATGCGGTCGTGACCCTGCGGGCTGTCGGGGAAGAGGTCCTCTTCGAAGAAGATGAACTTGTCCGCCCCGGCCCCGCCGGTGAAAGTGTCGCGCCCCTGGCCGCCGTAGAGGGTGTCGATGCCGTCGCCGCCGTCGAGGACGTCATCGCCGAAGCCGCCGCGCAGCACGTCGTTTTCGCTGTCGCCGAACAGGACATCGTCGCCCTGGTCCCCATCCAGGGTGTCGGCGCCGGCCCCGCCGTGCAGCTCGTCGTCGTCGAACTCGCCGAACAGCTTGTCGTTGCCAGCCCCACCCTCCAGCACGTCGTTGCCTTGACTGCCATTGAGGGTGTCGGTGTCGGCGCCGCCCAGCAGATGGTCGTTGCCGCCACCGGCGTTGAGAACGTCGTTGCCCGCCCCGCCGTCGAGGTAGTCGTCGTCGTTGCCGCTCGTCAGCGAGTCGAAGCCGGCCCCGCCATAGAGCTGGTTCTCGCCGTCGCCGCCGGTCAGGGTGTCGTTGCCGTCGCCGCCATCGAGGATGTCGTCGCCGAGGGCGCCGTCGAAGATGTCGCTGCCCGAACCGCCATGCAGTTCATCGTTCGCCGCCCCGCCGAAGACGGTGAAGCGGCCGTTCAGTTCGGCCTGGCCGCGGAGGATGAAGCTTAAGCCCCCGGCCAGGTCGGTGGCGTTGATCGTCAACAGGGCGCCGGCGGCGATGTTGCTGTCGGCGAAGGTCAGGTCGTAGTTGTTGCCGAACTCGAGGGTGAGAAGCTCGATGCTGGTAAGGGTGGTCGGGTCGAAAACCACGCCGGCGCTGTAGTCGCCGCTGATGGTCAGGCTGTCGAATCCTGTCCCGCCGTCGATACGGTTGCCGGCCAGCAGGAAACCCTCGAAGAAGCCGAAGTAGAAGTGGTCGTCGCCGCCCTCGCCGAACATCTGGTCGGCGTCGAAGCTGCCTGTGAAGCTGTCGTTGCCGACCCCGCCGTAGAGCTTGTCGGCGCCGGCCCCGCCCTTGAGGACGTCGTTGCCGAGCCCGCCATACAGCACGTCAGCCCCGCCGGCGCCGCTGAGGTAGTCGGCATCGCCGTTACCGAACATCAGGTCGTCGCCCTGGCCGCCCTCGAGCTGATCCTGGCCGTTGTTGCCCTCGACCTGGAGATTGCCGTCCAGTTCGGCGCCCCCATTCAGGGTCAGGGCCCAGCCGCCGGTGGCCGTCACGGCGGCCTTGATGGTCAGGGTCTCGCCGGCCGCGACGTCGCCGTCGCTGAGGACCAGGTTGTAGTTGAACGCCCCCTGCACCTGCACCAGCTCGACCCCGAACAGGTCCATGGCCACCGTGCCATAGGCGCCCTTGAGGTTGAGGGTGTCGAAGCCCAGGCCGCTGTTGATGTAGTCCAGGGCGTCGTAGCCGATGGTAAAGCTGACGACGTCGTCGCCGTCGCCGCCGAACATGTTGTTCTCGCCCAACGAGGTGCTGATCAGCAGGTCATTGCCGTCGCCGCCATAGAGGGCGTCGTCGCCGGCGCCGCCGTCCAGCTCGTCGGCGCCGGCGTTGCCGTAGAGGAGGTCGATGCCCGCCCCACCGCGCAACACGTCGCCGCCGTCACCGCCGGTGAGCGTATCGGCCCCGGCCCCGCCGAGCATGGTGAAGGAACCGCTGTGGGAGGCCGAGCCGTCGATGTCCATCTTGTTGCTGGCGCCGAGCGCGGCGCCGTCGATAATCAGGCCCTGCCCCGCCGCGACATTCCCGTCGGCCAGGACCAGGGTGTAGTAGTAGCCGGTCGCCAGCAGGATCTTCTCGACCCCGGTCAGCGTCGTCGCCTCGAAGACCACCTCGCCGGAATAGTCGCCGGTCAGCTCGACGACATCGGTCCCCCCGCCGCCATCGATCCGCGCCGCGCCGATCAGGTGGCTGGCGGCGTTGAACAGGATGCGGTCGGCGCCGAGGCCGCCGAAATAGCGGTCGGCGTCATTGCCGCCGTTGAGGATGTCGTCGCCGTCTTCGCCATAGAGGTCGTCGATGCCGGCGCCGCCCGCCAGGTTGTCCTTGCCGAGCCCGCCCCGAAGGTCGTCGTCGCCATCGAGACCCAGCACCACGTCGTCGCCGGCGCCGCCCTCGACATAGTCATGCCAGCGCCCGGCGGTAATCTTGTCGGCTCCGGCGCTGCCGAGCACGGACAGGGCGCCATTGGTCTCAAGCCCGCCCAGCAGGGTCAGGAACTTGCCGGCGCCCAGGGTCGTGGCGTCGATGGTCAGGGTGTCCCCGGCCTCGACGGTGGCCTCGCTGAGCGTCAGCTTGTAGCTGAAATTGCCGTCCAGCTTGAGCAGTTCGACATTGGTCAGGGCCCCGACCATGCCGTTCAGATAGCTGCCCAGCAGGTTGACCGTGTCGTAGTCGTCGCCGCCATCGACGCTGTCGGCGGCGTCCAGGGTGGTCCCGAAATAGAAGAGGTCGAGGCCGGCGTCGCCGAACAGGCTGTCGCTGCCGCCGTCGCTGTTGAGGACGATGTCGTCGCCCGCATTGCCGTGGACGGTGTCGTTGCCGATGCCGCCGCGCAGGCTGTCGTCGCCGCCGCCGCCGTTCAGGTGGTCGTTGCCGGTGTTGCCCTGGAGGGTGTCGCTGCCCGCCCCGCCGCTGAGGTCGTCGGCCCCGAAGCCGCCCTTGAGCAGGAAGCTCCCGTCGGTCTCCAGCGCGCCCGAGAAGCTGACCGAGACGGCGCCGCCCAGCTGGGCGGCGTCGAGGGTCAGGGTGGTTCCGGCCGCCACCGTGGCGTCGTGGGTGTAGAGGACGTAGCTGAAGCCGCTGGTCAGCTGGATGGTCTCGACGTTGACCAGGGTGGTGGCGTTCATGACCAGCAAGGCGTACTCGCCCGTCAGCCTGAGCAGGTCCTCGCCCTCGCCGCCGTCCACCATGTCATTGGTGTTGAGGGCCGCGCCGGCCACGAAGATGTCATTGCCATTGCCGCCGGCCGCAACGTCATTGAAGCCCGAGGCGATGGTCAGCGTATCGTTGCCCTCTTCGCCAGACAGGGTGTTGAAGCCGGCCCCGCCGTCGAGACCGTCATTGCCGTCACCGCCGTACATCAGGTCGTCGCCGCCCTCGCCGGCCATGCTGTCGTCGCCGCCGTCGCCCTGGGCGACATCATCGCCGTCGCCGGCCCGGATCGAGTCGTTGCCGACATCGCCATAAAGCAGATCGTTGCCCGTCAGACCGGCAAGGATGTCGTTGCCCTCGCCGCCGTACAGGGTGTCGATCCCGGCCCCGCCGTTCAGGGTGTCGTTGCCGCGCAGGCCCCAGAGGGTGTCGTCGCCGTCGCCGCCGTTGAGGATGTCGTTGCCGAAGCCAACCACCACCGGCGGCGAGGCCAGCGGCACGAGGAAGACGTCGCGGGCGGCGTTGGTGTCGACCAGGACGAGGTTGGACGCATCGCTGCCGAAGCCGACGGCCGAGCCGTCCGGCGCCCAGACGATCGTGTCCGCCGAATGGTTGTTGCCGTCGACGCCGTCGGCGTTGACCGTCACCCGCACCAGTTCGCCGGTCGTCAGGTTCTTGATGAAGACGTCGTAGCTGTCGTTGGTGTCGCCGGCGACCAGGTTGCTTGCGATGCTTTCGAAGGCGATGAAATTGCCGTCCGGCGACCAGGCCCCGCCGGTCAGGTTGCCGGAGGTTCCGTTGCCCTGGGTCCCATCGGTGGCGGTGCTGACGCGGGTGACGGCGCCCGTCGTCATGTCCTTCACGAACAGATCGTAGAGGCCGTTGCTGTCCCCGCCGACCAGATTGGTCGCCGTGCTGCCGAACAGCACCTTGGTGCCGTCCGGCGACCAGACCGGCTGCCAGCAATCCTCATCGGCGGTGAAGCCTCCGGCGTTGGTGTTGACCTGGACGATGCCGCCGCCGGACAGATATTTGACGAAGATGTTGCGATCAACGTCGAAGTCGCCATCGGGCATGGCCCCGAAATTGGTCGACTGGCTCTGGAACAGCACCCGGGTTCCGTCCGGAGAGAAGGTCGCCCCGACAGAGGAGAAGTTGCCCGGCTCGCCGTTTCCGGCTTCGGACACACGGGTGGTCACGCCGGTCGTCAGGTCCTTGATAAAGACGTCAAACGTCGGGTTGTTATCGTCGGCCACATAGCTCTGGCCCTCGGAATAGAAGATCACCTTCGTGCCGTCGGGCGAGAAGCTGGGCTGGTAGGCGAAACCGCCGCCGCCGATGCCGCCCGAGCCGGTCGAGACCAGGGTCAGTTCGCCGGTGATCAGGTCCTTCACGAAGACGTCGAGGTCATTGACCGAGTCGTTCGGCGACAGGTTGGTCGAGCGGCTGGTGAACACCACCTTGTTGCCGTCCGGCGAGAACCCGACCCGCATATTGAACTGGGCCGTGGCGTTCTGCTGGACGCCCAGGCTGCTGGTCGAGACCAGGGTCACCTGACCGGTCGTCAGGTCTTTCACGAAGATGTCGAAGCTGCCGTTGGTGTCGCCGTCCACCAAGGTGCTGGAACTGCTGATGAAGGCGACCTTGCTCCCGTCATTGGAGATGGCCAGGCCGAAGGAAAAACCGGTCCCCTGCTGGCCCGCGCTGTCGACCGACAGCATGCGGATGCCGGGCGCCGGCCCGCCGCCACCGCCGGTGTCAGGGTCGCCGTAGAGGGTGTCGTTGCCGGCCCCGCCGGTCAGGGTGTCGTTGCCCGCCCCGCCGCGCAGGGTGTCGTCGCCGGCCCCGCCGGTGACCAGCAGCACGCCGTCGACCTCGGCCGAGCCGTCGAAGGTCAGGACCTGGCCGGCGGCCAGGGTCCCGCCTGCCACCGTCAGGCTTTCGCCGGCCGCGACATTGCCGTCGTGGGTGGTCAGGCTGTAGCTGTTGCCGGCCGTCAGGCTCAGGGTCTCGACGCCGGTCATGGTCGTGGCCAGGAAGGTGACGCCGCTGGCGTAGGGACCGGCCAGGGTGATGCGGTCGAAGCCGATACCGCCCTCGACGCTGTCGATCTCGCTGAAGTTGGCCCCGAACAGGAAGTTGTCGTTGCCGGACCCGCCGTCGACGGTGTCATGCCCGCCGCGGTTCTCGCCGACCGGCGCGGTGAAGACGAAGACGTCGTTGCCGTCGCCGCCCAACATCACGTCGTTGACGTTGGAGTCGGTGAAGCTGTCGGCCCCCGAGAACAGCGCCGTCTGCAGGCCCGCCGCGTCGTCATTGGCCAGGAAGGCCCGCAGGGCCGGGACGCCCAGGCTGAAGGTGTTGATCACATAGCCGTCGGCGAACGGGCCCTTGGCGGCGGTGAAGCTGGTGACCGTACCCGTGGTTGGAAAGAAGGCCCCGTCGTAGGCGCTGAACGTGCCCTTGAAGGTGTAGGTCGTGCCGCTGGCCCCGATCACGGTCCAGGTGGTGGCGGTGTGAACGGTGACCGCGCCGCCTGCAATATCCGCCAGGCTCCAGGTCGACATGTTGCCGCCGTGGACAGCTGTGAACTTGGTCATGACAAGGCCCCGTGGCGATGACCGGGCGTGCAGAAAGGTCTGACGTCACGGCGCGCGCGGGAGAATTGAACCGATTTCCGAGTAATCAGCCAGATAATTCTTTCCACCGTTGAATATGATTGAACAACTACACCGCACGAATCTTGTATCGGTGAATTTTGCCTTGAATATAATTTTCCGACTTCGAAGATTATTTGGTGCATCGCGGCGTTTCGCCGTGCTTCGATGGCGCGCGACAAGACGCTCTCCCAACAACACCGGCATCTTCACTCGAGATAACTGTCGGATATCCGACGCAGCAAGAACGTTGTTCTCCGTGCGTGCGGGCCCGTCGCCTTCCGGCTCCGGGTCGCCCGGATCGGCGCCGCGTTGCTTTCGAGCGCGCGGCCAGCCGAAAGCTGTGGTCAACGGGCTGGCCTTGGCGGCTTCCCACGCCTATTTCAGGGAAATGACCGACGATCCGCCCATTCCGCCGCCCATTCCGTCGGACGAGACGCCGATCCAGAAGGCCATGCGCCTGAAGAAGGCGGCCATCGACGCCAAGCCGAAACCGCCGCGTGGCGGCAAGTTCCAGCGCGAACAGGCGGCCGCCGCCCATTCGTCCTCGAAGTCCAAGCCCTGGATGAGTCGCTAGACCGTAACCTCGATCCGCTCCAGCCCCCGGAAGAAGGGCAGGGTCCGCCATTCGGGCTCGCTCTCGACCAGCTTCAGGTCCGGGAACCGTTCGAACAGCCGCACCAGCGCCACCTGCGCCTCCAGCCGGGCCAACGGCGCGCCGATGCAGATATGGGCCCCGCCCCCGAACGCCACGTGCGGCCGGTGCTTGCGGCTGACGTTGAAGGCGTGCGGGTCGTCGTAGACCTCCGGGTCGCGGTTGGCGGCGCGCAGCGACATGGTCATCGCCTGACGCGACTTCACCGGGCAGCCGGCGATCTCCATGTCCTGGTGGGCGATGCGGCCGGTGATGTCGACCGGCGGCTCGTAGCGCAGCACCTCCTCGACCACGGCGTTGATGATCTTCGGATCGGCCTTCAGCTTGGCCAGCTGGTCAGGATTGAGCAGCAGCAGCCGCACGGCGTTGCCGATCAGGTCGGTGGTGGTCAGGTTGCCGCCGACCAGCAGGGCGGTCAGGTTGATGCGCAGCTCGGTGTCGGCCAGGCCGGCCTCGGCCTGCAGCTTCACCATGTCGCTGATCAGGTCGTCGCGCGGCGCGGCGCGACGTGCGGCCATGGTTTGCACGAAATAGTCGTTGAGGTGCACCGAGGCGCTTTCCATCGCCGCCGTCTGGGCGGCGTTGCGGAACGGGTTGAGCCCCTGGATCAGTCCCTCCGACCACTCGCGGAATTCGCCCAGCCGCTCGCGGTCGACGCCGAGGATGGAGGCGATGACGTCGATCGGGATCGGCACGCAGAAGCGGTCCATCAGGTCGAAGCTCGCCTCGCCCTCGAGCGTGTCGAGCGTCTCGCCGATGATCCGCTCGACCTCGGGCTTGAACCTGGCGACGCGGGCATAGAGCGCCTGGGCCAGCGGCCTGCGGATGCGGGCATGGTCGGGATCGTCGAGGGTCAGGATGCTGCTGACATGGCTGCGCGGCAGGGTCGGGTCGACCTCACCCAGAAACCGGCGCTGCAGGATGGCGCCCTCCTCGGCGTGGATCGGATCGCGCAGCATGTCGAGGTCGGAGACCACCGAGCGCACGTCGGCGTAGCGGCTGAGGATGAAGTTGCCCGACATCTCGTCGCGGTGCACCGGACAGCGGGCCCGCAGGTCGTCCAGCACCACATGCGGGTCTGCCCGATAGGTCGGATCCATCGGCGTCAGTTGCAGCAGGTTGGGCAGGGGCGCGTCGTCGGCCATCGATCTCTCCCGCCGGCCTCTGAGGGCCGGTCACCCTCATAGTGTGCGCCCGTGAGGGCCTCAGGCCAAGAGTGACGCTGGCGTCAACTTTCACGAGCCCGTCAGGCGGAAGTGGATACCGGTTCCGCCGCCCGGGCAGGCTCGCTCTTTTGATGTCAGGCCCTTTCGTCCGGATCGAACAAGAAATCCGACCCGGAAGGGCCCGATGTTACCCAAGGGTCTCGACAGGTGTATGATATATTGGCATAATAAGTGCCAATACAGGGCGGGGAATACCCATGGTTCAGTTCAGGCGGGCGGCGAAAGCCGTCCTGGCGCTCCTTGGCCTGACCACTCTGCTGGCCTTCGGGCCGAGCGCCGCCGCCCCGGCTCCGGTGAAGCAACCCAACATCGTCCTGATCCTGATCGACGACGCCGGCTACACCGATCTGGGCGCCTACGGCTCGGAGATCGCCACCCCGACCATCGACGCCCTGGCCGCCTCGGGCACGAGGTTCGCCAACTTCCACGCCTCCCCGATGTGCGCGCCCTCGCGGGCCATGCTGCTGACCGGGGTCGACAGCCACACCGCCGGGGTCGCCAACCTGCCCGAAAGCACCCCGCCCGAGCATCGCGGCAATCCCGCCTACCAAGGCCATCTGTCGAAGGATGTGGTCACCGTCGCCAGCCAGCTGAAGGCCGCCGGCTATCACACCTACATGGCCGGCAAGTGGCACCTGGGCCATACGCCGGACGCCCTGCCCAACGCCCGCGGCTTCGACCGCTCGCTGGCCCTGGAGGCCACCGGCGGCGACAACTTCCAACAGCGGCCCTACTTCCCGATCTACACCGGCAAGGAGTGGTACGAGGACGGCAAGCCGGCGACGCTGCCGAAGAACTTCTATTCCTCGCAACTGCTGGTCGACCGGATGATCGGTTACATCGACAGCGCCCCGAAGGACGGCCGACCCTTCTTCGCCTACCTGCCCTTCCTGGCCATCCACATGCCGGTGCAGGCCCCGGCCGAGTACATGGCCAGGTACGACGGCAAGTACGAAGGCGGCTGGGCCGCCCTGCGCCAGGCCCGCAAGGCCGGCGCCGTCCGCGCCGGGCTGATCGACGCCGAAACGCCGATGGGTCCGATGCCGGCCAACGTCGCCGACTGGAACAAACTGTCGAAAAAGGACCAGCAGGCCTGGGCCAGACGCATGGCCGTCAACGCCGGCATGCTGCAGGCGATGGACGCCAATCTCGGGCGTCTGGTCGCCCACCTGAAGACCACCGGCGCCTATGACAACACCGTCTTCGTCGTCCTCTCCGACAACGGGCCGGAGGGCGCCGACCCGACGGTCGAGCCGATCTTCCGCACCTGGCTGAAGGCCGTCGGTTACCGCAACCAGCCGGGCGGCAAGGGGACCTGGAGCGCCGTCGGTCCCGGCTGGGCCAGCGCCTCGGCGGCCCCCGGGGCCCTGTTCAAGTTCTACGCCTCGGAAGGCGGCGTCCGCGTGCCGTTGATCGTCTCGGGCCCGGGTGTGAAGGGCGGCGCCGTGACCCGCGGCTTCTCGGTGATCACCGACATCACCCCGACCCTGCTGGACCTGGCCGGGGTCGCCCCGGCCCGGCCGCTGGACGGCCGCAGCCTGCGCACCGTCCTGTCCGGCGCGGCGGCCAGCCCCTACGACGCCGCCACGCCGGTGGCCATCGAGGCCGCCGGCGAGGCGGCCCTGTGGAAGGGCGACCTGAAAGCCATCAAGGGCGCCGGTCCGCTGGCCGACCCGGCCTGGCGGCTCTACGACATCGCCCGCGACCCCGGCGAGACCAACGACCTGGCGGCGGCCCGCCCGGCCGAGCTGGCGGCGCTGAAGGCCGACTACGCCTCTTACGCCAAACGGGTCGGGGTGGCCGAGATTCCGGCCGGCTATACTGCCGACAAGCAGGTGGCCAAGAACATCCTCAAGAGCCTGATCCGCACCTACCAGCCGGTCTTCTTCGGCGCCTTGGCAGCCCTGATCCTCGTGCTGGTGGGCCTGGCCGTCCGGATGCGTCGGGCCGGCGAGAGCTGGGGCCGGATCGGGACAAGGCTCCTGCTCGGCTTCGTCGGCGCCCTGGCCCTGCTGATCGCCAGCCGCTTCTGGCTGGCCCCGGCCGAAACCGCCGCTCAGTTCGCGCTCGAGCCGAAAGGAGCCGCGGGCCTGGGCGCCATCCGCGCCGACATGGCCGCCTTCTTCGCCGCCGCCGGCGGGCTGTCGCTGATCGCCGCCGTGCGAAGGGAGAGCCGCTGGCTATGGCCGGTGCTGCTGATCCTGGCGCTGGCGTTGTCGGGCCGGACGCTGAACCTGATCCTGACGGGTGGTGGGCCCGGCGTCGTCGCGCCGATGGTGGTCGAGGCAGTGTTGATCGGGATCACCCTGCTGGCGATGCGGGTGCTGCCGAAGTCGCGTCCCTGATCCCTAGCCCCTTCTCCCGCTTGTCGGGAGAGGGGGCTAGAGAAATCAGGCCGCCAGCTTCTTCGCAGGCGTCGCCGCCTTGATCTTCGACACCGGGTTCGAGAACACCATCGCGCCGTCGTCGACCTTGCCGAACTTCAGGGTCATCAGGTCCAGCGCGTAGTTCTGGTGCTGCTTCCAGGGCGCCTTGGCGCCCTGCTTGGGGAACAGGTGCACCGAGCGCTGGACATAGCCCGAGGAGAAGTCGAGCCAGTCCTGGTCGCCCTCGTCGCCCGGTTTGCGCACCGGCGTGCATTGCGCCAGGCCGGTCCGGGTCATGTGGTTGAGCAGCCGGCAGACGTAGGCGCAGGTCAGGTCGGCCTTCAGCGTCCAGCTGGCGTTGGTGTAGCCGAACGACGAGGCCAGGTTCGGCACGCCGCTGTACATCATGCCCTTGTAGCTGAGCGTCTCGCTGAAGGTCACCGGCTTGCCGTCGACGGCGAACTCGGCCCCGCCCAGCACTTCGAGGTTCAGGCCCGTGGCCGTGACGATGATGTCGGCCTCGATCTCCTGGCCCGATTTCAGCAGGATACCGGTCGGCGTGAAGCGGTCGATGTGGTCGGTGACGACGCTGGCCGAGCCGTTGTTGATGGCGTCGAACAGGTCATTGTCCGGCACCAGGCAGAGGCGCTGGTCCCACGGATTGTAGGTCGGGGTGAAGTGGGTGGCGACGTCGTAGTCGGGGCCCAGCTTCTCGCGCACCATGCCGAGGATCTGGTCCTTGACCTTCTCCGGCCGGTTGCGCGCCATGCGGAAGAACAGCATGCCCAGCAGCACGTTCTTCCACCGCGTGATGCGGTAGGCGGTCATCGCCGAGAACTTCTTCTTCAGCCATTCGGCGGCCGGATCCTCGGCCGGCCGGCTGACCACATAGGTCGGCGAGCGCTGCAGCATGGTGACGTGGGCGGCCGTCCTGGCCATCTCCGGCACCAGGGTGACGGCGGTGGCGCCGCTGCCGATGACCACGACCTTCTTGCCGGCATGGTCGAGGTCGGCGGGCCACTCCTGCGGGTGGACGATGGCGCCCTTGAAGTCGGCCGAGCCGGCGAACTCCGGCTTGTAGCCCGACTTGTACGAGTAGTAGCCCGAGCACATGAAAAGGAAGTTGCAGGTGAACTGCACGGCCTTGCCGGCGACCTCGACCGAGACCGTCCAGGCGGCCGTCTCGCTGTCCCAGTCGGCGCGCTTGACCATGTGGCTATAGCGGATGTGCTGGTC
Organism: Caulobacter sp.; assembly: GCA_028291265.1. Lineage (GTDB taxonomy): Bacteria > Pseudomonadota > Alphaproteobacteria > Caulobacterales > Caulobacteraceae > Caulobacter. The sequence continues at coordinate 31,222 of JAQGIK010000135.1, read as the reverse complement.
GATGTGGTTCTCGGTCGCCGTCTCGTTGACATAGGCCAGGATGGAGGGGCCGTCGGCGATGGCCTTGGCGGCCTTCCACGGCTTGAAGACGTAGCCGAGGGTGTACATGTCGCTGTCCGAGCGGATGCCGGGATAGCGGAACAGGTCCCAGGTGCCGCCAAGCGCGGCGCGGCCCTCAAGCACGACATAGGTGCGGTCCGGCGAACGGTCCTGCAGGTGCTTGGCGGCCCCGACGCCCGACAGGCCGGCCCCCACGATGACCACGTCGAAGTGCTCGGTTTCCGATCCCAGCGCCAAAACCGTCTCTCCCGAATGTTATATTATCGGCGATAATACGTGTGAAACGCTCGTTTGAACAGTGATCGTTGACGCCGGGTCAGATTGCCCACCCTCCCAAATTCCGATCATCCCGACGAAAGTCGGGACCCAGCTGGCAATCCGCCGAGGGTTCAGCTCCGATCAGCGCCAGCTCCTGAACTGCCTGTGGACACTGGGTCCCGACCTTCGTCGGGATGATCGGTGGAGGGGGTTGTCAGGAAAGGCGAGGCTTCGAGGCCTCCAGCAACGCCGTCCGTTCCTCCGCCGTCATCGGCCGCCACATGCCCTCGGGCAGGTCGCCGAGCTCGATCGGTCCGACCCGCGTGCGGATCAGGTCCACCACCTCCAGGTCGACCAGCTCGCACATCCGGCGAATCTGGCGATTGCGGCCCTCGACCAGCACGAACCGCAGCCGCCCCGGCATCACCTCCTCGACCGTCGCCGGCCGCAGGGTCCGGCCGTCGAGCTCCAGGCCGTGGCGCAGCAAGTCGATCTTCTCGTCGGTGATGTCGCCCTCGACCTGGACGAAGTATTCCTTGTCCAGTTCGCTGTCGGGCCCGATCACGGCCTTGGCGAGCACCCCATCCTCGGAGAGGATCAACAGGCCCCGGCTGTCCATGTCGAGCCGCCCGAGCGGGGCCAGCTTGTGGTCGGAGTTGGGATAGACCTCGGCCTCGACAAACAGGTTCGATTTCCGGAGCAGCCGCACGGCCGGCACCTGATCGCCCTCCGGCTGCGAGGAGACGATGCCGACCGGCTTGTGGATCAGCACGGTGAGCTTGGTCTCCAGCGCCTCCTGGCCGGCCTCGTCGAGGGTCAGGGTCTGGCCGGGCAGGATCTTGCGGCCGACGTCCTCGACCGGCGCCCCGTCGATGGTCACCCGCCCCTCGGCGATCAGCCCCTCGGCCTCGCGGCGCGAGCAGACGCCCGACTGCGCCAGCCACTTGTTGACGCGCACGGGCTCCTCGCCCTGGTATGTCCGGCTCCAGCTCATCGCCCCTCTCTAGAGGCTGGCGGGCGACCCGGAAAGGCCGGCCCGCTTCGCCGCCCTGGCCGCGAAGAAGTAGCAGGGGATGGCCAGGCCCGAGAGGGCGGTGAAGGCGAACAGGGTCCAGCTGTAGGGTTGGGCGATGGCGGCCTTCTGCAGGCTGTCGACCAGCACGCCGGCCCCGGTGATGCCGATGCCCAGGCCGACGACATTGAGGCTGAGCAGGTAGAAGGCCACGACCGTCGAGCGCACCTGCGGCGGACACAGGGCCTGCACCGCCGAGAAGGTCGGGCCGTAGAAGACGCCGAGCTGGAAATAGGCGACGACGATGCAGACCCAGAAGACCCAGCTGTCCGGCGAGGCCAGTCGGTAGGTCAGGTTCACCGGCAGCAGCAGGGTCAGGACGATGACCATGAACATGGCCGGGCTCTGGCCGGTCTTGCGGGCGAAGAGGTCGCTGATCATGCCGCCGAACAGGTTGCCGGCCACCCCCGCCACCACGGCGATCAGGCCGCTGAGCCGGGCGATCTCGGCCTTCTCGAAGCCGCGTTCCTGAACCAGCCACAGCTGGTCGAAGCCGGCCGCGCCGAGGATGAAGTGCACGCAGACGCCGCCGAGGATGACCAGCTGCAGGGCGCGGGAGGACTTCACGGCGCCCCAGAAGATGCGCACCAGTTCGCCGACCCCCGGCGCGGGAACGGCGTCCGGCAGGGCGGCGGCGCCCTTGCGCGACGGCCGGGTCTCGCGGACCGCCAGGATGATCAGCGAGAAGGCCACGCCGACGGCGCCGAGCAGGAAGAAGCAGTTTCGCCAGCCGATGGCCGGTCCCAGGTAGCCGGCGATCAGCAGGCTGACGCCCACGCCGATCGGCACCCCCATGTAGTAGAAGCCGGAGGCGAAGCCGCGCTTGTCCGGCGGAAAGCGATCGGCCAGCAGCGACATGGCCGTCGGCGTCAGGGCCGACTCGCCGATCCCGATGAACATCCGCGGCAGGGCCAGGCTGACGAAGCCCTTGGCCAGCCCCGAGGCGGCGGTCAGCAGGCTCCAGCCGAACATGGCGACAGCGATCAGCCGGGGCCGGTTCACAAGGTCGGCCAGCGCCCCCATGAACAGCCCGGCGACGGCGTAGAAGAGCAGGAAGACCAGGCCGGTCAGCAGGCCGAACTGGGTGTTGCTGAGGTGCAGTTCCGGCACGATGAAGTTGGCGAAACTGGACAGCAGCTGGCGGTCCACGAAGTTGAGGACGTTCATCAGCATCAGTATGACCAGCAGGCCATAGTCGGCCGACGACGGTCCCCGCGCGGGCGTCTGGTCCATGGTCTTCCTCCCGACAACCGGTCGGAGCCTCTCTTGAGGGCTCACTGTCCCGGCCGCGGGCGAAACTATCGGCCGGGGCGCCTGCCCCGGCAAGGTTGACCCGGCGGCGCCCTGACGCCACCCTGACGGCGCCCTGACCGGCCCCTGATCGGACCCTGAGCCGGCCCTGACGAGAACCTCATAAGAATCAATATCTTGAAAGTTTCGGCCCGGCGCATTGCGCAGTTGTCGAAGCGGCGACCATGGTATCATGTCGGTCCGCTTCGATCACAAGCCTTTCCTGCCCCGAGGTCAGCCGGAAATAGTCTCAGGAAAATCGCCGAGGACGCCCCATGACCTATCCCCTGCCCAACGCCTCCATCGACCTGACCGGCCACGTCGCCCTGGTCACCGGCGCCTCGTCGGGCCTCGGCAAGCGCTTCGCCCAGGTTCTGGCCGCCCAGGGCTGCGCGGTCGCCCTGACCGCCCGCCGCGTCGACCGGCTGGAGGCGCTGGCCAAGGAGATCAACGACGCCGGCGGCCGGGCCGTGGCCCTGGCGCTCGACGTCACCGACGCCGACCAGCTGCTGGCCGTCATCGGAAAGGCCGAGGAGGCGCTGGGTCCCGTCGACATCCTGGTCAACAACGCCGGCATCCCCGACGCCCAGCGGGCCCACAAGATGAGCGTCGAGCTGATCGATGCGGTGCTCGACACCAATGTCCGCGGCCCCTGGATCCTGGCCTGCGAATTCGCCCGCCGGCGGATGGCGGCCAATGACGGAAAAGGCGCGCCGGGCCGGATCGTCAACATCGCCTCCTCGGCCGCCTACAGCTACGGCGGCGGCGGCGCGGCCCTCTATTCGGTCAGCAAGGCGGCCATGGTGCGGATCACCGAGACCCTCGCCGTCGAGTGGGCCAAATTCCACATCAACGTCAACGCCATCGCCCCCGGGGCCTTCGAGAGCGAGATGATGGACGGCATGCTGTCGCGCATGGGCGACATCAGCCAGCACTTCCCGCGCAAGCGGATCGGCAACCCGGCCCAGCTGGATTCCACCCTGCTCTATCTGGTCAGCCCGGCCTCGGACGCGGTGACCGGAACCTGCCTGCGGGTCGACGACGGCCAGGGCGGGCGCTAGGCCAGGGGGCATGACCCACTTCTACGAACCGGCCAGGGGCCACGGCCTGGCGCACGATCCCTTCAAGGCGATCATCGCGCCCCGGCCGATCGGCTGGATCTCGACGATCAGTGCGGCGGGTATCGTCAACCTCGCCCCCTACAGCTTCTTCAACGCCTTCTCCTCGCGCCCGCCGATCATCGGCTTTTCCTCGGAGAAGCTGAGCGACAGCCTGGCCAACGCCTGCGAGACCGGCGAGTTCGTCTTCAACCTGGTCAGCGAGAACCTGGCCCAGGCGATGAACGCCACCTCCGCCACCGTGCCGCCGGAGGTCGACGAATTCACGCTGGCCGGCCTGGAACGGGCGCCCTGCCGCCTGGTCCGCGCCCCAAGAGTGGCGGCCAGTCCGGCCAGCCTGGAGTGCCGGGTGCTGCAGGTCATCGACCTGACCGACCTCGACGGCGCCCCGACCCACGCGCACCTGGTGCTGGGCCAGGTGGTCGGGGTCCATATCGACCCGGCCTATATCGTCGACGGCCGCTTCGACACCGCCGGGGCCCGGCCGCTGGCCCGCTGCGGCTACCTGGCCGACTACGCGGTGGTCAGCGAACTGATCAAGCTGCGCCGGCCCGACTAGGCCTTCGTCGCGGTGACGATCCAGGTCGCCGAGTCGAACCAGACCCCGTCCGGCCCGTCATGGGCGCTGAGCGCCTCGCGCAGGGAGGCCAGAATGTCCGCCCGCTGGTCCGGATGGTCGGCGATCAGGCGGCCGGCCGGCCCGACCTTGCGGGCCACCACCAGGGCGTCCTCGAGGGCGTTGCCGCCGATGGCCTCGTCGTGCGGCGCCAGGACGATGTCGCCGAATCCGGCCCCGGCCAGGATGCCGCGCACCCGCTCCGGGTCGGCGAAGGCGAAAGGGCCCGGGTCGTTCGGATCGGTCGGCTGTGGCGGCGGCACATGCTTCAGCGCCGCGGCCAGGGGCGCGGTCATCCAGGGGTTCTCCTTCAACGGCCGCCAGCAGACGAAGGCCAGCCGGCCGCCTGGCTTCAGCGCCGCCGCCAGGTTGGCGAAGGCGGCCGGCGGATCGGCGAAGAACATCACCCCGAAACGGGAGTAGAGGGCGTCCCACGATGCGGCCCCGAAGTCTTCGGCCTGGGCGTCGGCCTCGATCACCGAAGCCTGGGCCAGCTCGGATGCCGCGATCCGCTGGCGCGCCACCTCCAGCATGGGCCGGGAGATGTCGGCCCCCAGCACCTGTCCCTCCGGCCCGACGGCCAGGGCCAGCGCCAGGGTGGTGTCGCCGCAGCCGCAGCCGATATCGAGGATACGCTCCCCGGCCCGGGGGTCCAGCGCCGCAAGAGCGGCCGCGCCGAGCGGGGCGATCTGGCGGTCGAGCAGGGTCTGCAGCGAGGCCCAGGTCAGGCCGGGGGTGTCGTTCCAGTAGTCGATCTGGGCGGTGTTGGGGGGCGTGCTCATGGACCCCGGTGTATCACGACGAAAAGCAAAACGCCCCCCGACGCAAGTCGGAGGGCGCTCGCCTGAACCTTGAAGACCGGGACCTAGTGGTCGGCCTTCTTCTCGATGTCGTCGGCTTTCTTGTCGGCAGACTGCTCGACGGCGTCGGCCTTGGCGTCTAGGGCGTCGCCCTTGGCTTCGGCCTGGGCGCCGCCGGCGTCCTTGGTGGCGTCGGCCTGCTTTTCGAGGCTGTCGGCGGTGGCTTCGCCCTGGGCCTCGACGGCGTCGGCCTGCTTGTCGGCGGCCTTCTCGGCGGGGCTGCCGCAAGCGGCCAGGGACAGGGCGCCGATAGCAGCGGCGACGGCGATGACGATACGCATTGGGTGTTCCCTCCGTGTCTTATTGCACGGGGGATTAGCGCATCAGGTTCGGCTTGGTTTCAGGCAGCCGGATAAATTTTGACGCAACCTGAAACGCGCCGCCCGGCCCACCGGTCCATCACGACCGTTCACGGAGCCGCGAACCTGCTACAAGCCCGCCATGCCCTCAGACGTGACCATCATCGGCGCCGGTCCCGCCGGCCTGATCGCCGCCGAAGCCCTGGCCAGGGCCGGCGCCCGCGTCCGCCTGCACGACGCCATGCCCTCGGCCGGCCGCAAGCTGCTGATGGCCGGGCGCGGGGGCCTGAACCTGACCCATTCGGAGCCGCTGGAGGCTTTCTTAAGCCGCTACGGCGAGGCCGCCGACTGGGCCCGCCCGCACCTGGACGCCTTCACCCCGGCCGACCTGATCGCCTGGGCCGAGGGCCTCGGGCAACCGACCTTCGTCGGCTCCAGCGGCCGGGTGTTTCCCAAGGCCATGAAGGCCTCGCCCCTGCTGCGGGCCTGGCTGGGCCGGCTGGGCGAGCTCGGCGTCACGCTGTCGCTGCGCAGCCGCTGGACCGGCTGGGACGCGGCCGGCGCCCTGACCTTCGACACCCCGGCCGGTCCCGTCACGGAGACCGCCGACGCCACGGTCCTGGCGCTGGGCGGGGCCAGCTGGCCAAGGCTCGGCTCTGACGGCGGCTGGACCGGCCTGCTGGCTGAGCGGGGGGTCGAGATCGCCCCCTTCCAGCCGGCCAACGTCGGCTTCAACGTCGCCTGGAGCGCCATCTTCAAGGAGCGTTTCGCCGGCCAGCCGCTGAAGGCCATCGCCCTGACCCACGCCGGCCAGACGGTGCGCGGCGAGTCGATGATCGCCGGCTATGGCCTGGAGGGCGGCGCCATCTACGCCCTGTCGGCCGGCCTGCGGGCGGCCATCGCCAGGGACGGCAAGGCGGAACTGAGCATCGACCTGCATCCCGACCAGAGCCTCGGCCAGCTGACCGCCCGGCTGGTCACGCCGCAGGGCCGCCAGAGCCAGTCCAACCACCTGCGCAAGGCCGCCCACCTGTCGCCCGCCGCCATCGGCCTGATGCGCGAGGCGACGGGCGGCCCCATCCCCATCTCGCCGCGCAGCCAGGCCGCCCTGATCAAGGCTAGCCGCATCACCGTGACCGGCATGCAGGGCCTGGAGCGGGCCATCTCCAGCGCCGGCGGCCTGCCGTTGGCCGAGCTCGACGCAAGCCTCATGCTGCGCCGCCTGCCCGGCGTCTTCGCGGCCGGCGAGATGCTCGACTGGGAGGCCCCGACCGGCGGCTACCTGCTGCAGGCCAGCCTGGCCACCGGCCTTGCCGCGGCGCGGGGCGTGGCGGCGCGACTGAACCTTCCGGCGATTGACGCGCTAGCCCAGCCGTGACCGGATGACCGGTCTGGAGGCGGCATGCAGGCCATCCTGCGCATTCTCGACCGGGCGGTTCAGGCGATGATGCGGTTGCTCGGCTGGACGGCGGCGCTGGCCCTGCTGGCGGTGGTCGTCGCGGTCGGCGCCTGGTTCCTGGCCGCCCCCGACGCCGAGACCCCGACCCTGCGCGAGGCCTATAGCGGCGAGACCTACGCCGCCCGGCCGCCCGGCCCGCCGCCGCCGCCGCTGACCGGCGACTGCCGCGACAGCCGCTTCGCCGCCGCCGCCCGCGCCAACGGCGAGTCGGCCCGCAGCCTGATCTGGTCGCCGTTCCATTCCGAGGAGATCGGCTGGGAGATCTACGCGCCGCTGATCGCCAACGAAATCGCCACCGCCTGCGCTTACGACCAGCCGGGCTTCGCGGCCGCCCTGGCCGCCTGGCAGCGGCGCCACGGGCCGGTGGCCGACGGGGTGATGACGCCGGCGGTGTTCGAGGCCATGCGCCTGCGCTGGCACCGGGCCAGGCCGTTCTCCAGGATCGATCCGGAAGACTGCCCGCCGCCGACGACCAACCTGACCTATGCCAAGGCCAGCGAGGTCTACGGGCGGCCCATGCAGCTGCGCCCGGGGGCCCTGGCCGCCTACCGCCAGATGGTCGCCGCCGCCCACGCCGAGGCGCCATCGGTGTTTGGCCAGCCGAACGCCCTGAAAATCTTCTCGGCCTTCCGCGATCCGGAAGCCGACGCCGCCCGCTGCCTGACCGACGGCAACTGCGACGGCGTGCGCCGCACCCTCTGCTCGGCCCATCGCACGGGGCTTGCCATGGATATCCACGTCGGCCTGGCGCCGGGCGGCGACCCGGCCTCGACCGCCGCTTTCAACCGTCTGGCCCAGTCACGCAGTCCGGCCTATCGCTGGATGGTCCGCAACGCCGGCCGCTTCGGCTTCGTCAACTACGCCTACGAGCCCTGGCATTGGGAGTGGACGGGCGAGCCCATCTAGGGCCCGCCCATCCCCCGCCGGCCTCAGCAACCGGCAGGTTTGCCCTCCGCTCGGGGAACGGAGAGCCGCCCGCTGGATCAGAGCAGGAAGTCGAGGTTGTTGAGGGTCTGGGTCCCGGTGATCTGGATCTCGAAGTCGACCACGCCGTTACCATCCAGGTCGCCCTGGACGATGGTGGCGCCGCCGCTCAGCTGCCAGCGCACCTCGCCGACGCCACCGCCGCTGAAGGCTGCCGTGCCGAGGTAGAGGAAGGCGTCGTCAGCCCCACCGGGAACCGCATCGAGCGCCCGCAGATCGATGACATCGGCCGCGTCCCAGTCGTTGATGATGTCGCGATTGCCCGCTCCAACACCGCTGTCCGAAACCACCTGCATGACGAAGACATCGCGGCCCAGCCCGCCGGTCAGGGAGTCGACCCCCGCGCCGCCGTAGAGGGTGTCGTTGCCGTCGCCGCCGCTGAGGATGTCGTCGCCGTCCTCGCCGTAGAGCTTGTCGTTGTCGAGCCCGCCAATGAGGCTGTCGCCGCCCAGGCCGCCGCGCAGGGTGTCGGCCCCGGCCGCGCCGTCGAGAGTGTCGGCCCCGGCCCCGCCGACGATGGTGTTGATCGCCGCGTTGCCCGTGCCGTTGAAGGCGCCCGCGCCGACGAACTGCATGATCTCGATCTCGGCGCCCATGACGTAGCTGGAGGCGGTGACGCGGATGGTGTCCGTGCCGCCGGCCGCCAGTTCCACGGCCAAGTCGCCGGCGTCGTCGACCAGGAAGGTGTCGTTGCCGAGACCGCCGGTCATGGCGTCCGCGCCCGCGCCGCCGTCGAGGATGTCGGTCCCGTCGCCGCCGTCGAGCGTGTCGATCCCGCCGCCGCCATTGAGGGTGTCGTTGCCGATGCCGCCCGACAGGGTGTCGGCCATGGCCCCGCCGGTGATGACGTTGGCCAGGTCGTTGCCCGTGCCGGTGAAGGATCCGGCCCCGATGTAGTCCAGGTTCTCGACGTTGGCCGTGAGGGTGTAGCTGGCCAGGGCCGTCCGCACCTTGTCCGTGCCCTGGCCGAGGTTCTCGGTGACCACGTCGCCGGCGTCGTCGATGACGAAGGTGTCGTTGCCGAGGCCGCCCAGCAGGGTGTCCGCGCCCGCGCCGCCGTCGAGGATGTCGTCCCCGTCGCCGCCCTGCAGGTCATCGACTCCGAAGCCGCCGTTCAGTGTGTCGGCGCCGGCCAGACCCTTGAGGAAGTCGTCGCCGGCTCCGCCCGAGAGGATGTTGGCCAGGCTGTTTCCGGTCAGAGAGGCGGCTCCAGAGCCGACGTAGCTGAGGTTCTCAAGGTTTGCGGCCAGCGTGTAGCTGCGCGTGGTCATAACCGTGTCGATGCCGGTGCTGTCGGTGATCGTGTCGCCGGCGTTGTCGACGTAATAGGTGTCGTTGCCGTCACCGCCATTCATGGCGTCGGCCCCGAGGCCGCCGTTGAGGATGTCGTCGCCGGCCAGGCCGCTGAGGGTATCGTTGAGCGTCCCGCCGTTGATGATGTTGGCGACGGCGTTGCCCGTGCCGCTGAAGGTCCCCACCCCGTTGTAGGAGAGGTTCTCCAGCGCCGCGGCCAGGGCGTAGCTGGCCAGGCTGGTGAAGACGCTGTCGGTCCCAACCCCGCTCTCGGTGATCACGTCGCCGGCGTTGTCGACATAGTAGGTGTCGTTGCCGGTCCCGCCTTGCATGTTGTCGGCCCCGGCCTTGCCGTCGAGGATGTTGTCCTGGCCGTTGCCGATCAGGACGTTGTCCAGGCTGTTGCCGATGGCCGAGATGGCCACGCCGGTCAGGGTCAGGCGCTCGACCTCGGCCCCGAGGGTGTAGTCGACGCTGGACTGGACAGTGTCGATGCCGCCGCCGGCCAGTTCGGTCACCGTGTCGCCGGCGTTGTCGACGATGTAGGTGTCGGCGCCGAGCCCGCCCGCCATGGCGTCGGCCCCGAGGCCGCCGTTCAGGACGTTGGCGGCGCCGTTGCCGGTCAGGCTGTTGTCCAGCTCGTTGCCGGTCAGGCCGACCGCCGCGGCGCCGACAGCGACCATGTTTTCGATCGAGACGCCCGCGGCCAACACGTAAGTGGCGCTGGCTTCGACGGTGTCGGTCCCCTGGCCGGCCAGTTCGACGACGATGTCGCCGGCCGAGCCGACCACGTGGGTGTCGTCGCCGAGCCCGCCGATGGTGGTGTCCGTGCCGCCCAGGCCGTCGAGGCGGTCGTTGCCCGCCCCGCCGGTGATGACGTTGGCGAGGGTGGTGCCCGTGCCGGTGAAGGCGCCGGTCCCAGTGAAGGTCAGGTTCTCCAGGGTGGTCGAGCCCAGCGTGTAGCTGTTCAGCGTCGTCCGCACGGTGTCGACGCCGCCGCCGAGGTCGGAAATGGTGTCTCCGACATTGTCGACGACGTAGGTGTCGTCGCCGGCCCCGCCCTGCAGGATGTCGGCCCCGAGGCCGCCGTCCAGCACGTTGTTGGAGGCGTTGCCGACCAGCGTGTTGTCGAGGCCGTTGCCCGTGCCGTTCACCGCCCCGGCCGCGGCCAGCAGAGTGAGCTTTTCGAGTTCGGCGCCCAGCGTGTAGCTGCCGCTGGCCACCTCGACGGTGTCGATCCCCTCGCCCGCCAGTTCGGTGATCAGGTCGCCGGCGGTGACGCGGTAGGTGTCGTTGCCGGCCCCGCCGATCAGTTCGTCGACGCTCAGCCCGCCATCGAGGATGTCGTTGCCGAGGCCGCCGACCAGCCGGTCGGAGCCGCCCGTGCCGGTCAGGGTGTCGTTGCCGTTCTGGCCCTGCAGGTCGGCGGCGTTGGCCGCACCGCCGCTGACCGTGTCGACGACGTTGGTGGTGACCAGGGTCGAGACGTTGACCGCCCCGGCCTTGGGACCATCGGGACCGTCAGCCAGGTACTCGAAGCTGGCATTGGGGCCGGTGGCGACGATGTGGAGCCGGCCGCCGACCAGGGTGACGGTGGCGTTGACGACATGGCGTACGCCGGTGACCGTGTAGCCGCCGGCCAGGCCGTCATTGGCCAGCAGCACCTCGGCCTTGAGGTCCGAGGCCAGGGTGCGGGTGATGGTCAGGGCGTCGGCCGCCAGGGTGACCGGCACCAGGTCGATCAGCGCGACGCTCTGATCGTCGAACTGGAAGTATTCGACGCCGGTGACCGTGTCGGCGCCGTCGGCCCCGGTGACGGTGATCACGCCGCCGCCGCCGAAGGCGATGGTGTAGTCGGCGCGATTGCCGGCGAAGATGGCGGTGTCGGTGTCGGCGCCGCCATCGAGGCTGTCATTGCCGCGACCACCGCGCAGGATGTCGTCGCCCGCGCCGCCGTTCAGGGTGTCCTCGCCGCCGGGCACGCCGGCCGCGAGGGTGACATCGTCAAAGACGGCAAGCGGACCAGAGAGCCTGGCAACGCCGGTGTCCGGGCCAACGGACCCGTCACCGAGCAGGATGTCGTCGCCGTCGCCCGCGTTGAGCACGTCGTCGCCGCCGTCGCCGGCCAGCAGGTTGGCGCCGGCATCCCCGGTCAGGGTGTCGTTGAAGAACCAGCCGTTGAGGTTCTCGATGTTGGTCAGGGTCATCATGCCCTGGCCGGTGTCCTGGGCCGCGCCCTGCAACAGCAGGGAGACGGTGACGCCCCCGGTGTTGAGGTCGGTGTAGGCGAAGGTGTCGACGCCATCGCCCCCATCGACGCTGTTGGCCCCCTGGATGACGCTGAGGTAGTCGTCGCCGCCCTGGCCGCTGAGGGTGTCGTCACCGCCCGAACCGGCCAGCCAGTTGGCGCTGTCATTGCCGATCAGGGTGTCAGCGAGGGCGCCGCCTGACAGGTGCTCGATGGCGACGAGGGTATCCATGCCCTGGCCGGTGTCCTGGGCCACGCCCTGCAGCCGCAGATCGACGTGCAGGCTGACAGTGGTGTCGAAGAAGGCCGCCCGGTCGAAGCCCTCGCCGCCGTCGATGAGATCGTCGCCGTCGCCGCCCTGGACGTAGTCATTACCGGCGCCGCCATGCACCTGGTCGTTTCCGGCCTGGCCGCGGACCTGGTCATCGCCCAGCCCACCGTTCACAACGTCGTCGCCGCCCTGTGCGCGCAGGACGTCATCGCCCTCGCCGCCGTCGAGGCTGTTGGCGCTGGCGTTGCCTTGCAGGAAGTCGTCGAAGGCCGACCCGATGACCCCTTCGATGCCGGAGTAGGTGTCGACGCCGGTGCCGTCATTAACCGTGGTCTGGGCGAGGTTGACGGCCACATCGATGGTCGCGTCGGCGTAGCTGATGATATCGAACCCGGCCCCGCCTTGCAGGTTATCCGCCCCCGCGCCGCCGATGAGGAGGTCGTCACCGCCGCCGCCGATCAGGGTGTCGTTGCCGGCCCCGCCTTCCAGCGTGTCGTTGCCCTTGTCGAGCGGGTCGTTGAGCGAGGCGTCGTCGGTGCGGTGGATGGCGCCGGAGGTGCCGACCCCGTGGCTGTCGATGTCGTACAGGCCGTCGCCCAGCAGGACGTCATTGCCGCCCGCGCCCAGCAGGTGGTCATCGCCCAGGTGGCCGGCCAGCAGGTTGTTGGCGCCGTCGCCGGTGATGGTGTCGTTCTTGAACGTGCCGGAGACATTCTCGAACCCGTCGAGGACCATGTTCCCCTGGCCGGTGTTCTGGGATCCGCCCTGCAGGCCGAGATCGATGGTCAGGCCGGTGGCGAAGTCATCCGGGGTGCCCCCGAAGGAAACCGTGTCGATACCATTGCCGCCGTCCAGCTGATGGTCGCCGGAGCCGACGACGATCAGGTCGTTGCCGTCCCGGCCCTCGATGATGTCGTTGCCGTTGACGCCGGCGCCGTTCGAGCTGCCCCAGAGCCAGTTGTCGCCGGCGTTGCCGATGATCGTGTCGCTGAGGTGGGTGCCCGAGGCATGCTCGATGCCGATCAGGGTGTCCATGCCGTGGCCGGTATCCTGGGCGACGCCCTGGATGTTGAGATCGACGGTGGCGCCGACCTGGGCGTCGGATCCGGCCAGGAAGAAGGCGGCGCGGTCGAGGCCGTTGCCGCCGTCCATGACGTCGTCGCCGTCGCTGCCGCGGAGGTAGTCGTCGCCCTCGCCGCCGTGCAGGGCGTCATTGCCGAGGTCGCCGCGCAGGAAGTCGTGGCCATTGCCGCCGTTCAGCTCGTCGTCGCCGCCGGCCCCAAGCAGGGTGTCGTCGCCGTCCAGGCCGTTGATCTGGTCGGCCCCGCCGGTTCCGCCGAGGGTATCGGAGGCGCCCGTGCCGTTGATGACGTTGTAGACCAGCCCGACCTTGACGTCGGAGAACTGGACGAACTCCATGCCGATCAGGGTGTCGGTCCCCTCCGGACCGCTGAGCGTCCAGGTCGTCGAATTGACCTGGGTCAGGCTGTAGGCCGAACGGACGCCGCTGAAGAAGGCGGTGTCGCTGCCGGCCCCGCCGTCGAGGGTGTCGTCGTCGGCCCCGCCGGTCAGGGCGTCGTTACCGCTGCCGCCGACCAGTTCGTCGTTGCCGGCGCCGCCGCTCAGGATATCGTCGCCGTTGAAGCCTTCCTCGCCATAGTCGGCCAGAACGTCGGCCGACCGGACGATCGGGCCGGAGTCGCCGAACTCGCCTTCGTCGACGCCGATGGCGCCGTCACCCCAAAGCTTGTCGTTCCCGGCCCCGCCGTCGAGGGTATCGTCGCCCATGGCGCCGGCCAGGATGTTGGCCGCATCGTCGCCGGTCAGGGTATCGTCGAAGTCGCCGCCGACGAGGTTTTCGATCTCGTCGAAGACCATCTCGCCGATGCCGGTTTCCTGGGCCGTGTCGCCCAGCGCCAGGGAAACGGTGACGCCGATCAGGGCGTCATCGAACCGCACCGTGTCGCTGCCGTCGCCGCCGATCAGACTGTGGTCGCCGTCCGTCACATCCAGCAGGTCGTCGCCGCCGCGGCCGTCGAGGACGTCGTTGCCACCCTGGCCGGCCAGATGGTTGGCCCCGGCGTTGCCGCTCAGGGTGTCGTTGTAGATGGTGCCGGCCAGGTGCTCGATGCCGGTCAGGATGTCCATGCCGTGGCCGGTGTTCTGGGCCCCGACGATCTCCAGATCGACGGTGGCGCCGACCTGGGCGTCGGTCCCGGCGACCTCGAAGTCGACGGTGTCGAAGCCTTCGCCGCCGTTGTAGGTGTCGTTGCCGACGCTGCCGTAGAGGCGGTCGTTGCCGTCCTCGCCGTTGACCACGTCGTCGCCGAGGCCGCCGATGGCATAGTCGTCGCCGGCGCCGGCGTTGATGGTGTCGTTGCCGTTCTGGCCGTAGATGGCGTTGGTGTAGCCGTCGCCGCCGAGGGTGTCGTTGAGGTTCGAGCCCGACAGGAATTCGAACCCGGTCAGGGTGTCGGAGCCCCAGTTGGTGTTCTGGGACTGGCCTTGCAGCGCCAGGCTGACGGTCACGCCGACGGTGGCGTCGCCGTAGGTGACGACGTCGTTGCCGAGCCCGCCGTCGATGATGTCATTTCCGAAGCCGCCGGTCAGCTGATCGTCGCCGCCGTTGCCGTACATGGTGTCGTTGCCGGTTCCTCCGAAATTGAAGTTGCCGGTGTCGTCGCCGATCAGGGTGTCGTTGCCCGACCCGCCGTTGACGTTCTCCATGGCGATCAGGGTGTCGTTGCCCCAGCCGGTGTTCTGGGCCGCGCCCTGGACGCGCAGGTCGACCGTGACGGCGACGGTGGCGTCGCCGTAGTTGGCGGTGTCGAAGCCGTCGCCGCCGTTCATGACGTCGTTGCCGAGGCCGGCGGTGAAGTTGTCGTTGCCGCCGTAGCCGATCAGGGTGTCGTCGCCGGCGTTGCCGGTGAAGAAGTTGGAGGTGTCGTCGCCGGTGAAGCTGTCGTTGCCGCTGCCGCCGATCAGGTTCTCGATGCTGATCAGGGTGTCGATGCCGCCGGCGCCGGTGTTCTGGCTGACGCCCTGGATGCGCAGGTCGACGGTGACGCTGGCCGTGGTCTCGTTGTAGCTGGCTCCGTCGAAGCCGTCGCCGCCGTTGAGGGTGTCGTCGCCGGCCGCGCCCTGCAGGGTGTCGTTGGCGCCGTTGCCGAACAGGGTGTCGTTGCCGAGGCCGCCGCCGAGGAAGTTGACCAGATTGTCGCCGGTCAGGGTGTCGGCGAAGTTCGAACCGTTGAGGTTCTCGATGCCGGTCAGGGTGTCGTTGCCGGCGTTTACGGTGTTCTGGGCCACACCCTGGCTCAGCAGAGTGACCGTGACGCCGGCCGTGGCGTTGCCGTAGTTGGCGCTGTCGGTTCCGTTGCCGCCGCTCAGGGTATCGTTGCCCAGGCCGCCCTGCAGGCTGTCGTTGCCGTCCTGGCCGACCAGGATGTCGTCGCCCAGTTCGCCGGAGAGGAAGTTGGCGGTCGCGTCGCCGGTCAGGGTGTCGTTGAAGTTCGAACCGCTCAGCTGCTCGAAGTTGCGCAGGATGTCGAACCCGGCCCCGCCGGTGTTCTGGGAGGTATTCTGCAGCGCCAGGCTGACCGTCACCGCGGCGGTGGCGTCGTAGTACTGGGCCATATCGCCCGTGCCATTGCCGCCGTCGACGGTGTCGTCGCCGAGGCCGCCGGAAATGAAGTCGTTGGCGTCGCCGCCGTTGAGGGTGTCGTTGCCGTTGCCGCCCGAGCCGTTGTCGGACCCGTCGCCGAAGTTGATGGTGTCGTTGCCGTCCTGACCGTTGATGTTGTTGGCGCCGGCGTCGCCGGTCAGGGTGTCGCCGAAGGCCCCGCCGTCCAGGTTCTCGATCGAGTTGAGGATGTCGGTCCCGGCCCCGCCGGTGACCTGGGCCTGGCCCTGCAGGGCCAGGCTCACTGTCACGCCGCTGACCGCGTCGTAGTAGCGGGCCCGGTCGATGCCGGTGCCGCCGTTCAGCGTATCGTTGCCGGCATTGCCGGCCAGCTGGTCGTCCCCGTCGTCGCCGTTCAACGTGTCATTGCCGTCGCCGGCGTCGAGATTGTCCGTGCCGCCGCCGCCGTTCAGCACGTCGTCGCCGCTATCGCCGGCCAGGTTGTTGCTGGCGCCGTCGCCGGTCAGCGTGTCGTTGAAGTGAGAGCCGTTCAGGCGCTCGATGCTGATCAGGGTGTCCAGGCCCGCGCCGAGGGTGTCCTGGGCCTGGTTCTGCAGCATCAGGCTGACGGTGACGCCGGCCGCGGCGTCGGCGTAGGCGGCGGTGTCGGTGTTGGCGCCGCCGTTGACGGTGTCGGCGCCGGCCCCGCCGACCAGGAAGTCGTCGCCGTCCTGGCCCTGCAGGATGTCGTCGCCGTCCTGGCCCTGCAGGTTGTCGACGCCCAGGCCGCCGGAGATCAGGTCGGCGCCGCCGTCGCCGCCGATGAAATTGTTCTGGCCGTCGCCGGTCAGGGTATCGCCGAAATTGTGCGAGCCGAAGATGTTCTCGACGTTGGTGATGGTGTCGTTGCCCTGGCCGGTATTCTGGGCCTGGCCCTGCAGGTTCAGGTTCACCGTCACGCCTTGGAGGGCGTTGTAGTAGCCGACGTTGTCGCCGGTTCCGGCGCCGCCATCCATGGTGTCGTCGCCCTCGGCGCCTTCAAGCGTGTCGTTGCCGCCGTTGCCGGTCAGCACGTCATTGCCGCTGTTGCCGTAGAAATAGTTGTTCTGGCCGTCGCCGATCAGGGTGTCGTTGTAGATCGAGCCCGCCACCCCTTCGATGCCGATCAGGGTGTCCAGGCCGGCGCCGAGGGTGTTCTGCTGCACGCCCTGGATGTTGAGGTCGACCGTCACCGCCGAGGCCGCGCCGTAGTAGGCGGCCTGGTCGGCGCCGAAGGCCGACTGGGTCCCGCCGTTCAGGGTGTCGTTGCCGGCTCCGCCTTCCAGCGTGTCATCGTCGGCCTCGCCGTTCAGCGTGTCGTCGCCGTCGCCGCCGTTGACGTAGTCGCGGCCTGCGCCGGCGTTGACGACGTCATTGCCGCCCAGGGCCTGGATGTTGTCGTCGCCGGCGGTGCCGGGGATGGTTTCGTCGCTCGAGGTGCCGGTGATGTCAGCCATGGTGCGGTTTCCTGATCTTGCAACTGGACGGGCGGCCGGGCGCGAACCGCCGGGCCGGGATGATTACGATCGGTGGGCGGAGGTCCCCCCGGACTTTGGAGAACAGCGTCCGACAGGCGGGCGGCGGTGCGCCATCCCCATTTGCGGTATGTCGTTGGCCAATCGGAGCCACGCCTTGCGGCGCATCGTCTGCCGAACCGGAACCTGCGGAACCCCTCATGGCTTACAGGGGTATGATTGCTCGACCCCTGTTCGCCGTGACGTCCGTCACGCTCCTTCTGGCCGCGTGCGGCCCCGCTCCGCAACCCAAGGCGGAGGGCCCGGCCATCCCGCCGCAGGAGGCCACGCCAATACAGTCACCGACCCTGGCCGGCGGCCTGTCGCCCGGCGCGGTCAACCAGGCGCCCTACGCCGCTCCGCCGACCGACGACGCCCGCGCGCCGGCCGTCCTGCGGGCCCAGATCCTGCTCGACCGAGCCCGCTTCTCGCCCGGCGTCATCGACGGCACGGCCGGCGAGAACCTGCGCCAGGCGGTGGCTGCCTATGAGGAGGCAAACGCCCTGCCCGTCGACGGGGAGATGGACGAGCAGGTGTTCGCCAGGCTGACCGCAGCGGACGCGCGGCCGGTGCTGGTCGACTATGTCGTCACCGACGACGACGCCAAGGGCCCGTTCGTCACCCTCGGCCACGACATGACCGCCCAGGCCAAACTGCCGTCGATGGGCTTCGAAAGCGCCAAGGAGGCGCTGGCCGAGAAGTTCCACATGACCCAGGAGCTGCTCGACCAGCTCAACCCCGGCGCCGACTTCGCCAGGGCGGGCACGAAGATCGTGGTGGCCCAGGTCGGCGACGACGCCCTGCCCGGCGATGTGGCGCTGATCGAGGTCGACAAGGCCGACAAGGCGCTGCGGGCCTTCGACGCCAGCGGCAAGCTGCTGGCCTTCTATCCGTCGACGATCGGCAGCGACGAGCGGCCGGCCCCGACGGGCCTGCTCAAGGTCACCGGCGTGGCGCAGGATCCGACCTACACCTTCGATCCCAAGCGGCTGACCTACAGCCAGCCCGGCGTGAAGGGAAAGCTGACCCTGCCGGCCGGCCCCAACAACCCGGTCGGCAGCGTCTGGATCGGGCTCAGCGAGGAGACCTTCGGCATCCACGGGGCCGACGAGCCCAAGGAGATCGGCAAGAAGTTCAGCCATGGCTGCATCCGCCTGACCAACTGGGACGCCGAAGAACTGGCCGGCAAGGTCAAGGCCGGGGTCAAGGTCAGCTTCATCGAGGCCTCGGCCGGGGGCCTGCGCGAAGAGCAGGCCAAAGCGAAACCGAAGGCCAAGACCTGACCGACTAACGCCACGTCCATCTGGTCCCGGGCCCCGCGAGTTGGCATGGTCGCGCCGTTTCCACCGGAGCGACCCCCTTGCTGCTGAACGACGCCCTGCGCGCCCGCCGCTCCATCCGCGCCTTCCGGCCCGATCCGGTCCCCGAGGCGCTGGTCCGGGAACTGCTGGAGGAGGCCCGGCTGGCGCCCTCCGGCACCAACATCCAGCCCTGGAAGGTCCACGTCGTCTCCGGCGCGGTGCGCGCCCTTCTGGAGCAGGAGGTTCTGGCGCACCGCGAGACCAACCCCGCCGACAGCGGCGCGGAGTTCCCCCGCCGGGGCGGGGCGCGGCGCGACCCCTACCTTGGCCGCATGCGGACGCTGGGCAAGGCGATGTACGGCCTGCTGGAGATTCCCAAGGGCGACCAGGCGGCGAACTGGCGCCAGTGGGGCCGCAACTATCAGTTCTTCGACGCCCCGGTCGGGCTGATCTTCACCATCGACAACGACCTCGACGCCATGAGCTTCCTGGACATCGGCATGTTCATCCAGACCCTGATGCTGGCCGCCGCCGCCCGCGGCCTGGGGACCTGCGCCCAGGGGGCCTGGAACAACTACTGGACGGTGACCAAGCGGGTGCTGGGCGTGCCGGACGAGCAATACGTCGTCTGCGGACTGTCCCTCGGCTGGCCGGACGAGACGGCGGCGGTCAACACCCTGGTGGCGGATCGGGAACCGGTGGACGGGTTCGCGGTGTTCCACGGGTTCTGAGCGTGGCTCAACCAATCGTACGTTGCGCCCCATGGGTGGCTCTGTCAGCTTTGCCGGACAACGGTTGGGGGCCGGCGTGTTGGCCGAGGATACGGGGGCCCAGGACATGGGGAATGGGCGCGCGGGTTATCGCGCCTTCATCAGCTACAGCCATCGGGACGACGCCTTCGCCGGGCGCCTGCACCGACGGCTGGAAGCCTATGTCCTGCCCCGGCGCCTGGGGACGGGCCGCCGGCTGGCGCCGATCTTCAAGGACCGCGAGGAGCTGCCCGCCGCCCGGGACCTGAGCGAGCAGGTGCGGGCGGCGCTGGCGGTGTCCGACTGCCTGATCGTGGTCTGCTCGCCCGACGCCGCCGCCTCGCCCTGGGTCGGGCGCGAGATCGAACTGTTCCGTGAACTGCGCCCGGATCGGCCGATCCTGGCGGCGCTGATCCGCGGCGAACCGGCGGAGGCCTTTCCGCCGGCCCTGGCCGAGGGCGGCGTCGAGCCGCTGGCGGCCGATTTCCGCAAGGCGGCCGACGGCGAGCGGCTGGCGCTGTTGAAGCTGGTGGCCGGCATCGCCGGCGTCGGCGTCGACGAACTGGTCCAGCGCGACGCCCAGCGACGGCTGCGCGGCGTGATGGCGGTCACGGCGGCGGCGGTGGCAGGAATGCTAGCCATGGGCACGATGACGGCTTTCGCCCTGCAGGCGCGGGCCGAGGCTGAACGGCAGAGGGCCGAGGCGGAGGGGTTGGTGGAGTTCATGCTGACCGACCTGCGCCAGCAGCTGAGAGCCGTCGGACGCCTTCCGGTGATGGGGGCCGTCAATCGCCGTGCCCTGGACTATTACGAGGCTCAGGACCTGGACGCCCTGCCGGTGACGGCGCTGGAGCGCCGGGCCCGGCTGCTGCATGCCATGGGTGAGGATGAGGCGGTTCAGGACCGGCTCGAGACGGCCAAGGCGCAGTTCGACGAAGCCTACCGGGTCACTGGCGCCTTGCTGGCCAAGTCGCCGGCCGACCCCGATCGTCTGTTCGCTCACGGCCAGAGCGCCTACTGGCGCGGCTATATCGACTATCGCCGCGCCAACACCGCCGCCGCCAGGACGGCCTGGCTGGAATATAGAACGCTGTCCGAAAGACTGCTGGCCGTCCGGCCAGATGAAGTCCGCTCCCTGCGGGAACTCGGCTATGCGGACGGCAACCTGTGCACCCTCGAGTTGGAGCAGGAGAAGGCACTCGACCGAGCCTTGGCGTCCTGTCGTGCGGCCATGAACCGGATGGTCGCCGCGTTCGCCCGCCAGTCCGACGACGCATCCCTGGCCCTGGACGTAACAACCCGCTGGGCGTGGCTCGCCGATGTACAGAACGAGCGCGGCGACTACGCCGCCGCCCGGGCCAGCCGCCAGTCGCAAGCAGCCATTCTCAAACGCCTTCTGGCGGCCGATCCTCAGAATGCCGACTTGCAGGACAATTGGGGCGCCTGCCAGCGCGGCTTGTCGCTGGTCGCCTATCGACAGGGCGACGTGGCGGCGGCCATCGAACACCTGAAGGTTTCCCAGGCCACCTACCGGGCCCTGGCGGTCATGGATCCCACCAACAGTCGCTGGCAGAGCCAGGCGGCCTATACGGACAGGGCCCTGTCGGCCCTGTCGATCAAGCTGAAGAAAGGCGCCAGGAAATGAGCTGCGAGGAAAACACCGACACCGACATCGTCATCGAGGAGGGCAACGACCTCCCCGTCGGCAGCTGGATCCAGCACCGGATTCTGACCATGGTCTGGGACTTTGGCGGCCGGAAACACCCGCGCTTTCGGGTGACCAAGCCCGCCCTGGCGCCGACCCAGGAAGACGTCGAGAAGTATGTCGCGAAGATCATCAATGTCGCGACCCCCGATCCCATGGTCCCGCCCACGCCCTGGGATATCGAAGTTGGCAATCTGGCGACCAGCGGCGCCCGGCCCAACCATCCCCGTATCCTGGTGCTGCAGCTGGACAGCCAGTTCGAGTGGCAGTTCACAGCCGGCAGCAAAGGGGTGTCGCCCAAGGTGCAAAAGACCGGCGAGGACAGCGGCCTGCATTTTGTCGATTCGCTCGGTATGGCGCACCCGGCGACCAGCGCCGGAGCGCCGGACGGGTGCCGCGTCGTCTACTGGTCGATCCATTCAAGACCCGAGGGCGATGTCGGCCGCGGGTTCGATTTCCACATCGATCTGATCGATCCCGAATCTCGCAAGCACATGCCGACCATCTTCGATCCCAATGTTCCCGATAGCGGCGGCTCGAGCATTCCGTAGACTGTTCGCGTGACCCCCTCCCTCCTCCCCATCATCGCCCACGCCCGCGCCGGCGCCCTGGACCATGCCCTGCGGCTGTTCCGGGACGCCGGCCTGGACGCCGTCACCGACGACGCCGCCGTGCTGTCGCTCAAGGGCCGGCTGCTGAAGGACCAGGGGCGGCGGGCGGAGGGCGAGGAACGGCGGGCTCTTTATGGGCGGTCGGCGGAGGCCTATGGGGCGGCCGGGGCGATGAACTGGGCGACCTATCCGCTGATCAACGCCGCCAGCCTGTCGCTGCTGGCCGGCGAGCCGGCGCGGGCGGCGGCGCTGGCCGAGAAGGTGCTGGCCCGGCTGGACCAGGGCGACGCCGAACCCGACACGCCTTACTGGCGCGAGGCCACCCGGGCCGAGGCCGAACTGCTGCTCGGCCGCACCCACGAGGCCTGGCTGACCCTGCAGGGGGCGGTCGAACTGGCCCCGCGCGCCTGGGAGGACCACGCCTCGACCCTGCGCCAGTTCGCCCTGATCCTCGAGGCGCAAGGGTCGCCGGCCGACTGGCTGGAGCCGTTCCGGCCGCCGCGCGCCTTGCATTTCGCCGGCCATCTGGGGGTCGATCCGCACGACTCCGGTTTGGCGGCGCGGGTGGCGGAGATCCTCGAACGGGAGAACGTCGGCTTCGGCTACGGGGCCCTGGCGGCGGGGGCCGACATCGTCATCGCCGAGGCGTTGCTGGCGCGCGGGGCGGAGCTGCATCTGGTGCTGCCGGGCGCGCGGGCGGCCTTCCGGGCGGCCAGTGTCGAGGCCTTCGGCCCCGAATCCGGCGACGGTTGGGGGATGCGGTTCGACGCGGTGCTCGGCCGGGCGGAGACCGTCGCCGTCGTCGCCGGCCTCGGCGAGCGGCCCGACCCGCTGAGCCTGAAACTGGCCGGCCGGGCGGCCATGGGGCGGGCGGCGATGCAGGCCAGGCTGCTGGCCGGCGAGGCCATCCAACTGACCCTTCCGGACGAGGCCGACGGCTCCCCCTCCCTCACGTCATGGGCCCGCGAGGTCTGGACGGCCGCCGGTCGCCGGGCGCTGACCCTGGCCGCGCCGCGCAGCCGGGCCCTGCCGGCGGGCGCGGCCCTGGACGCCCCGGAGGGGGCGGTGATCACCGCCGTGCTGGTGCTGGCGCCGGAGGCGGGTCGGGCTGACACCGTCGTGCCGGCCCTTCTGGCCGTCCTCGGAGCCGGCGACCGGGACCCGGTGTGGACCGGCCAGGCGCTGCTGCTGGCCTACCCCACCTGCGAACAGGCGCTTGCCGCCGCCCGCATCGCCTCGCCGATCCTGGGCGCCGGCCGCATGGCCGGGGCGGCCGGGGTGGCCCGCGAGGTTTTGGGCCTGCTCATGGGCCGGCCGGTCGAGACGGCCGCCCGGCTGCTGGCCTCCGTGCCGCCCGGCGCGGCGCTGGTCGATGCGGTGTTCGCCAGCCTGCTGGCTGCCGGCCCCGAGGGCGAAAGCGTCCCCTGCGAGCCGGTCGGCGAGCTGCCGCCGAGGGACGCAGACCAGCCGGGCGACGACATCGACCCCGGCGTCTACAGCCTGAATCTCTAGACCACGCCTTCCTCGATGCGGCGCGGCGCGACCAGCACGATGGCCCCGTCCTCGCGGCGGATGTGGCCGCGCCTTTCCATCTTGCTGACCTCGCGCGACACCGTCTCGCGCGTCGTGTGGATGCGCACGGCGACCGCGGACCACACCGGGGCCGGCCGGATCACCCGCCGGCCGCCCTCGTCCACGGCCATCCTCAGCAGTTCGGCCCGCGTCCGCCCGGCCGCCGTCAGCGTCATCCGCTCGACCATCCGCCCGGTGGCGCTGCGCAGCTGGCGCAGCAGCAGCCGCGACACCGCCAGCCCGACGGCGCTGTGCGCCTCGATCAGCTCCAGGAAGTCGGCGCTCAGGAACAGGGCGGCGCGCAGGGTGTCGACGGCGACCACGTCGGCCGCCTGCGGCCCGCTGTCCAGCGCGGTGATCGCCCCGAACAGGTCGCCGTCCTCATACTCCTGGACCATGGCCAGCTGGCCGTCGACGCCATAGACCAGCGCCTGGGCCCGGCCGGCCATGACCAGCCAGGTGTCGCTGCAGCCGTCGCCCTGGCGCAGCACCACCGCGCGGGCCGCATAGACGCGGCTAGCCGCCCGCCGCGCGACCGCCTCCGCCGTCGCCGGCGAACAGGCGAACACGCGCGCGACGAACGCTGTCAGATCGGGGCCGGGCTCCATCTGGAAACCATAGATCAGCGGCGGAGCAACCGCCACGCCGCCCAGACGCCGGTGTCGAGGCCCAGCAGCGTCCGCGCCTGCCACCACAGCACCAGGTTCATCACCGCCATCTGCCCCAGATAGGCCCAGGCCGCCCCGTCGACCCCGAACCGCGGGATCAGCACCACCCCCAGCCCGGCATGGACCGCCAGCGCCGCCACGAAGGCCACCGCCGCCCGCCGCTCGTGCCCGGCCATGATCAGCGCCGAGGAGGCGGCGCCGAACGTCGCGTTGCACAGCTGGGCCAGGGTCATCACCGCCAGCGCCGGCCCGGCGACGGCGTAGGGAGCCCCGAACACCAACCTCATCAGCGGCCCGCCGGCGACCGCGAACAGCGCCACGAACGGCAGGCAGGTCACGACCGCCAGCGCCGCCCCGGCCGCCGCCGTCCTCGCCAGGCCCTCGCGGTCGCCTTTCGCATGGGCGGCGGCGAAGCGCGGCGCCAGGGCGGCGATGACGGCGGTATAGCCGAGGCCCGCGATCAGCGAGGTCTGGATGGCCGGCCGGTACAGCCCGGCCGTCTCGGCCCCGTCCAGGCCGGCCAACAACACCCCGATCTGGCCGTTGATCAACAGCGCCCCGCCCGTCACCCCCATGGGAACCAGCGCCGCCAGCCAGGCGCGGCTGCGATAGACCGGCGTCGCCAGGACCAGCTGCGCGGGCCGCAGGCGCCGGTACAGCCACCAGCCGACCGCCAGCGCCGCCAGGCTCGACAGCGCCGTCATCGCCATGGCCTCGTCCGGCCCCAGCGGGCGCCGGGCCAGGAACACCGCGCCCAGCCCGGCCAGGAACACCGCCGGCTTCAGCACCAGATCCGGCCACTGCCCCTGCGCCACCGCCCCCCACCCGCGCAGCACCCCGCCGCGCAGGGCCGACAGCGGAATCAGCGGAATGAGGGCGACGCCCCAGAGCACGGTCGCCGGGTCGCTCCGGCCCCAGGGCGTCAACAGGGCGAAGACCGCCGCGATGGCGGCGATGGCCAGGCTGGACAGGGCGACGAACTGGTGGAGCCGCGTCAGCAGCCCCTTCATCAAGCCATAGTCGCCGCGCGCCTTGGCCGCCGCCACCTCCCGAAGCGCAAGGGTCGGCGCGCCGAACATGGCGGGAACAGTCAGCACGGTCGCGAAGGACAGCACGAAGGCGTAGACCCCCAGCCGGGCCGGCGCCAGCACATGGGCCAGCACCACGGAGCCGGCAAACGCCAGGCCGACGTTGAGCCCCTGGATGGCGAGCGACGCGACCGCGCCGCTAGCACCTCTGACATAAAGCCTGTTCGCACCGAACGGTGATCAGTATGACCGTTGTGATGACTACGGATCGACCCGCTCTGAGATTCGAGGCGCTCGACAGTTGGCGCGGCCTCTGTGCGCTTTGGGTCGTGCTCTACCATTTTCGGGCGGTCTCACATGCCTACGACTGGCTCTGGGTGAGAACTGGCGACATCGCAGTCGATTTCTTTTTTGTGCTCAGCGGATTTGTCCTGACCCACGCGTACGGAGAGGGGCTGAAGTCACCTGCTTCTCGGTGGCAGTTCTTAATTCGCCGGGTTGGTCGCCTCTACCCCCTTCATCTCGTGACGCTGGCCGCCGTCCTGTTCCTCGAACTGGCGCGATGGACAGTCAGCTTGGTGATCGGCGGTTCGATGGGCCGCCCGGCCTTCACCGGTGACACCGATCTTTGGGCGCTCCCTGCCAATATTTTTCTTGTCCACGCGCTCGGCATTTTCCGAGACTTCACCTGGAATATTCCCAGCTGGAGCATCAGCATCGAATGGACGCTTTGCCTACTCTTCGCAGCAGCTTCGATTGTCCGCAAACCGCTTCTAGTGGCTTCCGTTTTTGCGGCGGTTGGCTTCCTCACTACTCTTTGGATGAGCACTCTCGACTGGTATCCACCCGAAGGACACACGGCCTTTGTGAGGGGTGTCTACGGCTTCTTTCTCGGCGCGTTGGTCTACCAATTTTTCAGCGCGTTACGCGCTCGGAACGTGTCCTTGCCCGGCTGGCTTGAATGGCTCGCACCCCTACTTCTCGCCTCTACGGTGCTTTTCAAGCACTGGCAGATTCCCGTCGTTCCGCCCCTGCTCTTCGGGGCGATGGTGCTGATTTTTGCTGCGCAATCGGGGCCGCTATCAAGAGCGCTAAAGCAGCGTGCGCTCTCTTATCTCGGAGAGATTTCGTATTCGATCTACCTAGTCCACTACGTCCTTGTGCTTATCGCATTCGGCGCAGCAAGCGTTTTGGAAGCCGTCTTCGGGTTCGATGCGATGACCGTGCGAGGACCATTCAATGCGGTAGTTATTAACATGCCGAATGCGTGGATCGGAGACTTCGCGGCTCTTGGATTTCTTGGTCTAACGATAGCTGTAGCCAGCGCGACATATCATTGGGTCGAGAATCCAGGCCGTCGCCGATTCAACGACCTCTCGAAAAAAATAGCGGCACCCTAAACTTGTGGGCGATGAAAGAGGCTGGACCAAATCGCAGGGTCAATTCCGGTCCGTGCAATGGCCATTCTTTGAAGTACGATATTCGATCCCAGAACGCCAAGCACGCCCGCGATGGCTGCTCCGGTGGCGCCCCATAGTGGAACTAGGGCAAACGACCCCGCTATTTGGAGTACCATTCCTCCGCCCAATGCGATGGTGCAGTCTCTTTCATGGCCCGTCATGTTGAGCAGCGACGCTCCGCAACCAAACGAGCTGTTGAGGACTTGGCCCACGGCCAGGATGCCCATTGCTGCAGCGCCGACACCGTAGGTGCTGCCAAACATCAGGCTTAGCAGCGGCTTTCCGCCAATGAGCAGCACTATGGCTGCAGGCACGCAAAAGGCGGTCGCGAACATCGCTCCCTGTCGAGCGATCCGCTGCATGACAGGCTGATCGCCACCGGCATATGCCGCCGCGATCCTTGGGCTGATATTCATGATGGCTGCCGTGTAGCCTAGCGCGCAGAGTTGGGCCGTCTGACTGGCCACCCGGAAGATAGCAACCTCCTCGGCTCCCCGGATTGCGCCGAGGATGACCAAGCTGATTTGGGCGGAAATGACTAGGACGCCGGTACTGAGGGCGAAGGGGATAACGGCTTTGAGCCAAGCCATATCTCGATACACCGGCGTCACGCCGCTCAGTGCTTTGGGCTTGGCAAATGCCCATTGAACCATCGTCACCGCCAACGCAATCAAGGCCGCCAAGCCGGTCAATGCGACAGCGACTGACGGGCTAATCGCTCGGCCAACAGCCACCCAACTTAAGGCAAGGCCGATTAGCAGGGCTGGCCGTAACAATTGCTCCGGCCATTGGCCTTCGAGCACCTTTCCGATGCCGCGCAGCATCGCGGAACGCGCCGCCGCAAGTGACATGATCAGGATTAGTGGGAGCGCCCAGTACAGGGCCGCGCTTGATTTTCCCGCAAGCGTTTGGGCGACGAACGCACCGACGATCATTGCTGTCGCCACACAAAAAATGAACTGGTGAGAGCGCCGAATGAGCCCGGCGACCAGGCCGAACTCGCCTTTGGACGAAGCCCATGCAACCTCCCGTCCGATTAGCGTCGGCAGACCAAAGAACGCTGGGGCGGTAAGCATAGTGACCAAGGCGACGACAACAGAATAAATTCCGAAACCCGCCAAACCCAAAAGGCGGGAAAGGACCGCAGAAACGCCATAGGCGAGAACTACGTTTCCGCCCAGGATGGAAGCTGACGCGGCTAGCTGGATGTATATTCTCTTCGGCGGCAACGCTCTCAATCTCCCAGCCTTGCGCTCCCTAGCGCGCTAGGCCCTGGGCGTCGAGCCAAGGGCCACTCTTCTGACTAGGCCTTCAGAGCACCCATGCAAATTTCCGGTGGCCGCTTGGAGCCGCGACGCAAGGTCGTTGGTCGTTACGGGGGTCTTAGCAATGGCAAGCCAAGTCTTGGTGACGACAGGAGGCGGCAGGGCTCCGCTCGCGCAGAGCCCTGCCGCCGGTCAAAGCAGCCAGCCACCATCACTGATCGGCTCGCCGCCGGTCAGGATGTCGGAAGTCGTGCCCGTGTGGTTGCCCTCGACACGGATGCGATAGTCGCTAGTTCCATCGCCATCCACATCGAAGTTGAAGTCGGTGTAGGGTGCCGGTCCGGTGACGTAGGTGGCGGTCGCCTGGCCCGCCACGTTCGTGAACGAACCCACGAACGTGAAGGCTTGGTCGCCGCCGGTCCCGGTGTCCGCATCGATAGCCGACACATCGATGCGGTCGCCGTTCGCCATGTCGAGATCGTAGATCCGGTCCTGCTCGACGGTGGCGAGGTTCACGCTCTCGTCGAAGAAGGCGAAGGTGTCGTAGCCCGCATCGCCATAGAGGTGATCACCCGTCAGGCCGCCGATGATCAGGTCATTGCCGCTGCCGCCATGGATGGTGTCTACGCCCGCCGCACCGGACAGAGTGTTGTCGCCACTGTTGCCGGTGAGTTGATTGGCGGCGCTGTTGCCGGTGGCGTTCAGATTAGACGAGCCCTGAATTTGGATCGCCTCCAGATTGGCGCCCAGGGTCCAATCCAGGTAGGTCCGGACGATGTCGAACCCTTCGCTGGCGGCTTCGACGGCCGCATCACTCAAACTGTCCACATAATAAACGTCGTTGCCGAGCCCGCCGTACATGATGTCGTCGCCCGTCCCGCCATCCAGCAGATCGTTCTCATTGTCACTGCCGCCGTAGAGCGTGTCATTGCCGCCCTCGCCGTAGAGCGAATCCCGGTCGTTGTCGCCGAACAGGATGTTGTCGCTGGCGTTCCCGTGGATGACGTTCTCCAGGGCGTTCCCGGACCCCGAGACCGCCGTACCAGTCAGGGTGAGATTCTCAACGTTGGCGGCCAATACGTAGTTGACGCTGGCCTCGACGGTGTCAGTCCCTTCGCCGACGCCCTCAACGACGCTGTCGAACACATTGTCGACGATGTAGAGATCGTTGCCGGTCCCGCCGGTCATTGTGTCGGCGCCCGCCAGGCCATCGATGGTGTCATCGCCGGCCGAGCCGGTGATGGAGTCGTTTCCGGAGGTCCCTGTGTACGTCGGCATGATCGTAGGTTCCCGGGGGCGGGATGCCCCAAAAAGGCGCGACATCGCGCCACAGGCACTACACCACGAAGGGTAGCGCCGAGTCTTCCTTAAGATGTATTTACCACTACGCTCTTTAAGGTAGTAATCGTTTTGGTGTTGGCGCGGCCGTTAGCTCGAAAGAATTTTCTCACCGTGATTGGCTTGAAGTCGTGACTTGGGAACGGGCTTGGTGCGGTGGCGCCTCAGTTATCGGTAGTTCGAGACGCCCGCTCCGCAACGGCTCCAGCGCATACAGCTGCACCAGCGCCCACGCGAGCAGGGCCAGCAGCATGCCGACCAGGCTGCGCAGCACCCAGGACAGCTTCTCGTTGATGCCGCGATAGCGCTCGGCGCAGAGCTCCTCGTGGGCGGCGATCTTCATGTAGGCGCCGGCCACCGTCTGGCGCTCGCCGCTCATCGCCCTGTCCCGCCGGCCAGACGCCGCCACCAGGGCGGGCGGGCGGTGAGGCGGGCGGCGGCGGCGCGCTCTTCGGCCTCGCAGGCCTCGAGGATCCACAGCAGGGTCGCCTTGCGGTCGTTGGCCGTCTCCAGCCGGCCGGTCTGGGCGTCGCCGAAGGCCACCCACTCGCCGACGCTGTTGTCGGCGGGCGGGGCGGCCGGGGCCACGTCACCGCGCAGTTGCGGCGGGATCCGGGCGGCGCAGTCCAGCGCAACGGGGATGGTCACGGTAGACGGCACGCCGGCACAGGCCGGCAAGACCAGCATCGCCGGCAGCGCCAGCAGAAGCGCCGGCGTCCGGCGCGGAGAGGATGTCATTGCGGGTCTCCTGTTCGTGGACCTGGCGGTCCGTTTCGCGCGCGCCCTGGGCCGCGACCGCCTCGAGGGCGGCGCGGGAGGCCTGGTCGGAGGCCTCGGCGACCGCCGCGTCGGCGCGCTGTCGAGCCGCCTCGCGCGCCTGGCTTCGGGCCCCGGCGTCGCGCCAGCCGTTCCAGACCAGGCCGCCTGCCACGAGCATCAGCAGCAGCATGGCCAGGCCGGCGATCAGCGGCCCGGCGAACCGGCGCAGCAGGCTGATCGCAACGGCGATGAGGCCGCTCATTCGACCACCTCCAGGTCGCTGTCGCGGCTGTCGCTGATCCGTCGCCGCAGGGGGCGGGACAGGATGATGCAGCCGCGCGAGGCGTCGTTCTCGCGGTCGTCGCCGTGGATCATGAAGGCGCTGCGGCCATGGGCGTCATGGCCGACCGGGACGAGGTCCATGGCATGGGGCCCGACCCGGCGGCTGTCGCGGGGCGGGCCGATGCGCCAGCGGCCGCGGGGGATCGGCCCCTTGCCGCGGACCGCCTCCATGGCCGGGTTGTCGCGGCCGTCGGCGAGGGCCGGGCCGTCGCCGCTGTAGCCTTGGCCGACGAGGGCGCCGTCCCGCAGCAGCCGGCCGCTGCGCTGGTGATAGGTCCACATGGGGGTCTACTCCTTTTCGTTGATGAGGGCCGACGGCTCGGTGGCGCTGGTGCCCCGGATCAGGGCCCAAACCCCGCCGCCGAGCCCGCCAAACAGGCCGCCCACCGCCATCAGGTCCAGGGCCTGGCCGCGCAGCAGCGCCACGAACGGCAGGGCCAGCCCGCAGAGCAGCATCGGCAGGCTGTAGACCCGCCCAATGGCCCAGGTCCGGCCGTCGGCGCCGGTGAAGAGGTCGGTGAGGAGTTTGGAGGGGGTCATCAATTCACCGTCGGCCCGATGGCTTGGATTGCGGTCTTGAGCGCCAGATAATTGGCCAAGTCGTCGGCATCACTCAGGGCGCGGCCGTCGAACAGTTGAGCGCACGCGATCTTGGCGTTTCCAGTGCCACCGCCGGTCAGGGCCGCCCACAGGCTCGCGGTCGTGTCGCGTGTGCGACCAGCCGTCGTGCCGAATGCCCGGCCCAACAGCGCTCCGCCGCCGTAGAGACGGATTTCGGGGAAGTCCCGCTCCCGCAAGACGCTGCTCAGGTAATAGTAGTTCGCTCCGCCCGGGTTGGCGTAGGTGGCCAAACCGCCGGCCCCCAGGGCGCTGTTGCGGCCCTGGAAATTGGTGGAGGCGTGATAGAGCCCGGCCGCAACTGTTTCCCCAGCCGCGCCGCCACTCATCAAAGACACGTTCGCGGTAGCCCCGCCCGCCGTGAACCGCACATTGCTTGCCGTCTTGGTCAGGCCATAGCTGTTGCCTGCCGTTCCGGTTGTCGTTGCGATCAGCTCGATGACGCTGTTCCCCACCGGACAGAAGGCAGTCATGCCAAAGGTGCCGCTGTTGGCGTTGATCAGGCCCGCCGCCGCAAAGGCAGTCGCTTGCGGGCTGGCGCCGATGTTGACCTGCATTCCCGCCGCGCCTGACGCGACGAAGGTGATTGCAGAGCCATTCAGGGTGATGGTCTGGCCAGCACTGGGTTGACCATCAAACCAGACGCGCGCCGTGGCGGCCAAGGCCGGATTGGTCCCGGAGCTGGCGAGGAAAGCCAGGGCGGTATTGGGGTCGATTACGGCGACAACCGTGGCGAGACGTTGCTGGATCGCGAAACCGAAATCCACGCGCGGGCCGGTGTTGCCATTGATGTCCATGTAGCC
>JAQGIK010000114.1 GCA_028291265.1 Caulobacter sp. | reverse complement strand
GGCCGGTTCACTGAACAGCTGGCACCAGATCTCCTCGCCGCGCATGGCGGGGGTGACGAAGCGGGTCTTGGTCTCGGCGTCGGCGAAGGCCATGACGGTCGGCACGCACATGCCGAGGCCGATGGTGAAATAGCCGTAGTTGACGCCGACCTTGCCTTCTTCCTGGCCGAAGATGACCGACTGGATCGGCGTGCCGCCACCCCCGCCCCATTCCTTGGGCCAGGTGATGCAGGCGTAGCCGGCCTCGGCCTTCTTGGTCTGCCAGGCCTTGGCCTGGGCCATGTGCTCGGGGCTGTTGGGCCGGCGGCCGTTGGCCGACGAGGTGTTCTTGTGCGAGGCCGCGTTCTCTTCCAACCAGGCGCGGGCTTTTTCGCGGTAGGCGGCTTCTTCGGGAGAGTCGTTGAAATCCATGATCTTTTCCTCTCTTAGGCCGCGTTACGACGTTCGAGCTGGCCGACGAGCCGCTCTTTCCAGACCTTCGGGCCGCCGGCCACCAGGGCCAGCTGCCGCGAGCGGCGGTAGTAGAGGTGGCAGTCGACTTCCCAGGTGAAGCCCATGCCGCCGTGCGTCTGGATGTTTTCCTTGGAGGCGAACCAGTAGGCCTCGCTGCCGGCGATGCGCGCGGCGCTGGCAGCCGCCGGCAGTTCGGCGGCGTTGGTGTTGAGCGCCCAGGCTCCGTAGTAGGCGTTGGAGCGGGCGACCTCGTTCTTGACGTACATGTCGGCCAGCTTGTGCTTGATGGCCTGATAGCTGCCGATCACCCGGCCGAAGGCGTAACGCTCCAGGGCGTATTCCTTGGCCATCTCCAGGCAGCGGTCGGCCCCGCCGACCTGTTCGAAAGCCAGCAGGACGGCGGCGCGGTCGAACACCTGCTCGGTGATCGCCTGCCCCTCGCCGGCGGCGCCGACGGCCTTCACCGGGGCGTCCTTGAAGGTCAGCTTGGCGACCGAGCGGGTCGGGTCCAGCGACTTCAGGGTCTCGCGGGTCACCGAGGCGTCGTTGAGGTCGACCAGGAACAGACCCGGCCGGCCGCCTTCGGAGGCCAGCACCAGGGCGACGTCGGCGATGTCGCCGTCGGTCACCGGGATCTTCACGCCGTTCAGCTTGCCGCCGGAGACGGTGCAGCCGAGCGACGAGCCATTGGTCACGCCCGGCCCTTCCGAGGTGGCGTAGCAGCCGATGATCTCGCCGGCGGCGATCTTGGGCAGCAACTCCGCCTTCTGCTCGTCGTTGCCGGCCAGCAGGATGGCCTCGGCCACGAAGTAGACCGTCGAGGCGAACGGGATCGGGGCCAGCGAGCGGCCCAGTTCCTCGGCGAGGGCGCAGAGCTCGATGTGGCCCAGGCCCAGGCCGCCGAATTCCTCGGGGATGGCCGCGCCCAGCCAGCCCTGTTCGGCCACCCCGGCCCACAGGGCCTTGTCGAAGGAAAGGGCGTCGTCGTTCAGCACCACCCGCACCGCGCTGGTCGGTGAGCGGGCCTCGAGGAACTTGCGCGCCTCGCCCTTGAGCAGCTTCTGGTCGTCCGAATAGTCGAAATTCACTTCATCCTCCCGGGCGCTCGTCGTCGCGCCGTCTGTCGCCGGGCAAGATACGCGGCTTTCGGCGCGGGGGAAGATTGACTTGGCGTCAACGATTTCAGGTTTTTATGGCGGGTCTGTTCAAAGCGACGGCGGGATCATGGCCAAAACGGTCTTCCAGAAGAACCAGCGCGTGTGGGTCGAGGCCGTCGGGGCTTGGGCCAAT
Source organism: Caulobacter sp. (assembly GCA_028291265.1). Classification (GTDB taxonomy): domain Bacteria; phylum Pseudomonadota; class Alphaproteobacteria; order Caulobacterales; family Caulobacteraceae; genus Caulobacter. The sequence goes on along the minus strand of JAQGIK010000114.1, from coordinate 25,122 downwards.
ATCGAGAAGATCGTCGCCATCTGGGCCAAGGGCTTCGATGAGCCCGTCCGTGTGACCTACGACGTCGGCCTCGGCCGCGAGTTCTTCGCCCATGAACTGAAGCCCGAGGACCAGGTCGTCGACGCCGACGAACAGGGCGAACGCTGGCGGCTGCTGCGGGCCAAGAACAAGTGGCAGCAACCGGCCGACTGCGCCCACCATCCCTATCCGGGCACCTACCCCATCGTCGTCACCGACCCCAACGACTGGGGCGGCTGGCGCACGCCCGGCGCCGAATACGACCGCGACCCGCACCGCATCGAACGCCAGGCCCGCCTGATCGCCAGCGCCCCGCGCTTCCAGGCCATCGCCAAGGAACTGATGGCCCTGGTCGCCGAGGCCCCGGACGACGCCCCGCCGGCCATCCTGGACCTGGCGCAGCAGGCGGCCGCCATCGAGCGCTTCATCGCCGAGGTGCCTTCGCCGGGCGACGAGATCGACGACGAGGGCTCGGCGGTCGCCTAGCGACTAGAGCGAGCCGTAAGCCTCTTCGTCCTCGGTCGAGTTCCACTCTGAGAACACCGCAAACGCGGCGTCAAACGGCTCGGGTTTCGTCCCGAGTTCGTCCTCGCCAAGCTTTTCTGGGGTTTGGTCGGCCATAGCGCGACACTAACATCTTCGTGGCGCCCTCGCATCCGCCAAGACCGCGCGCTACATCCTTCCCATGCGCACCGAAACGCCCCAGCCCGTCCGGCTCTCCGACTACACCCCGCCGAGCCACCTGATCGATACGGTCCATCTGGACTTCGACCTGCAGCCGGCGGCGACGCGGGTGAAGACGACCCTCAGCGTGCGCCGCAACGGCGAGGCCGATACGCTGGTGCTCGACGGCGAGGGGCTGAAGACCCTGAGCGTCAAGGTCGACGGGCAGGACCACGCCTTCGATGAGACGGCGGAAACCCTGATCCTCACCGGCCTGCCCGAAGCCTTCACCCTGGAGACCGAGGTCGAGATCGACCCATCGGGCAATACCGTGCTGATGGGCCTCTACATGTCGGGCGGCCGGTTCTGCACCCAGTGCGAGGCCGAGGGCTTCCGGCGGATCACCTGGTTCCTCGACCGGCCCGACGTGCTGGCGCGCTACACCGTGCGCATGGAGGCCGACAGCGGCTTCCACCACCTGCTGGCCAACGGCAACCTGATCGACAGCGGGACCTCTGGCGCGCGCCATTTCGCCGTCTGGGACGACCCCTTCCCCAAGCCCTGCTACCTGTTCGCCATGGTGGCCGGCGAGCTGGACGTGCTCGAGGACAGCTTCACCACCATGACCGGCCGCGACGTCGCCCTGAAGGTGTTCGTCGATCCCGGCATGGCGGCGCGGGCCGAGTACGCCCTCGACAGCCTCAAGCGGGCGATGAAGTGGGACGAGCAAGTCTTTGGCAGAGAGTACGACCTCGACCTCTTCATGATCGTCGCCGTGCGCGACTTCAACTTCGGGGCCATGGAGAACAAGGGGCTGAACATCTTCAACTCCTCGCTCCTGCTGGCCGACGCGGCGACCGCCACCGACATGGACTACGAGCGCATCGAGAGCGTCGTCGCCCACGAGTATTTCCACAACTGGACCGGCGACCGCATCACCTGCCGCGACTGGTTCCAGCTCTGCCTGAAGGAAGGCCTGACCGTCTTCCGCGACCAGGAGTTCAGCGCCGACATGCGCGGCCACGCCGTGCAGCGGATCAAGGACGTCAAGGCCCTGCGCGCCCGGCAGTTCCCGGAAGACGCCGGCCCGCTGGCCCACCCGGTGCGGCCGTCAAGCTATCTGAAGATCGACAACTTCTACACCGCGACCATCTACGAGAAGGGCAGCGAGGTCATCCGCATGCTCAAGGCCCTGCTCGGCGACGAGGGCTTCAAGGCCGGCATGGACCTCTATTTCGAGCGCCACGACGGCGAGGCGACCACGGTCGAGGCCTTTATCCAGTGCTTCGCCGACGCCACCGGCAGGAACCTCGACGCCTTCTTCGGCTGGTACGAACAGGCCGGCACGCCGAAGGTCACCATCAACCGCAAGTACGACGCCGCGACCGGCAAGCTGGAGTTGACCCTGCGCCAGACGACGGCGCCGACGCCCGGCCAGCCGACCAAGACCGCCCTGCCCCTGCCCGTGGCGCTGGGCCTGCTCGACGAGGACGGCCGCGTCCAGGCCGAGACCCAGATCCTGGTGCTCGACGGCGCTGAAACGACCATCACCCTCGAAGGCGTCAGGAAGACGCCGGTGCTGTCGGCCCTGCGCGGCTTCTCGGCCCCGGTGAAGCTGGAGACCGACGCCCCGGCCGACCACGACTACGTTCTGCTGGCCGCCGACAGCGACCAGTTCAACCGCTGGGAATCGGGCCAGCGCCTGGCCAGCCGGCTGATGCTGGCCCGGGCCGGCGGCAAGGCCGATCCGGCCGGCGAGACGAAATTCGCCGAAGCCCTCGGCCGGGCGCTCGACGACCAGGCCGCCAACGACGCCTTCAAGGCCCTGCTGCTCTCGCTGCCCAGCGAGCAGGACCTGGCCATGGAAATGCAGCCCGCCGACCCGGCCGCCATCCATGGCGCCCGCGACGCGCTGCGCGGCAGGCTGGCCGAGGTCCTGGCCGACCGGCTGATCCGCCTGCACGACGCCCTCGCCCACGCCGGCGCCTTCTCGCCCGACGCCGAGGCCGCCGGCCGCCGGGCCCTGCGCAACGCCGCCCTCGACCTGCTGACCGCCAGGCCCTCCGAGGCCGTCATCGAGCGGGCCCGGGCCCACTACGGCGCCGCCGACAACATGACTGACGCCATCGGCGGCCTGACCGCCCTGATCGCGCTCGGCGGCGAGGCCTCCGACACCGCCCTGTCGGCCTTCCACGCCCGCTGGAAGCACGAGCCGCTGGTCATCGACAAATGGTTCGCCGCCCAGGCGCGCGACCCGTCGGAGATGGCGCTGGGCCGGGTCATGGGCCTGACCACCCACCTGGACTTCGACGCCAGGAACCCCAACCGCCTGCGGGCTCTGGTCGGGGCCTTCGCCAGCTTCAATCCGGCCCGATTCCATGACCCGGACGGCAGCGGCTACCGCTTCCTGGCCGACTGGATCATCGCCACCGACAAGGTCAACCCGATGACGGCCGCAAGGTTCGTCGAGGCGCTGGGCGGCTGGCGGCGTTACCGCGAGGACCTGGGCGGCAAAATGCGCGAGCAACTTCAAAGGATTGCGGCGGTCGAAGGGCTGTCGAAGAACGTCTTCGAACTGGCGACCAAGGCCTTGGTGTGAGTCTTTGGAATCACGAATCGCGGCGAACTGACTCAAGGCGTTGATCAGGCCTTAACGCGAGGACTCCCGGCGCCTACCATGTCCCCTCTGGGGTGAATCGGCGCTTGGGGATTTCGGGCTTGGCACGCGGGCAAAGGGCAGGATCGGGGGACCCCGCTTTCGCGGCGACCTCGCCGCGTGGCCGCTCCCAGCCCCTGATGCGCGTCGCCATCCTGGCGGCGGTGCTGCTGCTGGCCGTCTACACCGCCTTCGGGGTCATCAAGCTGGCCAAGGGCTGGACCAGCACCCCGGCCCAGGTCGGCCCCGCCGCCATCGCCGCCCTGCTGGCCGGCCGCGCCGAAGGGGCCCTGTCGACCCAGCAGGCCGGCCTCGCCGCCGGCGCGGAGGTGCTGCGCCGCGCCCCCGACACCCCCATCGAAGCCAGCGAACTGGCCCTGCGCATCGCCGGCCCGACGGCCGGAGCGGTCGCGGTGGTGCAGGACGACAGCGTGCTGTCGTCGTCCGGCGCCCTGACCACCCCCGACTTCAAGGGCGCCGCCCGCGCGGCCGAGGCGGCCGGCGGGACAACCTGGACCGGCTCGGCCCCCGGCGACCGAAACCGCATCTACGTTGGCCGGGCCCAGGCGACGCCGGGCGGCAAGGCCTGGCTGATCGTCGCTTCCGACCCGGCCAGGGTGGCCGGCGCCGGCCTGACACGGATCTCGGCCCTGGCCTTCCTCGACGGCCGCGTGATCGCCGCCGTCGGACCCGGCGCCGCCGGGGCGCCGACCCTGAAGGACGGCTTCGGCCTGCAGGTGAAGGACCTGCGCACCGACGTGCTGCTGCGCGGCCAGCTGTCCGACGGCAAGCCGCTCGACGTCGCCGTGCGGCCGATCGGCGACGGCGGCCTGCTGGCCGTGGCCGCGGACAAGGTCGACGGCCTCATGACCGTCGACGCCGAGCGGATGGACGGCCTCGTCTCCCTGCTCGTGCCGCTGTCGGTCGGCATCGCCCTGGCCCTGCTGCTGCTCATGCAGAGTCGCCGCACCCAGGCCGCGCAGCTGGCCATGGTAGCCAGCGAGGAGCGCTTCCGCCTGGCCGTCGAGGCCGCCCGCTGCGGCATCTGGGAATGGGACCTGGAGAACGACCGGGTGTTCATGTCGGAAGTCACCGGCGTGATGTTCGGCTGGGGCGGGGCCGGTGTCGCCAGCGGCCAGGAAGTCCTGGAACGCGTCGCCCCCGATCACCGCGAGCGGGTGCGCCAGGCCCTGGCCCATGCGGCCGCCTACGGCGCCTTCGATGTCTCGTTCCGGGTGCCCGGCGGCGAGGGTCGCCGCTCGCTGTGGATCGACGCCCGCGGCCAGGGAGCCGGCGGCCCGGCCGCCCAGGAGCACAGCCGCATCATCGGCGTCGCCCTCGACGTCACCGAGGAGCGCATCGCCCAAGCAAGAGCACAAGCCGCCGAGAACCGCCTGCGCGACGCCATCGAGAGCGTCTCGGAAGCCTTCGTGCTGTGGGACCGCAACGGCCGGCTGCTGCTCTGCAACCGCAACTACCGCTCGACCTTCAACCTCGAGCCGCGCCTCCTGAAGCCCGGCGCCGCCCGCGACCAGGTCAACCGCTTCGCCCAGCTGGCCATCAAGCAGGAGCACCCCTCGCCGCATGGGAACAAGGGCGAGCGCGAAGCGGAGCTGATGGACGGCCGCTGGGTGCAGATCAGCGAGCGGCGCACGGCCGAAGGCGGCCTGGTGATGACCGCCGCCGACATCACGGCGGTGAAGCTGCAGGAGGAGGCCCGACGCCTCAACGAAGAGCAGCTGCAGAACGCCGTCGCCGGCCTTGAGCGCAGCCAGGAACAGCTGGCCGAGCTGGCCCGCAAGTACGAGGCCGAGAAGGTCCGGGCCGAGGGCGCCAACCGGGCCAAGAGCGAGTTCCTGGCCAACATGTCTCACGAGCTGCGCACGCCGCTGAACGCCATCAACGGCTTCTCCGAGATCATGGTGGCGGAGATGTACGGGCCGATGGGCGACGCCCGCTACAAGGAATACGCCACCGACATCCACAACAGCGGCCAGCACCTGCTGGCCCTGATCAACGACATCCTCGACATGTCGAAGATCGAGGCCGGCAAGATGAACCTCAAGTTCGAGCCGATGAGCCTGGAGGACGTCACCGAGGACGCCGTCCGCCTGGTCCGCAACCGGGCAGAGGCCGCCGGCCTGGAGCTGGGCGTCGACTTCCCGCACCTGCCCGAGGTCGAGGGCGACTACCGGGCCATCAAGCAGGTCCTGCTCAACCTGCTCAGCAACGCCATCAAGTTCACCCCGCGCGGCGGCCGCGTCACCGTCCGCGCCGAGCCGCGCCGTGACGTGCTGGGTGAACGAATCCGGGTCTCGGTCACCGACACCGGCATCGGCATCTCCAGAGAGGACCTGGCCCGCCTGGCGCAGCCGTTCGAACAGGTCGAGAGCCAGCATTCGAAGACCACGCAGGGCACGGGCCTGGGCCTCGCCCTGACCAAGAGCCTGGTCGAGCTGCACGAGGGCTCGCTGGAGCTCGACTCGGCGCCGGGCGAAGGCACCACGGTCAGCTTCAGCCTGCCGATCCGCCAGGGCGGGCTGGCGGCGCAGGTTGCTTAGGGGGCAGGTGGCGTAAACCGCCCGCCTCGTCTAAGCCCCAGCCAATGCCCGCCGACGCCGCCCGCCTGACCATCGACCTGGACGCCATCGCGGCCAACTACCGCCTGCTGCGCGATATGGCCGGCGGGGCCGAGACGGCCCCGGTGGTCAAGGCCGACGGCTATGGCATGGGGGCCAATCAGACGGCCCTGCGGCTGTGGGCCGAGGGCGCCCGGACCTTCTATGTCGCCCGTCTGGCCGAGGGAGAGGCCCTGCGCCGGGCGCTGGGGGATCGGGCGGCCACGATCCTGGTGTTCGACGGCTGCCCGGCCGGGGCGGCGGAACGACTGACCGCCTCCAAACTCATCCCGGTGCTCAACAGCGGCGAGCAGATCTCCGCCTGGGCGGGCGCCGGTCCCTGCGCCCTGCAGGTCGACACCGGCATGAACCGCCTGGGCCTGACGCTGGCCGAGGCCGCCGACCTCGCCGCCGCGCCAGGCGGTCTGCGGGTCGACCTGCTGCTCAGCCACCTGGCCTGCGCCGCCCAGCCCGGCCATCCGCTGAACGACAAGCAGCTGCAGCGTTTTACCGCCGTCCGCCGGCTGTTTCCGCAGGCCCGCGCCAGCCTGGCCAGCTCCGGCGGCGTCTTCCTGGGTCCGGACTACCACTTCGACCAGGTCCGCCCCGGCGTCAGCCTCTACGGCGGCGGCCCGCATGACGGCCACGAGCCGCGCCTCACCGCCGTCGCCACCCTGGAAGCCCCGATTCTGCAGATCCGCGACGTGCCGCAGGGCGACAGCGTCGGCTACGGCGCCGACTTCGTCGCCGAGACGCCGCTGAAGGCCGCCATCGTCACCGCCGGCTACGCCGACGGCTATCTGCGCGCCTCCGCCCCGGCCGGCGGCGCCTGGTTCGCCGGCGCCCGGCGCCGGCTGCTGGGCCGGGTCTCCATGGACCTTATCGCCGTCGACATCACCGGCGCCGACGCCAGGGCCGGCGACATGGTCGAGCTGATCGGCCCCAACCTGACCCTCGACGACGCCGCCAGGGCGGCCGAGGCCTCGGCCTACGAGTTCCTTGTGCGGATCGGGCGACGGTCCCGCCGGCGATGGATCGGCGAGGCCTGAGCCTCAGGCCGCTCTGGCCGAGAACACGTCGGTCAGGGCGGCGAACAGCGTCGCCGCGGTGATCGGCTTGTCGAGGTGGCGGTCGGCGCCGGCCGCCAGGCTGGCCGAGACGTGCTCGGGCAGGGCGTTGGCGGTCAGCATGATGATCGGCAGCCGGCCCTCGTTGGCGGCCAGGCCGGAGGCCTCGCGGGCCCGCTGGTGGCGGATGGCGGTCAGGCCGTCCATGACCGGCATCTGCATGTCCATCAGCACCAGGTCGAAACTGTCGGCGGCCAGGGCGTCCAGCGCCTCCTGGCCGTTCTCGACGCAGGACACGTCTGCCGAGCCGGCCAGCATCAGCTCGATGACCCGGCGGTTGGTCGGATGGTCGTCGGCCACGAGGATTCGAAGTTGCGGCGGGGCGGCGGCCTGGGCCTGCAGCTCCATCGGCACGCGGATGTCCTCGACCTGAGGCAGCGGCAGTTCGAACCAGAAGACGGCCCCCTGCCCCGGCCGGCCCTCGCAATCGAGGTGGCCGCCCATCAGGGATGCCAGTTCCCGCGAGATGGCCAGGCCCAGGCCGGTGCCGCCGTACTTGCGGGTGATGGTGTTGTCGGCCTGCTGGAAGCGGCCGAAGATGCGGTCGCGGGTCGCCTCGTCGAAGCCCTCGCCGGTGTCGCGCACCTCGAACCGCACCCGGCCCTCGGCGCAGCGGTAGCCGGTGATGCTGACCTGGCCGGCCTCGGTGAACTTGACCGCGTTGCTGACCAGGTTGGTGAGGATCTGGCGCACCCGCACCATGTCGCCCTCGACCGCCACGTCGACCTCGGGCGAGAGGTCGATGTTGAGGGCGACGCCCTTCTCCCGGGCCTTCAGCTCGCCCAGCGCCGCCGTCGCCCGGACCATGTCGCCGAGGTGGAAGGCGGCGGTCTCCAGGGTGATCTGGCCGCTTTCGATGCGGGCCTGGTCGAGGATGTCGGACAGCAGGCGTTCGAGCGTCTCGCCCGAGGCGCTGATGATGCCGACCATGTCGCGGACGCGCGGGTCGAGCGGTTCGCGCTGCAGGATGTCGGCGATGGCGACGATGCCGTTGAGGGGGGTGCGGATCTCGTGGCTCATGTTGGCCAGGAAGACGCTCTTGGACAGGGCCGCCTCCTCGGCGGCGGCCAGGGCGGTGTGCAGGGCCTGGCGGATCTCGATGCGCTCGGTGACGTCCTCGCCGACGGTGACGATGTGCCGGGCGCCCTCCTCGCCGAAGGTGGCGACCTTCTTGGTCGTGAAGATGCGCTTGCCCCGGGCTGAGGTGGTGACGGTCTCTTCCTCGACCACGGTCATCTCGCCCGAGGCGATGACGGCCTGGTCCTCGTCGGAGAAGGCCTTGGCTTCCTCGGGCGGGAACAGCTCATGGACGTTGCGGCCCAGCAGGGCCTCGGCCTGGACGCCCAGCATCTCCTCGGCGGCCCGGTTGACCAGCACATAGCGGCCGTCGCGGGCGTCCTTGACCATCAGGATGGCGGGCAGCATCTGGACGATGGCGTCGAAGAATTCCTGGCGGTTGACCGCCTCGTCGCGGGCTCTGGCCAGGGAGGCGATCACCGTCCCGGCCTCGCGGGTCTCTTCGGCCTGTTGCTGGAGGGCGGCGGTCATGTCCGGCGCGCCATCGAGCGGCGAGAGGTTGGCGGGGTCCAGGCCCGTGGCCATCTGCTCCTCGCAGGCGGCCTGGGCGGCGAGAAACACCGCACGTCCGTCCGGCTGGATCGAGATGGCGCCGCGCAGCTTGAGGCCCGGGTCGGCGCGCGAGTGCAGGATGACGCTGCTGCGGTCAAGCGCCGCCAGGTCGGCGAAGACGGTGATGGGACCGGCCGCCTCGACGATGAAGGTCTCGGTCAGCCCGGCCCCGTCGATGCGCGGGGCCAGGACCAGCAGGCGCGGGGCCGGGGCATGGATCGTCAGGTCCTCGCGGACCTCGAACCGGCAGGGAAACAGGAAATCGAGAGTCGCGGAGTCAAAGGCGCAGCCGCTTGATGCGGGCGCCTCCGCGTCCACGGAGCCTGGGTTCAGGCCGTCCATTCTGGATACCCCCAACACAGGCTGGAGTTGATACCCCGATCACTTAAGAAAACGTATCGGCCAGCGTGACCGGTCGTCGCGGGGCCTTTACCCATAAGGGGTTGCGCTTCCCCCTCTCCCGCTCATCCCGACAGATGCCGGGACCCAGAAGGACCCCACGCCGCACCACCCTTGCACTCGTTTTGATGGCCAACCATCCAACAACGAGGCTGAATCTGGGTCCCGCGTTCGCCGGGATGAGCCGAATGGGGAATAGCGAGCAAACTTGAACAAAAAGGGAACAACTGTTAGGTTCGGACCCCAGGCGCAGGACGCGCTATCCTTCCAGCATCCCGAATCGGAAACGCCATGGCCCGCGACGGCGCCCTCTATGTCTGCCAGTCCTGCGGCGGCGTCTCGCCCAAGTGGGCGGGTCAGTGCGCAGCCTGCGGGACCTGGAACAGCCTGGTCGAGGAACTGACCAGCAAGCTGCCCGGCGCCCTCAGCCCCTCGAAGGGCGCGCGGCGCGGGGGTCTCAACTTCGAGGGGCTGGAGAGCGACACCCCCTCCCCGCCCCGCATCATCACCGGCGTCGACGAGTTCGACCGGGTCTGCGGCGGCGGCGTCGTGCCGGGCTCGGCCATCCTGGTCGGCGGCGATCCGGGGGTGGGCAAGTCCACCCTGCTCTTGCAAGTCGTGGCCCAGGCGTCCTTACGGGGCGCGCGATGCGCCTATATCTCCGGCGAAGAGGCGGTCGAGCAGATCCGCGGCCGGGCCGGGCGGATGGGGCTGGCCCAGGCGCCGGTCAAGCTGGCCGCCGAGACCTCGCTGCGCGACATCCTCGAGGGGTTGAAGAAGGAGCCGTTCGACCTGGTGGTCATCGATTCCATCCAGACCATGTGGTCGGACGCCCACGAGGCGGGGCCGGGCTCGGTCACCCAGGTGCGCTCCTGCGCCCAGGAACTGGTGCGGTTCGCCAAGAAGAAGGGCGTGGCGGTCATCCTCGTCGGCCACGTCACCAAGGACGGCCAGATCGCCGGCCCGCGGGTGGTCGAGCACCTGGTCGACGCGGTGCTCAGTTTCGAGGGCGAGCGGGGCTATCCCTTCCGGGTGCTGCGCGGGGCCAAGAACCGCTTCGGGGCGACCGACGAGATCGGCGTCTTCGAGATGGGCGACATCGGCCTGACCGAGGTCAAGAACCCTTCCGCCCTTTTCCTGCATGACGGCGCCGAGCGGTCGGCCGGGGCGGCGGTGTTCGCCGGCATCGAGGGCAGCCGCCCGGTGCTGGTCGAATTCCAGGCCCTGGTGGCGCCCAGCTCCGGCGGCAATCCGCGCCGGGCGGTGGTCGGCTGGGACAGTGGGCGCCTCGCCATGGTGCTCGCCGTGCTTGAGTCACGATGCGGCCTTGGTTTTGGCAACCGGGACGTCTATCTGAACGTCGCCGGGGGGCTGAGGATCAGCGAACCGGCGGCCGACCTGGCCGCGGCCGCGGCCTTGGCCTCCTCCGCACTGGATGAACCCCTGCCGCAGGATTGCGTGGTGTTTGGCGAAATCAGCCTGTCCGGCGACGTGAGGCCCGTGGGCCGCATGGAATCGCGCCTGAAGGAAGCCGCCAAGCTGGGCTTCGGCCGCGCCCTGGCGCCGAACGGCGCCGGCGACACCCTGCCCGTCACCGGCGTCTCGCGCCTGGCCGAGGCCGTCGACCGCATCGGCCAGCAGAGATGGACCACCCCTTGACCCTGTTCGACGTCCTTGCCGGCCTGCTGCTGATCATCAGCGCCCTCACCGCCTTCATGCGCGGGGCCACCAAGGAACTGACGGGGATGCTGGCGTTCGTCATCGCCGCCCTCATCGCCATCCTCTGCCTGCGCTTCAGCGCCCCGGTGCTGCGCGGCATGATGCATCCCGACTGGGCGGCGGTGACCGCCGCCCTGCTCATCGTCTTCGTCGTCGTCTTCCTGATCCTCAAGATCGTCGCCGGCCAGATCACCAGCCGTGTCCAGGGCGCCGGCGCGCTGGGAACCGTCGACCGTCTGATCGGCGCGGCGTTCGGCCTCATCCGCGCCCTGGTGATTCTGGGCGCATTCACCCTACTTGTGCAGATGGCCGGCGGTGAGGCCGGTCCTCCGAAGTGGGTGAGCGAGGCCAAGCTCTATCCGCTGACCGCGGCGGCCGGAAAGGTGCTGAAAGCCTTCGCACCGGACGCCTTCAAGGTCGCCGGCAAGATCGCCCCGGCGGTTAAGGATGCGGTCCGCGACGGCGCGGGCTATAGCGACGACGAACGCAAGGCGATGGACGACGCCGTGGAGAAAACCCGATGACCCACTCAGCTTCCGTCTGGAATCCCGCCGACCACCGCGACCCCGACGACGACCAGCTACGGCTCGAATGCGGGGTGTTCGGCGTCTACGGCGTGGCGGAAGCCTCGGCGGTCGCGGCGCTCGGCCTGCACGCCCTGCAGCACCGGGGCCAGGAAGCCTGCGGCATCGCCACCTTCGACGGCGAACGCTTCCACACCGAACGCCACGTCGGCCGGGTCGGCGACGCCTTCACCGGCCAGGACCTGGTCGAGCGGCTGCCCGGCAAGAGCGCCATCGGCCATACCCGATACTCGACGGCCGGCGGCAGCGCCTTCCGCAATGTGCAGCCGATGTTCGCCGATCTCGAGGCCGGCGGCGTCGCGCTGGCCCACAACGGCAACCTGACCAACTTCCACGCCCTGCGCGACCGGCTGGTCAGCGACGGGGCCATCTTCCAGTCGACCAGCGACAGTGAAGTGATCCTCCACCTGCTGGCGCGGTCCCGCAAAGCCCGTTTTGTCGACCGCTTCATCGACGCCATCAGCCAGATCGAGGGCGGTTACGCCCTCATCGCCCTGACCAACAAGAAGCTGATCGGGGTGCGCGACCCGCTCGGCATCCGGCCGCTGGTGCTCGGCGACCTCGGCGGCAAGCCGGTGCTGGCCTCGGAAACCTGCGCCCTCGACATGATCGGCGCCCGTTTCGTGCGCGACGTCGCCCACGGCGAGATGGTGATCATCGACGACAGCGGCATCGAGAGCCTGCGCCCCTTCCCGGCCCTGCGCGCCCGCCCCTGCGTCTTCGAACTGGTCTACTTCGCCCGTCCCGACAGCGTCGTCGACGGCCGCTCGGTCTATGACGTGCGCAAGCGGATGGGCGCGCGCCTGTCCATCGAAAGCGGCCCCGAGGCCGATGTGGTCGTGCCGGTGCCCGACAGCGGCGTGCCGGCCGCCATCGGCTATGCCCAGCAGAGCGGCCTGCCCTTCGAGATGGGCATCATCCGCAACCACTATGTCGGCCGCACCTTCATCCAGCCGACGCAGGGCGTGCGCGAACTGGGCGTGCGCATGAAGCACAGCCCCAACCGCGCGGTGCTCGAAGGCAAGCGGGTGGTGTTGATCGACGACTCCATCGTCCGCGGCACCACCAGCCGCAAGATCGTCCGGATGGTCCGCGAGGCCGGGGCCACCGAGGTGCACCTGCGGTCCGCCTCGCCGCCGATCAAATGGCCGGACTTCTACGGCATCGATATGCCGGATCGGGACAAGCTGCTGGCGGCGACCAAGTCGCTGGAGGAGATGACCAGGTTCCTCGAGGTCGATTCCCTCGGCTTCCTCAGCGTCGAGGGCCTCTACGAGGCGCTCGGCGTCGGTCCGCGCGACCCGGCCAATCCACAGTTCACCGACCACTATTTCACCGGCGACTATCCCACCCGCCTGACCGACCGCGAGCTGGCCCAGGCCGACGCGGACGGCGGCCGGCAGCTGTCGTTCCTGGTCAGCGCCTGAGCCCTGCGGCCTGCGGCAAAAGTTCCATCGTCGGAACTCCGACAGGCAACTTCGGGCGGCCCCGGGTATTAAACGGGTTCGAGAGGACGCGTTTTGAGGCCGCATGATCGATGACCAGCAGGAAATCCGCCGGCTCAGCACGCTGGACAACTACCGGATTCTGGACACCGCGTCGGAAGCGACCTTCGACGACCTGACGGCGCTGGCCGCCCAGGTCTGCGAGGCGCCGGTGGCCCTGATCAGCCTGGTCGACAAGGACCGCCAGTGGTTCAAGTCGACCCGCGGCTTCAATGAAACGCAGACGGCGCGCGACATCTCCGTCTGCGCCCACGCCATCGCCCAGGACCAGCCCCTCTATCAGGTCCCCGACATGAGCCAGGACCCGCGCTTTGCCGACGGTCCGCTGGTGAGTGGCCCGGAACATTTCCGCTTCTACGCCGGCGCCCTGCTGCGCACGCCTGAGGGCGAGGCGCTGGGGACGCTCTGCGTTCTGGACCGCAGCCCCCGGCCCGGCGGTCTGACCCTGACCCAGTCGCAGGCCCTGGGCGCCCTGGCCCGGCAGGTGATGAGCCTGCTGGACCTGCGCCAGGCGCTGGCCTGGCGAGCCGAGCGCGAGACCCAGTTCCGGGCCCTGGCCGACAGCATGCCGCAGATGGTCTGGTCGACCCGGCCGGACGGCCACCACGACTACTACAATGCCCGCTGGTACGAGTTCACCGGCGTGCCGCCGGGCTCGACCGACGGCGAGGGCTGGAACGGCATGTTCCACCCCGAGGACCAGGAGCGGGCCCGGGCCCGCTGGCGCGAGGCGCTGGCGACCGGCGAGCCCTACGAAATCGAGTACCGCCTGCGCCACCATAGCGGCGAGTATCGCTGGACCCTGGGCCGGGCCCGGGCCGTGCGCGACGGGGCCGGGGCCATCACCCGCTGGTTCGGCACCTGCACCGACATTCACGACCACAAACGCATGGCCGAGCAGGAAACCCTGCTGAGCCGCGAGCTCTCCCATCGGATCAAGAACATCTTCTCGGTGATCTCGGGGCTGGTCGCCCTGTCGGCCCGGCGGTTCCCGGAGGCGGCCGGGTTCGCGCGCGACCTGCGCGAGCGGATCGTTTCGCTGGGCCGGGCCCATGATTTCGTGCGGCCGCATGCGGTGGCCGGCCAGGGCGCGCGGCTGACCCAGCTGTCGGAACTGTTGACCGAACTCTTGAAGCCTTACGGGACCGACGACGCCGACCGGGTCAGCATCGTCGGCGGCGACGCCACCATCGACGACCAGGCCGCCACGCCTCTGGCGCTGATCTTCCACGAACTGGCGACCAACGCCGCCAAGTACGGCGGCTTCTCGCGTCCGGAAGGCCGGGTGACCGTCACCTGCAAGCGCGCCAAACGCGACCTGATCGTCGAATGGGCCGAAACCGGCGGGCCGAGGGTCAAGGGCGCGGCGACCAGCGAAGGGTTCGGCTCGACCCTGTCGAAACTCAGCGTCGAGACGCAGCTGGGCGGCAAGCTGACCCGCGACTGGCGGCCCGAGGGACTGGTGGTGACGCTGGCGTTGCCGCTGAGCAGCCTGAACCGGAGCGAGTAGGGACGGAACCTGGGGCGACGGCCTTAGTCGGCGTTGTCGAATTTCCGGACCTCGACGGTCTGTTCGTCGAAGGCGTCGAGCAGGCGCGCGTTGATGCCCATCTTGCCGAAATCTTCCCCAAGGGTCTGCCAGTGCGTCCCGCAGCCGCAGATCGGACAGTGGTGAATGCCGATCATCCGGTCGCCCCAGATGTAGGCCGTCGTCTCGCCTGAAATGGTCACCTGATCTGGCGGGTAGTAGGCGACACGCCACGCCGTCCGTCGACAGAGCGAGCAATTGCAGTCGGCCACCCATTCGGGCTGGCTCGACAGCTCTATCCGCACGTTGCCGCAGTGACAGCTTCCCCGAGCGCTCATCACAACCCTTTCCCGCGATTTGTCCGCCATTGGCGAGAGCGGATGATCATGAGTCCCGCCCCCGGAGACAAGCCCCGGAATGACGATGGAGGACGATGGCTGGATCTAGTGGAACAGCTGCAAGGCCGGCGGCGGCGGCAGCAGGTTCTCGTGCCGGTTCAGCGCGTAGTCGAGGGCCAAGACCACCGACCGCTCGTCGCTGGGCTTGGTCAGCAGGCCGACGACCCCGGCCGGACGCTCGTGCGAGGGCAGCGGATGGGCGGTGAGGTAGATGACCTTGGCCGCGCTGTCCCGGGCCAGTTCGGCGCCCAGACGAATACCGGTGCGGCCGTCGCGCAGGTTCACATCCACCAGCGCCAGGTCGATCTGGCGCTCGGCCGCCAGGGCCAGGGCGGAGGCCGCGTCCTGGGCTATGCCCACGACCTCGAATCCCCGCTCGCTGAGGACTGCTTCCAGTTCCATGGCGGTGAGGATTTCATCCTCGACAATCAAGACCCGGGCTGTCATCGCGACGACGTTCAACTCCTTCGACCCGGCTAACGCCTCAATTCGATTCAGGTTTCCGTTTTCCGTCAGGTTTCCGACGGAACCTGGTTCCGCGACCTCAAGGACACAACAACGCCCGTGAACAGCCGATGAAATCCCTGCGCCTCGATCCCTACATGGTCGCCCTGCTGGCCGTGGTGGTTCTGGCCTCGCTGCTGCCGGCCCGCGGCGTCGCAGCCGAACTACTGTCGCCGGTCACCAAGGGCGTCGTCGCCCTGCTGTTCTTCCTGCACGGCGCCAAGCTGTCGCGCCAGGCCGTGATCGCCGGCTTCACCCATTGGCGGCTGCATCTGGCGGTGCTGGGGGTCAGCTTCCTGCTGTTCCCGCTGCTCGGCCTGGCCATGGGCCTGATCCCGCCGTCGATCCTGCCGACACCGCTGGCGCTCGGCCTGCTGTTCCTCTGCTGCCTGCCTTCGACGGTGCAGTCGTCCATCGCCTTCACCGCCCTGGCGCGCGGCAACGTCGCCGCCGCCGTCTGCGCCGCCTCGGCCTCTAACCTGCTGGGGATGGTGGTGACGCCGCTGCTGGTCGGCCTGACCATGCATGCCCAGGGCTCGGGCCCCGGCTGGGATGCGGCGGCCGATATCGCCCTGCAGCTGCTGGCCCCGTTCATCGCCGGACAGCTGCTCCGCACCTGGGTCGCGCCCTTCCTCGAGCGGCACAAACAGGTCGTCTCCTACGTCGATCGCGGCTCGATCCTGCTGGTCGTCTACGCCGCCTTCAGCCACGCGGTGGTCGAGGGCGTCTGGACGCGGGTGTCCGCCCCCGAACTCCTCGTCGTCACCCTGCTCTGCGCCGCCCTGCTGGTCCTGGTGCTCGGGCTCTCGACCCTGCTCGGCAAGCTGCTCGGGTTCTCCGTCGCCGACCGCATCGTACTGACCTTCTGCGGCTCCAAGAAGAGTCTGGTCACCGGCGCGCCGATGGCCGCCATCCTGTTCGCCCCGGCTGTGGCCGGGTTGATGATCGTGCCGCTGATGATCTTCCACCAACTGCAGCTCCTCGCCTGCGCCTGGCTGGCGCGGCGCTACGGAGAACGCCCCGAAGAGGACGTGACTCATCAGCCAAATCCGCTAGACAGCGCGCCATGACAACATCTTCCGTTTCTGGGCCGCTCCAGGACAAGATCGCGCTGGTCACCGGCGCTACTCGCGGCATCGGCCAGGCGGCCGCCATCGCGCTGGCCGAAGCCGGCGCCCATGTCATCGCGCTGGGCCGCACACAGGGCGCCCTGGAGGCGCTGGACGACACCATCTTCGCGAAGACCGGCCACCACGCCACCCTGGTACCCATCGACCTGCGCAAGCCGGAAGACCTCGATCCGCTCGGCGCCCATCTGCACGAACGCTTCGGCCGCCTCGACATCGTCGTCCACGCCGCCGCCGTGCTTGGCGGCCTCTCGCCGGCCGGCCATGTCGAGCCGAAGAGCTGGGACCAGACGATGCAGGTCAACCTGACCGCCACCTGGCGACTGATCCGCTCGTTCGAGCCCCTGCTGCGCGCCTCGGAGAGGGGGCGGGCCATCTTCCTGACCACCGGCCGCGTGCCGCGCCCCAAGGCCTTCTGGGCCCCCTACGCGGCCAGCAAGGCCGGCATGGAGGCGCTGGTGAAGTGCTGGGGCGACGAGCTGGAGCAGACGAGCGTCCGCGCCATCCTGCTGGACCCCGGCGCGGTGCGCACCCGCATGCGGGCCGAGGCCTTCCCCGGCGAGGATCCGCTGGACCTGCCGGAACCCTCGGCCCTGGGGCCGCTGTTCGTCGACCTGGCGCAGCGGGCCGACCTGCCGGCCATCCCCGAGACGGTGCTGTTCAGCGCTACTTAGAGCGGCCCGGCTTCTGGCTGCGCGAGCGGATCACCGGCTTGGCGACCGCCGCGTCGGTGGCCGCTTCCTTGGCCATGCGCTTGGCCTTGCCGGCCTTCTTGACCCGCAGCTGCTTGGCTTCCTTGGCGTTCTCGCTGACACCCAGTTTCTTGGGCTTCTCGCGCGGCCCTCGGCTGGTGCCCGAGCCCATCGGCCGCTTGTCGCCCTGCGCGTCGGCATAGGGGTTGGCCCCGGTCTTGACGGTGATGCGGATCGGCACGCCCGGCAGGTCGAAGCTCTCGCGGATCGAGTTGATCAGATAGCGCCGGTAGTGCTCGGGCATCTGGTTGGCGCGGGTCGAGAACAGCACGAAGGTCGGCGGCCGCGCCTTGATCTGGGCGACGTACTTCGGCTTGATGCGCTTGCCGTTGACGGCGGGCGGCGGGTGCCTTTGCACCGCCATGGCCAGCCAGTCGTTGAGGTCGCGGGTTTTCACCTTGGTCGACCAGTTGTCGTAGGTCTTGATCACGGCCGGCATCAGGCTGGCCAGGCCAAAGCCGGTCTCCGCCGACAGGGCCACCACCGGCGCCCCGCGCACCTGCGGCAGCATCCGCTCGGCATGCTCGCGGAAATTCTTCAGGGTCTGGCCCTGGTCCTCGACGAGGTCCCACTTGGCCAGCACGAAGACCAGGGCGCGGCCTTCGCGCTCGACCAGGTCGGCCAGCTGCAGATCCTGCACCTCGAAGGGGTGGGTGGCGTCCATGACCAGCAGGACGACCTCGGCGTAGACGATGGTGCGGATGCTGTCGGACACCGACAGCTGTTCCAGCTTCTCCTGGATCCTGGCCTTCTTGCGAAGGCCGGCGGTATCGACCAGCCGGATCTTCTTGTCTTCCCACTCCCACTCCACCGAGATGGAGTCGCGGGTGATGCCGGCCTCGGGGCCGGTCAGCATGCGGTCCTCGCCGATCAGGGCGTTGACCAGGGTCGATTTGCCGGCGTTGGGACGACCGACAATGGCCAGGCGAACGGGCTTGTCGCCCTCGTCGTCGGCCGGGTCGTCCTGATGCTCGGGGGCGATATTGACCAGGGCCGCGTAGAGGTCGGCCATGCCCTCGCCGTGCTCGCCCGAGATCGGGATCGGCTCGCCGAAGCCGAGCGTCCAGGCCTCGGCGATGCCGGGATCGCCCTGCTTGCCCTCGGCCTTGTTGGCCCCGATCAGCACCGGCTTGTCGCGGCGGCGCAGGATCTCGGCGAAGACGTTGTCGAGCGGGGTGATGCCTTCGCGGGCGTCGATCAGGAACAGGCAGACGTCGGCCTCGTCGATGGCCAGTTCGGTCTGGCGGCGCATGCGCGCCTCCAGGGTGTCGTCGTCGACATCCTCGAAGCCGGCGGTGTCGACGAGCGACAGGTTCATGTCGCCGATGCTGCCGCTGGCGAAGCGGCGGTCGCGGGTGACGCCGGGCCGGTCGTCGACGATCGCGAGCTTCTTGCCCGCAAGCCGGTTGAACAGCGTGGACTTGCCGACGTTGGGTCGGCCGACAATTGCGAGTTTCAGGGCCATGGGGTCTTAAAAGGCCTTCCGGAACGACAGCAGGTCAATCCGGCGGTCGGACAGGCTGGTTCAAAATGCAAAGAGGCGGCGGCTCTTCGCAGAACCGCCGCCAAATTACAAGTTTTGCGTTGCCGCCGGCGGGCGACAGCCCGTCCGATAACGAGGACTCAGCGGATCGCGATGAGCTCGGCCCCGTCGCCATTCATCGAATGGCGACCAACTCGGCCTTGTCGGTGACGACGTAGACCGTGCCGTTGGCGGCGATCGGGGTGATCAGGGCCGGACCACCCAGCTTGATGGTCTTGGTGACCTCGCCGGTCTTGGGGTTGAGGGCCAGGGCCCGGCCGTCGCTGGAGACGACGATCAGCTTGTCCGAGGCCAGAACCGGGCCGAAGAACAGCGTCCTGTCCTTGGTTTTCTTGATCCCTTCGTTGAGGTCCTTGATCCAGTGGACCTTGCCGCTGTCGCGCGAGACGCAGATCACCTCGCCGGCGCGGCTGATGATGTAGACCACGTCGCCGGCCGGCCAGGGGGTGGTGATCGACGACACCGGCACCGACCAGCGGGGCTGGCCCGAGCGCAGGTCGACGGCGGCGAAGACGCCCGAATGGCTGGCGGCGTAGACGTCGCCCTTGAAGATCACCGGCCGGCCGGCCACGTCGCGGATTTCCGACAGGGCGTTGGTGCGGCTGGCGCGCGACAGGGCGTTGTTCCACAGGTCGTTGCCGTTGCCGCCGCGCAGCGCCACCAGTTCGCCCGAGGCGAAGGCGGCGACAATGACGTCGCCGGAAGCGGCCGGGCTGGAGGCCGACAGGATGCGCGCCGGCTCGACCAGGGCCTGGAAGTCCCAGGTCGGGTTGCCGCTGGCGGCGTCGAAGCTCAGCAGCTCGTTGTCGGTGCTGATGGCGAACACCTTGCCGCCGTGGATGGTCGGCGCGCCATGGATCGGAGAGGACACGTCCTGGCGCCAGCCGATGGCGCCGGTCTTGGCGTCGAGCTGGGCGACGAAGCGGTAGCCGCTGCTGACGTAGACCTTGCCATTGGCGTAGGTCACGCCGCCGCCGAAGCCGACCTTGTCCTTGCGGTTCTCGGCCTTCATCCGCTGCTTCCACAGCTGGGCGCCGGTGTTGGCGTCGAGGGCGACAACGTCGGCCTCGGCGTCCATGACGAACACCTTGCCGTCGGCCATGATCGGCGGGGCGGTGACGTGGACCTTGACGTTGGAGCCCTTGCCGAAGCTCTTGCGCCAGGCGACGTCGAAGGCGGGGGCCGCCTCGATGTTTTCGGTCAGGGTGTCGACCGGGCCGCCGGGCTGGGGCCATTCGGCCAGGGCCGCGGCGGGCGGCAGGAAGAAGTCCTGGCCGGCCAGGTCCTCGGCGACGACCACCTTCTCGTCGAAGGCGATGACCGAGATGCGCCGTCCGTCGGAGGCCTCGTCCTTCACTTCCTTCGGCTTGAACGGGTTGAGCCGGTCCACCGTGCCGGACACGGTCGAGCAGCCGGCGACGGAAACCGCCAGGCCGAGGACGACGGCGGTCAGGAAGCCGCGACTTGCAATCATGGAAGAGCCTACCCGGGGCGATAAGGATGAACGCGCGGGATTGGCCTTCGCCGCCCCCACGCCTTGGGAATCAAGCAGGGACACGGCGGATTTGAGGCGAGCCTCGGCGCCGGCCACGCCCATTACTGCGGCGCTCCGCCGGCTTCCGGCGGAAGCTGCATGCCAGGCGGCAGCTGCATGGCCGAAGGCGGCGGCAGTTCAGCCGCCATCTTGGCGGCCTTGGCCATCGTCGCCGCGCCGCCGCTGTCGATCATCGACACCGCCGCCTTGGCCCGCTCGCGCATGCCGTCGGTGGCGTCGAAGTTTTGTTGCAGAACGACAAACTCGTTGCGGGCTTCCTTGAACTTGCCGTCGCGCAGACGCAGGAAGGCCAGCGCCTCCTTGGCCTGCATGCGGAAGGGCCGCTTGTCGCCGCTCAGGGTGGCGATGCGCTTTTCGAGGTCGGCGGTCGGGGCCGTGTCGAGCAGGGTGTAGACGGCGCGCAGGGACGCGAAGTCGGCCATCATCGGATTCGGGGCGGCCTTGGCGGCCTGGTCGAACAGCTTGACCGCTTCGTCGGTGGCGCCGGCTTCCGAGCGCATGGCGGCCTGGTTGAGCAGGGCCAGCGTCTTGTAGGCGCCGGTCCCCGACTTGGCGACGTCACCGTATTTGGCGAAGGCCCCGGCCTCGTCCCGCTGCTGCAGGGCCTCGGAAGCCTTGTTGAGGGTGATCGAGGCCTTGTCGGCCCGCGAGTCCTGCCAGGCGGTCCAGCCCCAGCCGCCGCCGACGACCACGACCACAACGGCGATCAGGCCGCCGACCCAGGGCGCGGCCCGCTTGGCCAGGTTGAGGTAGCGCTCGGTGCGGAGCTGCTCCTCGACCTCTTCGAAAACATCGACCACGAACGAAAGACTCCGATGGGAGGGAATTGGAGGCGGAACCTATAGGCTCGCCACTGCCGCTGCAACGCGCCTAGTTGATGACCGCCAGGTCGGTGTTCTCTTCATCCCGCTTGCGCCGGCGCTCGATCAGCCAGACGCACCAGATCGAGACCTCGTAGAGCAGGCAGATGGGGATGGCGAGCATCAGCTGGCTGACCGGATCGGGCGGAGTGACCACGGCGGCGACCACGAACACCCCGACGATCGCGTAGCGCCGGCCGCTGCGCAGGGCCTTGCTCGACACCAGGCCGGCCAGACCGGCCAGGGTCAGCACCACGGGCAGCTGGAAGCAGAGGCCGAAGGCCAGCACCAGGGCGGTGACCAGCGACAGATACTCGTCGACCTTGGGGGTCAGTTCGACCGAAATCCCGGCCGTCGAGATCTGCTGGCTGAGCGAGAACCACAGCACGAAGGGCAGCATGACGTAGTAGACCAGCGCCGCGCCGACCGCGAACAGCACCGGCGAGGCGACCAGGAACGGCAGCACCGTATAACGCTCGCGCTTGTAGAGCCCCGGGGCGATGAACCGGTACAGCTGCCAGGCGATGACCGGGAAGGTCAGGATCAGGGCGCCGAAACCGGCCACCTTCAGCTTGGCGAAGAACAGCTCCAGGGCGGCGGTATAGATCAGCTTCAGCTGGCCGCCTGTGGTCGGGGTCTGGTTGATCAGGGCCAGGATCAGGTCGAACGGCCCGTGCTTGCCGCCATGCTGCTGCTGGGCGGTGAACAGGTTGTTGGCCGTCTGGAACGGGTGGATCAGGAACCTGAAGATCGGGTCGGCGTAGAAGAAGCAGACCCCGAACCCGACCGCCAAAGCGACCACGCAGATGATCAGCCGGCCGCGCAGCTCGACCAGATGATCCAGCAGCGGGGCGCGCGAGGCTTCGATTTCGGCTTCGTCGTTGATCACGAGACGATCTCGCTCTTGCCGCGCTTGCGCTTGGGCGGATCGACAATGTCCGGCATGGCGGCCGCCTTCTTCGCCGCCGGCTTGCGCGCCGCCGGAGCCTTGGCTGGCGTTGGCGCGGGCGCTTCAACCTTCGGAACCGCTTTGGCGCGCGGCTTGCGGGCGGCCTTGGGGGCGGCTTCGGCGGTCTCGACGGCCTGGTCGATGCTCACCGCCGGCGAGAAGCTGACCTGACCGGTCTTCAGGCCCGAGTCGATCTCGGCGAACACCTGGTCGACCGTCCCGTCCTGCAACGGCGCGGTCAGGGAGCCCGAGCGCATGGCCTCGACCTCCTTGCGCAGCTCGTCCAGTTCGGACTGCCGCGCCATGTCCTCGAAGCTGGCGCGGAACTCCGACGCCATGCCGCGAAGCTTGGCGATGAACTGCCCGACGCGACGCATCAGCAGCGGCAGGTCCTTGGGTCCCACGACGATCAGCGCCACCGCGGCGATGACCAGCATTTCGGAGACGCCGACTTCGGGCGTAAACATGGGCGCGCCTTAAGGCGTTGGAGCGGGGGCGATCAAGCCCGGAGCATAAAGAATCGTCAGTTGACGATGTTGTCGGACTTCTTGCGGGCGGGGGCGCGCGGCTTGGCGCTGGGCAGCGGGGTGGCCACCTCTTCCTCGACCTTCTCGTCGGCGCCCTCGGTCTTCAGGCCGTCGCGAAAGGCCTTGATGCCCTTGGCCGCGTCGCCCATCAGGCCAGACAGCTTGCCGCGGCCGCCGAACAACAGCGCCACGACGCCGATGACCAGCACCCAGTGAATCCAGCTCAAACCACCCATCAGGGCCTACTCCTCTTCACCGCCGGCCTGTCGCAGGGGCGGCCTTGATCGTTATCGGGGCCTATATAGGCGTTCTCGCGGCGGCGGGCCAAATGAAAGCGCGGTAAGGGCGAAAGAGCGCAGCTCCTACTCTTCTCCCACGTAGTCCTGGACGAACTCCGGCGCGTCGCCCTCGAGGTCGAGTTGCTCCTCGTCCTCCATCGCCTCGCCGGCCAGGCTGGGGTCGGGCACGGAGAATCCGGGGGGCAGGTTCATGTCGAGCAGGCCCAGGGCCTTCATGTCGGTCATCCCCGGCAGGTCGGCCAGGGAAGCCAGGCCGTAGTGCTCGAGGAACAGGTCGGTGGTGCCGTAGGTCACCGGCCGGCCCGGCGTGCGCCGCCGACCGCGCATGCGCACGAGGCCCAGCTCCAGCAGGACGTCGAGGGTGCCCTTGCTGGCCTGCACGCCGCGCACGGCCTCGATCTCGGCCCGGGTCACCGGCTGGTGGTAGGCGATGATGGCCAGCGTTTCCTGGGCCGCCTTGGACAGGCGCCGGGGCTCTTCCCGTTCCTCGGTCATCAGGAAGGCCAGATCGGCCGCCGTCTGCAGCCGCCAGCGGCCGGCCACCTCGACCAGCTCGACCCCCCTGCCCTCATACTGTTCGCGCAGCGCGCGGATGGCGGCGGCCGGATCGGCCCCCTGCGGCAGGCGGCGGGCCAGGTCGGCCTCACTGAGCGGTTCGGCCGCCGCGAACAGCAGGGCCTCGACGCAACGCTGGACATGATCGCTCACAGCGCCGCCTCCGGCCGACCCTTGCGGACCTTGAGGTAGAGATCGGTGAAGGCCTCCAGCTGCCGCGCCTCCAGCGCCCCCTCCTTCACCAGCTCGAGGCTGGCGGACAGGGTAGAGGCCAGGTAGCTGGCGCGGCTGGGACCGAAATCCTCATGCGGCATCGGCGCGATGCCCTGCAGCGCCGTCCAGCGGTCCAACTCCGGCAGCAGCTCGCGCAGGCGGCCGCGGGCGTCCTCGATGCCGTAGGCGACCGGGGCGTCGGGGCGGTAGGTGCGGTAGTGCTCGCGGCGGCGCTGGCCGATGTAGGCGCTCATCAGCTGGTAGAGGTCGCCCTCGAAGCGGCCGGAGCCGACCACCTTCACCTGCTCGGGATCGCCGCGCACGAAGACGTCGCGCTTGAGGCGCGGGCGGATATTCAGCCCGTCGGCGGCCTTGCGCATGGCGTCCAGCTTGGCCAGGCGGAAGGCCAGGTTGGCGGCGATCTCCTCGGCCGGCGGCTCGTCGCCCCGGCCCTTGTCGGGGCGCGGCAGCATCAGGCGGGATTTCAGGTAGGCCAGCCAGGCGGCCATCACCAGGTAGTCGGCGGCCAGGCTGAAGCGCAGCTTCCGGGCCCGATGCACGAAGGCCAGGTACTGCTCGGCCAGCCGGGTGATCGACAGCTGCATCAGGTCGACCTTCTGGCTGCGCGCCAGGGCCAGCAGGACGTGCAGCGGGCCTTCGTAGCCGTCGACGTCGATGATCAGGGCCTCGCCGTCCTCGGCCGCCTCGTTGGCGGCCTTGAAGTCGAGAATGGGCTGGAAACCGTCGCTCATGCCGCGAACCGCCCATCGAACGCCGCGTCGAAACGGGCGCGGGCGTCCTTGACGTCGAACGGCTCGGGGCTCGTCGCCAGCCGCGCCAGCGCCGCCTCGGCCCGGCGCTTGGAGACGCCCGACAGCCGCTTCACGCCCTTCATGATGCCCGCCATCTCGGCCATGTCGCCGTTGCAGTGGAGGATCATGTCGCAGCCGGCCGCCAGGGCGGCGCGGGTCCGCTGGGTGAAGTCGCCCTGCAGCGCCTTCATGGAAAGGTCGTCGGTCATCAGCAGGCCGCCGAAACCGATGTCGCCGCGGACGATGTCGCGGATGACGGTCTTCGACTGGGTGGCCGGCCGCCTGCCGTCCAGCGCCGTGAAGACGACGTGGGCGCTCATCGCCATGGGCATGTCGGAGAGAACGCGGAACGGCGCGAAATCGATCTCGCTGAGTTCGGCCACCGGGGCATCGACGACCGGCAGATCGTGGTGGCTGTCGGCCATGGCCCGGCCGTGTCCCGGAATATGCTTGATGACCGGCAGGACGCCGCCGGCGATCAGGCCCTCGGCGGCGGCCCGGCCAAGGCTGGCGACCTCGGCGACGGTGTCGCCGTAGGCCCGGTCACCGATGATGTCGTGGGCCCCGCGCTGGGGCACGTCG
>JAQGIK010000070.1 GCA_028291265.1 Caulobacter sp. | reverse complement strand
TCCCGCGATGGAATCGTCAGGCCGCGCTGCACCGCCGGCCTGGCGAGACCGCGTTCCAGCCAGGCCTTGACGGCCTTGTAGCCGTCGAAGCCGACCAGATCGCCGGCCTCGTAGAACCCGACCAGGTTACGCACCCAGCCCAGGGTGGCGATGTCGGCGATGGTGTAGTCCTCGCCCATGATCCAGTCGCGCCCGTTAAGCCGCGTCTCCAGCACCTGCAGCAGCCGCTTGGCCTCGGCGACGTAGCGCTCGAGCGGCCGCTTGTCCTCGTAAGCCTTGCCGGCGAATTTGTTGAAGAAGCCGACCTGGCCGAACATCGGCCCGACCCCGCCCATCTGCCACATCACCCAGGCGATGGTTTCATAGCGCGTCGCCGGATCGGCCGAGAGGAACTGGCCTGTCTTCTCGGCCAGATAGATCAGGATCGCCCCGGACTCGAACAGGCCAAGCGGCTTGCCGCCCGGGCCGTCGGGATCGATGATCGCCGGGATCTTGCCGTTCGGGTTCAGCGAGGTGAACTCCGGCAGCTTGCTTTCGTCTTTGCCGATGTCGATCAGGTGCGGCTCGTAAGGAAGCCCCGTCTCCTCCAGCATGATCGAGACCTTGACCCCGTTCGGCGTCGGCAGGCCGTAGAGCTGGATGACGCCCGGGTCCCTGGCGGGCCAGCGCCCGGTGATCGGAAAAGCGGAAAGGTCGGTCATCACCGAAGATCCTAGAAGTCGGCGGTCAGCGGGTCGGGGCCGATACGGCCGTCGGCGGTATCGAGGGCGGCGATGGCGGCCTTGTCCGCCTCGTCCAGCTGGAAGTCGAACACGCCGAAGTTCTGAACGATCCGCGCCGGCGTCACCGACTTGGGGATCACCACCAGGCCGCTGTCGACATGCCAGCGGATGATGACCTGGGCCGGCGTCTTGCCGTGCTTGCCGGCGATTGCGGCGATCACCGGGTCCGACAGCAGCTGTCCCTGCCCCAGCGGGCTCCAGGACTCGGTCAGCACGCCCCGCGCCGCGTTGGCCTCGCGCAGGGCCCGCTGCTGGAAGCGCGGATGCAGTTCGATCTGGTTGATCGCCGGGGCCACACCGGTCTCGCCGATGATCCGGTCCAGGTGTTCGGCTGCGAAGTTGGAGACGCCGATGGATGTCACCCGCCCCTCCTCCTTCAGCCGCACCAGGGCCTTCCAGCTCTCGACATAGAGCCCCTTCTTCGGGGCCGGCCAGTGGATGAGGTAGAGGTCGAGATGGTCGAGGCCCAGCCGCCCGAGGCTCTTCTCGGCGGCGGTCAGGGTCTCGTCATAGCCCTGGTTGTCGTTCCACAGCTTGGTGGTGACGAACACCGCGTCGCGGGCCAGGCCCGAGGCCTTGATCCCCTCACCGACCCCCTTCTCGTTGCGGTAGGCGGCGGCCGTGTCGACGTGACGGTAGCCGGCGTCCAGCGCCGTCTTCACGGCCTCGACGGCGGTGTCGTTGGGCGTCTGCCAGACGCCAAGCCCCACCTGGGGAATGGCGCGGCCGTCGTTGAGGGTCAGGTGGGTCTGCTGGGTCAAGGGCGTGGTCCTGGCAAGGGTGGCTCCCGGCACGGGCCCTGGCCGGGATCGACCTCGCAGATAGGCGCCCGCCGCGGCCGCCGATAGGGTCGGGGCGCAAACAGGGAGTCCGCATGCGCTTCATCGACGGTCAGGAAATCCGCGCGCGGCTCACCTGGGACCTCTGCATCCCCATCGTCCGCGAGGCGATGATCGCCTTCTCAGGCCGGGAGACGCGCCAGCTGCTCCGCGGAATCATTCCGTTGCAGGGTGATCGCCTGTTCGGGATCATGCCCGGCGCCATGGCCGCCGACGGCCCGTTCGGCGCCAAGCTGATCAGCATCGTCCCGGAGAATTTCGCCAAGGGCCGCCCGTCGCACCAGGGGGTCGTCGTCCTCTTCGACCCGGACGACGGCGCCCCGGTCTGCATCCTCGACGCCGGCGAAATCACCGCCATCCGCACCGCCGCCGCCAGCGCCGTCGCCACCGACGCCCTGGCCCGCCCGGACGCCACGACCATGGCCGTCCTCGGCTACGGCGAACAGGCCGAGAGCCACATCCATGCCATCGCCAAGGTGCGCCCGCTCACCGCCGTCCGGGTCTGGGGCCGTTCGCCCGAGCGCGCCGCCGCCTTCGCCGCCCGCCTCGCCGCCGACCACCCGTTCGAGATCATCGCCGCCCCCGACGTCCGCGCGGCCATCGCGGGCGCCGACATCGTCTGCACCGTCACCAACGCCGCCGAACCGATCCTGTTCGGCGACGGGCTCGCGCCCGGCATGCACCTCAACCTGGTCGGCTCCAGCTACGCCGGCCCCGTCGAGGTCGACAACGCCGTGGTCGCCCGCAGCCGCTTCATCGCCGACAGCCGCGAGGGCGTGCTGGCCCAGGGCGCCGAGTTCCTGAAAGCCAAGGCCGCCGGCCTGATCGGCGACGACCACATCGTCGGCGAGATCGGCGAGGTGCTGGCCGGCCGCATCGAAGGCCGCCGGACAGCGGACGAGATCACCGCCTACAAGTCCCTCGGTCACGTCGTCCAGGACCTGGCCAGCGCCTGGGCCCTGTTTCGCGGCTAGGGCTTGCTGACCAGTTCGGTCAGCAGCTTCAGGATGATCTTCGTCTCCTTCGCCTCGGTCTCGCCGACCGCCGTGTTGGCGACGATCAGCACCCCGTCCTGCTGGTCCGGCACGAGACCGATCAGGGCGTTCCAGCGGCCGTTCGAGCCCGAGTGCGAAATCATCCGCACCGGATCCGCCTTCGGCCAGGTCGTCCGCACGCCCGGCGGCCGGCCAGTTCTCCGGCGTCTCCCTGACCACCGACGCCGACTGGGACCGCGTCCGCGCCGCCGCCCGCCGCATCATCGCCGCCGTCTACGGCGCCTGACGCCCCGCCAGGGCCTGCCTCAGCGCCCCGGGCAGCGTCCGTTCCAACGCCGCCAGCACGTCCGCCTCCAGGGTTTCCGGCCGCACCGCGCCGAGCTGCAAGTCGAGCCGGTCGAGCTTCACCGCGGTGCTCCCAAGGCCAAGCCCGTCGAAGGCCCGTTCGAGCGCCGTCGCCAGCGCCCCGCCAGCCAGTTGCTCCAGCCGTTCGCGGATCCCCGGCGCCGCGTCATCCTCGATCGCCGCCTCGATGCGCAGGCGGCCGACCCGGTGCGGCGCCGCGCTCCCCAGATCCAGCCGGGTCGTCCACAGCCCTTCCGCCACCCGCTGATGAACGCCGGAGACAATGGCGTCGCCATTGAAACGGCTGCCCAACCCGGCCAGGGCGACCGTGCAGCCCGGGACCGGCAAGGCGCTGCCCTGGAACAGAACCTGTCCGCGGACAGCAACATCCGCCTCCAGGTCGAAATCGAGGATCGATTGGCCCCAGGTCAGGGTCAGCACCGGCGTGGTGGTTCCGGCGGGCTCCAGGCCGTGACCGGCCGCCTCGACGATCAGCTGGCCCCGTCCACCTTCCCGGCCCTCCAGGCCTTGCCGTTCGATGACCCCGGAAAACACCTGGGCGACGGCCTCGTCATAGCCGAGCGAAACCGTGACCGCCGTGCCCGGGCTCAGGGCGGCGCTTTCGCTGAGCGGGAAGGTTCCCGCCGTCGCGTCGCCATCGGCGAAGGCCAGCTGCGCCGTCGACGGCCGTCCAAGGCCTTGCCGGACCTCCACGGACAGCAACTCGAAAGTCGCGTCCATCGGCCGGCCGGCCAGCGTGATCGCCCAGCTCGGCAGCCCATTGGCCTGATCGGCCGGAGACGGCGCCGCCATCTAGCGGTCCTGCGTCTGGCGCAGGTTCTCGAGCACCTGCTGGACGCAGGCGTTGACGATGGCCTCGTGCTGCGCCGGCGTCATCGCCCCGCCACCGCCGCCGCCCCGCGGCTCGGGCGGCGCGGTTGGACCGGGCCCGCCAGTCGCCGGCCCGACCGCGAGATGCACCCCGATTTCACTGATTTCCAACGGCATCGCTTCGCCCTCCCCGGCCAGCGCCCCTGCGGGCCACCCATTCAGTCACAGATTGATCTCTCCGCCCACCACCCTTGAAGTTGCAGGGGCGTTTCCTCCCGTCCGCGAGCCTGGGCGACAGGCGCGCCAATCCGCTTGAATCATGGACTTTCTCCGCCGTCCGGGGCATTTTCTCCCCGCCTCCCCGGCTCGAAGACGTCTTACGAGAAAAATCATGCCCGCCTATCGCTCGCGCACCTCCACGCATGGCCGCAACATGGCCGGCGCCCGCGGGCTCTGGCGCGCCACCGGCATGAAGGACAGCGACTTCGGCAAGCCGATCATCGCCGTGGTCAACAGCTTCACCCAGTTCGTGCCGGGCCACGTCCACCTCAAGGACCTCGGCCAACTGGTCGCCCGCGAGATCGAACGGGCCGGCGGCGTCGCCAAGGAGTTCAACACCATCGCCGTCGACGACGGCATCGCCATGGGCCACGACGGCATGCTCTACAGCCTGCCCTCGCGCGAGCTGATCGCCGACAGCACCGAATACATGGTCAACGCCCACTGCGCCGACGCCATGGTCTGCATCTCCAACTGCGACAAGATCACCCCCGGCATGCTGATGGCCTCGCTGCGGGTCAACATCCCGACGGTGTTCGTCTCCGGCGGCCCGATGGAGGCCGGCAAAGTGATCCTCAAGGGCAAGGAGGTCGCCCTCGACCTGGTCGACGCCATGGTCGCCGCCGCCGACGACAGCGTCAGCGACGCCGATGTCGCCACCATCGAACGCTCCGCCTGCCCGACCTGCGGCTCCTGCTCGGGGATGTTCACCGCCAACTCGATGAACTGCCTGACCGAGGCGCTCGGCCTCTCCCTGCCCGGCAACGGCTCGGTCCTGGCCACCCATTCGGACCGCGAGCGCCTCTTCCTCGAGGCCGGCCACCTGATCGTCGACATCACCCGCCGCTTCTACGAGCAGAACGACGAGAGCGTCCTGCCCCGCAACGTCGCCAGCTTCCGCGCCTTCGAAAACGCCATGAGCCTCGACATCGCCATGGGCGGCTCGACCAACACCGTGCTGCACCTGCTGGCCGCCGCCTACGAGGGCGGTGTCGACTTCACCATGGCCGACATCGACCGGCTGTCACGCAAGGTCCCCTGCCTCTCCAAGGTCGCCCCGGCCAAGTCCGACGTCCACATGGAGGACGTCCACCGGGCCGGCGGCGTCATGGCCATCCTCGGCCAGCTCGAAAAGGCCGGCCTGATCCACACCGACCTGCCGACCGTCCACTCCCCGTCGATGGGCGCCGCCCTCGAGCGCTGGGACATCTCCCGCACCGAGAGCGAGACGGTCCGCACCTTCTTCAAGGCCGCCCCCGGCGGCGTGCCCACCCAGACCGCCTTCAGCCAGTCCCGCCGCTGGGACGACCTCGACCTCGACCGCGAGGCCGGCGTCATCCGCAGCGCCGAACACGCCTTCTCCAAGGACGGCGGCCTGGCCGTGCTCAGCGGCAACCTGGCTATCGACGGCTGCATCGTGAAGACCGCCGGCGTCGACGAGAGCATCCTGACCTTCTCCGGCCCGGCCCGCGTTTTCGAGAGCCAGGACGCCTCGGTCAGCGCCATCCTGACCGGCAAGATCAAGCCCGGCGAC
>JAQGIK010000057.1 GCA_028291265.1 Caulobacter sp. | reverse complement strand
CGCCTCGGCCGCCGCCTTCACCTTCCAGCCTTGCTCGACACGATCAGCCAGCAAGGCTCGACCAGACGGCGTCAGACGGGCATTCTTGTGGACGTTCATCCGGGGTCTCCCGGCTCAGAGGTTGGAGTTTCGCAACCACACCCTCTCAGCCCAACCCCGGGTGAACAACCTTCATAGCTTCGACAGCTAGGCCGGGGTCGCCATCGCGACCGGAATCTCATCGAGAATCTCCCGGGCGAGGAAGCCAAGCGGACCGATCCGCTTGCTCAGCGCGGCGCCGGCCATGCCGTGCAGGGCGACGCCCCAGACCGCCGCCTGGGCCGGGTCCGCGCCGCGCGCCAGCAGGCCGCCGACGACCCCGGCCAGCACATCGCCCGAACCCGAGGTGCCGAGGCCGACCGAGCCGCCCTCGTGTCGCCAGGTCCCGCCACCGGGGGCGACGATGTGGGTGGTCTGGCCCTTGACCACGACGACAGCCCCCAGGGCGTCGGACAGGCGGCGGCCGCAGCCGGCCGGATCGTCGAGCACGGCCTGTTTCTCGCAGCCCAGGACCTGGGCCATCTCGCCGGCATGAGGGGTGAGGACCAGCCGCCCGGCCTTTTGCGCCAACCGCTCGATCATCGGCGCCAGCCCGGTGATGGCTCCGGCGTCGAGGATGAAGGCGGTTTCCGGAACAGCGGCGATCAGGCGGGCGGCCAGCGGGCTGGCCACCGTATCGTCGATCATGCCGGGACCGACGATGACCGCGTCGACGCGGCCGGCCAGCTTGATCAGCGGCCGGGCGGCGGCGAGGACGAACTCCCCGTCCGCCGCGCCGGGCACGGTGACGACCCGGGCCTCCGGCGTGCTGAGGGCCAGGCCGGTCGCCCAGGGCGCGCAGGCGGCCATCTGCAGCTTGCCGGCTCCGGCCCGCAGGGCGCCAAGGCCGCAGAGGATGGCGGCGCCGGGCACCTGGGCGCCGCCGGCGATGGTCAGCACCCGGCCGCGGGCGTCCTTGTCCGAATGCGGCGGCGGATCGGGGAGCGGCCAGGCCTGCAAGCTGGCCGGCGTGATCAGCGCGCTCATCGGGCGGCGACGTTGGCGTCGGGGGCGCTGGTCACCGGGGCGCCGGCCGCCTCAAGCGGGGCGACGAAGTTGTAGCGGACCAGGCGCATGTTGCGCGTCTCGGCGTCATCGAGGACGTATTCGGTGACGCCGCAGTTGAGGACGTCCTTCTCGGCGTCGATGGCCAGGATTCTCGTCTCGTCGAGGTTTTCCAGCAGGTAGCGCAGGCACAGCACCACCACCTGATGGCCGACGATCAGCACCCGCTGGCCGGCGTGGTGCAGGCTGAGGGTGTCGAGCATGCTGCGCAGGCGCAGGATGACGTCGGCCCAGCTCTCGCCGCCGGGCGGCCGGTGATAGAACTTGCCGAGGAAGGCGCGGCGCTCGGCCTCCTCCGGAAACAGCTCGACGATGCCGGCCCGGGTCAGGCGATCGAGGACGCCGAACTCGCGCTCGCGCAGGCGCTCGTCGATACAGTGGGCCGGAGTTCCGGGAACCACGCCGCCGGCTTCGGCGATCAGTTCGGCGGTGCGGCGGGCCCGCAGGTAGGGCGAGGCCAGGACCACTTGGGGGCGTTCGTCCTCCGGACACTGAGCGAACCATTGTCCGAGCGCCCGGGCCTGGGCTTCGCCGGCCTGGCCGAGCGGCACCTCGACGTCGCGCATGGCGATGTCGATGCGGCCGAGGCCGGCGGCGTCGGCCTTGTCGCGGGCGACGTTGCCGGCGCTCTCGCCGTGGCGGACGATCCAGAGGCGGGCGGGCCAGCGGTTGCTCATCCTTCGCCCAACGCGAAGCGCGGCCGAAAGGCTCCGGCCGCAACGGTCCGCGCCTTCGGGTGTTTGTGTTCGATGTCCGACACGCGCGGCCTCGACGAACATGAACGGGAGTCCGTCGATACGGTTGCGCGGCTGCACCGCAAGCACGATGAGGCCGCCAGCGGACTTCAGCGCGTCATCGACGGCTTCACGGACGGTCTTGGCCGCCCGGCGACCGCCGTCGTTCTGACAACGCTCATCCTGGTCTGGTTGGCGGCCGCGGCGATGCAGTCCGATGGCCGGCTCGATGGGCCGTTGGCGCTCTGGCTGGAACTGGCGGCCACCCTCGGCGCCCTGATCATCGCGGTGCTGATCCTCGCCTCCCAGAGGCGAAGCGACGCCTTCGCCGCCCGGCGCGCCGCCCTCACCCTGGACCTGGCGCTGCTGGCCGACCGCAAGAACGCCAAGATCATCGCCCTGCTGGAGGAACTCCGCCGCGACGCGCCGCAGATCGAGGCCCGACCGGACGCCGAGTCCGACGAAATGGCGACCCCGGTCGATCCCAAGGCGCTGGTCAGGGCGATCGACGAGTCGGTCGGCCGTCCGCAATCCTGACCTCTCAGATGGTTTCGACCGTCAGCGAACCGTTGGTGTAGACGCAGATGTCGGCGGCGATGGCCATGGCCTTGCGGGCGATGGCTTCGGCGTCCTGGTCGCCGTCGATCAGGGCGCGGGCGGCGGCCAGGGCATAGGCCCCGCCGGAGCCGATGGCGGCCACGCCCTGGTCGGGCTCGAGCACGTCGCCGACGCCGGTGACGGTGTAGATGCTGGTCTTGTCGGCGACGATCAGCATGGCTTCCAGCCGGCGCAGGTAGCGGTCGGTGCGCCAGTCCTTGGCCAGGTCGACGCAGGCGCGCGCCAGCTGTTCGGGATATTGCTCCAGCTTGGCTTCCAGCCGCTCGATCAGGGTGAGCGCATCGGCGGTGGCGCCGGCGAACCCGGCGATCACCTTGCCGCCGGCCAGGGTGCGGACCTTGCGGGCCGCGGCCTTGACCACGGTCTGGCCCATGGAGACCTGGCCGTCGCCGGCGATGACGGTCTTGCCGCCCTTGCGCACCGCCAGGATGGTGGTGCCGTGCCAGTCGGGGAACTTGGCGGGGAAGTTGGTCGGGTTGCTCATGGCGCGAGAAGTGGCGGGCGGAACGCGCTGGCGCAAGGCTTGGCCGGCGGACTCAGGTCCGAACTTCTTGGAGGCTGGGACCGCCTGGCGTCAGCCTGGGTTTCCCGCGGCCGTCGCGGCGGGCGGC
>JAQGIK010000055.1 GCA_028291265.1 Caulobacter sp. | reverse complement strand
TGGATCTCCTCGTTGGCGATGCCCTCCTCGGCCGCCCACTGGGCGATCGGCAGCTCCATGCCAAGCATGCCCAGGATCTGCTCGTTCAGGCCCGCGACTTCCCACTGCTCTGCATAGGCCTTGGGCGGCAGGTGGCGGGTGACGAAATCCTCGATGGTGTCGCGCCGCATCTCGGCGATCACCTCGGAGAGGTCGGTCGCGGCCATGAACTCGGCGCGCTGCTCGAACACCGCCTTGCGCTGGTCGTTCACGACGTCGTCGTATTTCAGCAGGTTCTTGCGGATCTCGTAGTTGCGCTGCTCGACGCGCTTCTGGGCCGTGGCGATGGCGCCGTTCAGCCACTTGTGGGTGATGGCCTCGCCCTCGGCGACGCCGAAGGTGCGCATGATCGCGTCCAGACGCTCGCCGGCGAAGATGCGCAGCAGGTCGTCCTCGCAGGAGAGGAAGAACTTCGAGTGGCCCGGGTCGCCCTGGCGGCCGGTGCGGCCGCGCAGCTGGTTGTCGATGCGGCGGCTTTCGTGGCGCTCGGTGCCGAGGACGTAGAGGCCGCCTTCGCGCAGGGCGTGGGCCTTGGCTTCGGCGATCTGGGCCTCGAAGGCGGCCTTTTCCTCGGCCTCGACCTTGCCGTCGGGCTCGATGCCGAGGCCCAGCTGCTCCTGGCGCCACTTGGCCAGGTGCATTTCGACGTTGCCGCCCAGCTGGATGTCGGTGCCGCGGCCGGCCATGTTGGTGGCGATGGTCACCGAGCCGGGGACGCCGGCATCGGCGACGATCAGGGCTTCCTGGTCGTGGTAGCGGGCGTTCAGCACGCTGTGCGGGATGCCCTTGACGGTCTTGCCGTCCATGTCGAACTTATGCTCGCCGAGCAGTTCGGAGAGCTGCTCGGACTTCTCGATCGAGACCGTGCCGACCAGGATCGGCTGGCCGCGGCGATAGCAGTCCTCGATCTGGGCGATGATGGCGACGTTCTTCTCGGCGGCGGTCCGGTAGACCTCGTCGTCCTCGTCGATCCGGGCGATCGGGCGGTTGGTCGGGACTTCGAGGACGTCCATCTTGTAGATGTCGCCGAATTCCTGGGCCTCGGTCGCCGCGGTGCCGGTCATGCCCGACAGCTTCTTGTAGAGGCGGAAATAGTTCTGGATGGTCACCGAGGCCAGCGTCTGGTTCTCGGGCTGGATGTCGGCGCCTTCCTTGGCCTCGATGGCCTGGTGCAGGCCTTCCGACAGCCGGCGGCCGGTCATCATGCGGCCGGTGAACTCGTCGATCAGGATGATCTCGCCGGCCTTGACGATATAGTCCTTGTCGCGCTGGTAGATGACGTTGGCGCGCAGCGCCTGGTTCACATGGTGGACGATGGAGACGTTGGCGGCGTCGTAGAGGCCGGCCGTGTCCTCGCCCAGGTGGTTGCCGGCGATCAGCATGTTCTCGACGTTTTCCTGACCGATCTCGGTCAGCAGCACCTGGCGCTGTTTCTCGTCGTACTCGTAGTTGGTCTTGTCGAGGATCAGCTCTTTCACGATCAGGTCGACGATCTTGTAGAGCTCGCTGCGGTCCTCGGTCGGGCCCGAGATGATCAGCGGGGTGCGGGCCTCGTCGATCAGGATGGAGTCCACTTCGTCGACGATGACGAAGTTGTGGCCACGCTGGACCATGTCCGAAACGTCGTAGACCAGGTTGTCGCGCAGGTAGTCGAAGCAGAACTCGTTGTTGGTGCCGTAGGTGATGTCGCTGCGGTAGGACTGCTGGCGCTGGCTGTTGCTGAGGCCGTTGACGATGACGCCGACGCTCAAGCCGAGGAATTGATAGACCCGGCCCATCCATTCGGCGTCGCGGCTGGCCAGGTAGTCGATGACCGTGATGACGTGGACGCCCTTGCCGTCGAGCGCGTTGAGGTAGGTCGGCAGGGTGGCGACCAGGGTCTTGCCTTCGCCGGTCCGCATCTCGGCGATGCCGCCTTTGTGCAGGATCATGCCGCCGACCATCTGCACGTCGTAGTGCCGCTGGCCCAGCACCCGCTTGGAGGCCTCGCGGACCGCCGCGAAGGCTTCGACCAGCAGCGCATCGAGGGTTTCGCCCTTGGCCAGGCGGTCCTTGAACTCGGCGGTCTTGGCGCGAAGCTCGGCGTCGCTGAGGGCGGTCATCGCCGGCTCGAGGGCGTTGATCTTGAAGACCTGGGCGGCGAAGGCCTTGACCTGACGGTCGTTGGCGGAACCGAAGAGCTTTCTAGCGAAGCCGAGCATGCAGGGAATAAGTCCGTATCAAAGTGACTGGCGTGGGCGCAAACGCCCGGGAACACGCCAGAAAACCGCATTTCGAGCGCGCGGGAGACTTAAGCAGCGACCCCCCCGAAGTCAACGAGCGCGCCCGTCGCAATAGGCGCCCATTGCGAGGTCGCTCGCGCGCTGATAGCGATGCGGCAACGAGCGGCCAGCGTAATCAAGGCCGCAACCCAAGAGGTCGGGGATGGCTACGAAATCGAACAGGAAGTCCAGCGAGACCGGCGAAGTGCTGCGCGATCTGCTGACCTTCGAGCGGCTCCTCACCGGGCCGGTGATTCACCTGATCTACTGGGCGGGCCTGGGCGTCATCGTCCTGGGGGCGTTCGGCTCGATCGGCGCCGCCATCGGCGTGGCGCTGAAGGAGCAGGAGATCGTCGGCAAGCTGCTGGCCATTCCGCTGGCCGTGGCCGGGGTGCTGATCTGTTTCGCCCTGGTGCTGCTGTGGCGCTCCTTCTGCGAGTTCTACGTGGCGGTGTTCCGCATCGCCGACGACCTGAAGGGCCTGCGCATCGCGGCCGAGCGGGACGTCGGGGCGCCGGTGAACACCGGCAATCCGCCGCAGCGGCCGTTCGCCGGCTGATCGGAAAGCGGCCGGCCTATGCCGACCCAGAGGCTTGAAACGACCCACTTCGCGCTCGACCTGGCCGATGACTGGCGCGAGGTCGAGGCCGACGATCCCGACCGCTTCATCTTCGAGTCCGAGGCGCGGGACACCAGCCTGACGATCTCCATCGTGCCCATGGCCGAGCCCTTCGAGGCGCTGGGGCAGGTCGCCCGGCGGTTCGTCGAGTCCCGCATCGACGCCCATCTGTCCGGCGCCCAGGAGCTCGGCTGGCTGTTCGAGATGACCGAGCCGCAGATCGTCGCCCGGGACTTCGGCCAGATGGTCGCCTACCACGGCCGCCTGCTGGCCGGCGGCCGGTTCGACTTCGCCGGCCTGGTCCTGCCGACCGGCGTGATCAGCCTCTTCGTGGAGTCGGACACCGCGTCCGAAGAGACGCTGGCCGCCACCCTGAGCGAGGTGGCGTCGGGGATGGAAATCTAGCGCTGGATTCCCGGAACGCGGACTTGTCGCGGATTGCGCATTGGTTTTCAACGATTTCAAAGGCTTGACCCCGCGCGGGTTTGAAGTTGGTTTGAAGTCGATTTGAAGGTCTGGTGCGGTGAGTTTGAAGCGGACTTGAAGTTCGCTTGGGCGGCTCGGTCCCGCGGTGGCGGGCTTATCGAAGCGGCCAGCTATTATCGCATGATTGTTTCCCTCCACCCGCTACCGTCCATCCTTGCCAGGGAGCCGCGGCCACGCCTCCGCCTATCGTGAGAGCAAGGGAATGACAGCTTTGGAGGCGTTCAGCGCCGCAGGGCGGCGGCGAGGGCGCTGAAGCTGGCCTTGGCGCGGCCGGCGTCGTCGAACAGCAGGGGGGCGTCGGCGCGGTTCTCGCGGGCCAGCCAGGAGTCGCCGTCGCGGACGCCCCAGACGGTGAAGGCGAATTGCTGGGCGGCGGGCAGGGCGGCGAAGGCGGCGGCGGCCTCGGCGTAGAGTTCGCCCTGGCGTTGGCGGGCGAGGTCCTTGTTGGCGAACGGGCCGCCCTGGACGAGGGAGACGTCCATCTCCGAGACATGCAGCGGCAGGCCGAAGCGGGCGAGGTCCGTGAGGGTCCTGGCGATCGAGCCGGGCGGCAGTTCGGACTCGGTGTGGGTCTGGCAGCCGATGCCGCCGAGCGGGGCGCCGGCGGCCAGCAGTTTTTCGATCAGGCGCTGGTAGGCGGCCAGCTTCGCCGGGCGGCTTTCGAGGTTGTAGTCGTTGATGAAGAGGACCGCGTCCGGGTCGGCGGCGCGGGCGGTATCGAGGGCCCGGCGGATGTGGTCGATCTCGCCGAGGCGCCGCGACCACAGGCTCTGCCGCAGGCCCGAGCCGTCGTCGAGGATCGGCTCGTTGACCACGTCCCAGCCCGACGCCCGGCCGCGATACCGGCCGACGACGGCGGTGATGTAGTTGTCGTAGGCGCGGCCGAAGGCCTGGCGGGTCTCGTCGAGATTCTTGAAGGCGTCGGGCTCGTTGGCGTACCAGACCAGGGCATGGCCGAAGAGGCGCATGCCGTTGCGGCCGGCGAAGTCGGCGATGCGGTCGGCGCGGTCGAACTGGAAGCCGCCGTCGGGTTTGGCGATGTATTCCATCTTCATCTCCCACTCGGCGGTGAGCTGGGAGAAGTGGTCGGCGGCCAGGGTGGTCCAGGTCGGATCGTCGAGGAAGCGGGCCTGCAGGCAGGTCCCCATCGGAAACGGGGCCAGGGATTTCAGCGGCGGGACGGGGCCGGGGATCGGCTGGCTGTTGGCCTGCTTGCCGCAGGCGGCGAGGGCGAGGGCGGAGCCGAGGACGGCGCGCCGGGTGGTCCAGGTCACCGCGCCGCGACCCGGCGCAGGCCGAGCTCGTCGAGGGCGGCGGTTTCACGCCTGGCCATCTCGCGGCGGGCGGCCTGGGCGGCGTTTTCGGCGACCTGCTCGTACTTCTTGAGGCCTTCGTAGGCTTCGCCCAGGGCGTCGCGGGCGCCTTCTTCCTCGGCGACCAGGCTGTCGATCTGGTCCTGGATGGCCTTGCGGCGGATCTTCAGGCCGTCGCGGAAGCCGATCATGTACCAGCCGGCCTCGGCGTCGGCGCGGGCGTTGGCCAGTTCCATCTCGGCCTCGGCCTCGAGCACGGCCATCTTCAGTTCCTGCTGGGTGCGGGCGTCGACGATGACGCTGAGGCGCTTCTGCAGTTCCTCGACCTGGAAGTTCGACAGGCGGATCAGGGAGCCGATGGCCTTCATGCGAACTCACCCTGCAGAATGTGATCGAGCTGGGCGAAGGACTCCTCGAGGCCCGTGGCCTCGTCCTTGTCCTGGCCGAGGAAGGCCTCGATGGCCGGGTTCAGGGCGATGGCGCGGTCGACGACCGGGTCGGCCCCGGCCCGGTAGGCGCCGATGCGGATCAGTTCTTCCATGTTGGCCCAGGCGGCCATCACCTGGCGGGCGCCCTTGACCACGTCGCGTTCGTCCATGTTCTGGCAGCCGGGCATGGTCCGGCTGATCGACTTGAGGACGTTGATGGCCGGGAAGCGGCCGCGCTCGGCGATGGCCCGCTCCATGACGATGTGGCCGTCGAGGATGCCGCGCACGGCGTCGGCGATCGGCTCGTTGTGGTCGTCCCCGTCCACCAGCACGGTGAACATGGCCGTGATCGGCCCGGCCTGGGTGCCGTCGGGGCGGATCGGTCCGGGCCCCGCCCGTTCCAGCAGCTTGGGCAGTTCGGTGAAGACGGTGGGGGTGTAGCCCTTGGTGGTCGGCGGCTCGCCCGCGGCCAGGCCGATCTCGCGCTGGGCCATGGCGAAGCGGGTGACGCTGTCCATCAGCATCAGCACCTCCTGGTCCTGGTCGCGCAGGTATTCGGCCAGGGCCATGGTCAGGAAGGCGGCCTGGCGGCGCTTCAGGGCCGGCTCGTCGGAAGTGGCGACCACGACGATGGCGCGG
>JAQGIK010000027.1 GCA_028291265.1 Caulobacter sp. | reverse complement strand
CACCTCGACATCCCCCTGCGCCGCGAGACCCAGCACCAGGTGGCTCATGGCGATGCGGTGGTCGCCGTGGGTGACGACGCGGGCCCCGCCGCGCACCGGGTGGTTGCCCCCCGCCGTGCCGACGACGGTGAAGCCCTCCGGCTCCTCCTCGACCCCGACGCCGCAGGCGGCCAGGCCGGCCGCCATCAGGGCGATGCGGTCGCTTTCCTTGACCCGCATCTCGCCGACGCCGCGCATCACCGTCGAGCCCGAGGCGAAGGCGGCGGCCACGGCCAGAATCGGATACTCGTCGATCATCGCCGGGGCCCGCTCGGGCGGCACGACGACGCCCTTGAGCACCGAATGCCGGGCCGTGATGTCGCCGACCTCCTCGCCGCCGGCGGCCCGGCGGTTCGAGATGGTCAGGTCGGCGCCCATCTCGATCAGGGTGTCGAACAGGCCGGTGCGGGTGGCGTTGAGCATGACGCCGGTGACCGTCACGTGCGAGCCGGGGGTGATCAGGGCCGCGACAATGGGGAAGGCGGCCGACGAGGGGTCGGCGGGAACATCGACATGGCAGCCGGTCAGGCGCTGGCCGCCGGCCAGCTTGATCAACCGACCCTCAGGCCCGTCGGAGACCTCGACCACGGCCCCGAAGGCCCGCAGCATCCGTTCGGTGTGGTCGCGGGTGGCTTCCGGCTCCAGGACGTAGGTGTCGCCAGCCGCATTGAGGCCGGCCAGCAGCACGGCCGACTTCACCTGGGCCGAGGCCATCGGCAGGACATAGCGGATGGCGGTCAGATGGCCGCCGCTCAGGGTCAGCGGCAGGCGCTCCCCGGCCCGCGACAGCCATTTGGCGCCCATCAGGCCGAGCGGGTTCAATACCCGGCCCATCGGCCGCGTCTTCAACGAAGCGTCGCCGGTGAAGGTGGCGCGCAGGTCGAAACCGGCCGCCGCCCCCATGATCAGCCGCACGCCGGTGCCGGCGTTGCCGCAGTCGACGAGGTCGGCCGGTTCAGCGAAGCCGCCGCCCTCGACGGTCCAGGCCTTTTCTCCGGTCCGTGTGACCTTTGCGCCGAAAGCTTCCATGGCCCGGCCCGTGGCCAGCACATCGTCGCCTTCCAGCAGGCCGGTGATGGTCGTCTTACCCGTGGCGAGGGCCCCAAGGATCAACGCCCGGTGGGAAATCGACTTGTCGCCGGGCACGCGGATCGTTCCGCGCAGGGCCGCGCCGGGGCGGGCTCGGAGGGCGGCGGTGGTCATGCCGAGGCCTCGGCTCCCTTGGGAATAGGCTGGAATTGGGGGAAAGCCTTTTGACAGCGCCCCTGTCGCGTGGCAAGGGAGCCGCCGCTTTTCCAACACCCCACATAGAGAGGCCGCCCGCCTTGGCCAGCCCTGAACTCGGCGTCAAGCAGCTCTGCCCGACCTGCTCGGCGAAATTCTATGACCTGAACCGCCGTCCGGCGACCTGCCCCAAGTGCGGCGAGTCGTTCGACCCGGAAGAGGCCGTCCGCAACCGCCGCGTCCGCGCCCGCGCCATCACCCCCGACTACGAGGATGAGGCCGAAAAGGACGAAGAGGGCGCCGAGGCCAAGAAGAAGGCCGCGCCGCAAGACGAGGACGGCTTCGAGGAAGAACCCGATACGACGCCGGAAATCGACGACGAGGCCGCCGCCGAGCCGATCGAAACCGACGACGAGGAAGGCGACGCCGCCGCCAAGCCCGCCGACGACATCGGGGTCGATTTCGCCGACGACGAGGAAACCCTCGACGAGGAAGAAGCCGACGACGTGCCGTTCCTCGAGGACGAAGACGACGACGACTTCCCGGAAGACGAGATCGACGGTCTGCCCGGCGAGGGCGACGAAGAGGTCTAGGATAAATCCAGCGTGGCCGGAGCGTTTCGACGCGTTCCGGCCAGTCTGGTGAAAAAACTGACGGGGAAGGCTTGATCGGCGAAAGCCGACAGACTAAGACCCCGCCCTCGCCGCCGGGTCCCCGGCGACGGGCCCGAGGCTTCGGGGCTATAGCTCAGCTGGTAGAGCGCTTGAATGGCATTCAAGAGGTCAGCGGTTCGACTCCGCTTAGCTCCACCATAAGGGCCGCATCCGACAAGGATGCGGCCCTTTCCATTTTCAACTCCCGGCGCGGAACCGCGAGACGGTTAGGGAATTCTCGCTTGCGGGCGTTTTGCGTGCGCCCGGGGGCGGACGATGTCGGGGCCAGTTTCGTGATTTCGAGAGACGACCAGGACGGCGCCGCGCCGTGGTTTCTGGCCGACGGCGGCGAGATGGGCGAGCGCATGCGAGCGTTCGACTGGAGCGCCACGCCGCTGGGGGCGCCGGCCGGCTGGCCGGAGGGCCTCAAGTCGCTCGTCGCCCTGATGCTGGATTCCCGCCAGGGCATGTTCATCGCCTGGGGCCCCGAGCTGACCTGGATGTGCAACGACGCGTTCGTGCCCATCCTGGCCGACAAGCACCCCGCCGCCTTGGGCCGGCCGACAGAGGCGGTCTGGGCCGACGCCTGGCCGACGGTCGGCGCCCTGTTCGCCGAGGTGCTCCAGGGTCGCGCCCAACGTTTCGAGGACCTGCCGGTGCCGCTGGTCCGTGACGGCGAGACGACCGAGACCTGGTTCAACTTCTCCTACAACCCGGTGCGCGACGGGACCGGCCATGTCGCCGGCGTCTACGCGGTGGTCACCGAAACCACCGACAAGGTCCGCGCCCTGGCCGCGCTGGGCTCGCAGCGGGAACAGTTCGCGCGGCTGTTCGAGCAGGCCCCCAGCTTCATGACCATGCTCAGCGGCCCCGAGCACCGCTTCGATATGGCCAACCCGGCCTACCTGAAACTGATCGGTCACCGGCCGGTGGTCGGCCTGACCGTCGCCGAGGCCCTGCCTGAGGCCGTCGGACAGGGCTTTCTGGACCTGCTCGACCGCGTCTATGAGACCGGCGAGGCCTATGTCGCCTCCAGCGCCGTCTACGGCATGCAGACCGAGCCGGACGGGCCGATTGACGAGCGGACCCTCGACTTCGTCTACCAGCCGATCCGCGACTCCGACGGCCAGGTCACCGGCATCTTCGTCGAAGGCGTCGACGTCAGCGAACGGGCCCTGCTGGAGCAGCGCCGCCTGGCCCTGGTCGAACTGGGCGACCGCATCCGCGACTTCGACGATGCCGATGATCTGGCCTACGCCGCCGCCGAGATTCTCGGTCGCACCCTGGGGGTCAGCCGGGCCGGTTACGGGGTCATCGACAAACAGGCCGAGACCATCACCATCGCCCGCGACTGGAACGCCCCCGGCATCGAGAGTCTGGCCGGGGTTCTGCAGTTCCGCGACTACGGCTCCTACATTGAGGACCTCAAGGCCGGCCGTACGGTCGTGATCGAGGATGCCGACCTCGACCCACGCTCGGCCGAGACCGCCGCCGCCCTCAAGGCGATCAGCGCCCAGGCCTTCGTCAACATGCCGGTGACCGAACAGGGGGACTTCGTCGCCCTGCTTTATCTCAACCACGCCGAGGCCCGCCCCTGGACCGAGGACGAGATGGCGCTGGTGCGCGAGGTCGCCGAGCGCACCAGGGCCGCCACCGAGCGGCGGCGGGTCGAGAACGAGCTGCGGGCCCTGGCCGCCACCCTCGAGGAACAGGTCGAGGCCCGCACCCGCGAACTGCGCCAGAACGAGGAGGCCCTGCGCCAGGCCCAGAAGATGGAGGCGGTCGGCCAGCTGACCGGGGGGCTCGCGCACGACTTCAACAACCTGCTGGCCGCCGTTAGCGGCAATCTCGAACTGCTGGAAATCCGCCTGCGCGAGGGCCGCCTGACCGGCCTGGAGCGCTACATCGACAACGCCCAGGGCGCCGCCCGCCGCGCCGCCGCCCTGACCCAGCGCCTGCTGGCCTTCTCGCGCCGCCAGACGCTCGATCCCCGCCCGACCGACGTCAACCGACTGATCGGCGGCCTGGAGGAGTTGATCCGGCGCAGCGTCGGCCCCGGCGTCGAGGTCGAGCTCATCGGCCCCCTCGACCTGTGGGCGGCGCGCATCGATCCCTCGCAGCTGGAAAACTCCCTGCTCAACCTCTGCATCAACGCCCGCGACGCCATGGCCCCGGGCGGCGGCCGCATCACCATCGAGACGGCCAACACCACCCTGGACCCGAAGGACGCCGCCGAGCGCGACCTGCCGCCCGGCCAGTATCTGTCGATCGCCGTCACCGACACCGGGGCCGGCATGGCCCCCGAGGTCATCGCCCGCGCCTTCGACCCCTTCTTCACCACCAAGCCGCTCGGCGAGGGCACGGGGCTCGGCCTCTCGATGGTCTACGGC
The DNA here is from genome assembly GCA_028291265.1 of Caulobacter sp. GTDB lineage: Bacteria > Pseudomonadota > Alphaproteobacteria > Caulobacterales > Caulobacteraceae > Caulobacter. The sequence goes on along the minus strand of JAQGIK010000027.1, from coordinate 35,951 downwards.
TTCGCCCGCCAGTCGGGCGGCCAGGTGCGGATCACCTCCCAGGTCGGCAAGGGCACGACCATGTGCCTCTACCTGCCGCGCTTCCACGGCGAGGCCGAGGTGGTCGGCGGGCCCGAGGCCCCGGCCCCCGGCCATGGCGACGGCGAGACGGTGCTGGTCATCGACGACGAGCCGGCCATCCGCGCCCTGATCGTCGAGGTGCTGCAGGACAGCGGCTACATCGCCATCGAGGCCGCCGACGGGCCCGGGGGCCTCAAGGTCCTGGAGTCGGGCGCCCGCATCGACCTCCTGATCACCGACGTCGGCCTGCCCGGCGGCATGAATGGCCGCCAGGTCGCGGACGCCGCCCGCGTCGGCCGGCCGGACCTCAAGGTGCTGTTCATCACCGGCTTCGCCGAGACCGCCGCCGTCGGCGCCGGCCACCTGGCCCCCGGCATGGAGGTGATGACCAAGCCGTTCGCGATGGCGGCGCTGGGCAGCCGGATCCGGGACCTGATCGAGCGTTAGCGCGGGTCGCCGTATTTGCGCTTCCAGGCGATCTTGATCTCTTCGGTCTTGCGGCGATCCTCGACCGACAGTGTCTGGCCTGACTGCTCCAGCAGCGCCCCGGCGTTCTCGTCGCCGCCCTCGCGGGCCATCTCGGCGTAGGCCTGGCCGGTCAACCCGTCGATCGGACCGCCCTCGCCGGTCATCAGCATCAGGCCAAGACCGCGCAGGGCGTGAGCCGATCCCTGCTCGGCGGCCTTGCGGTACCAGAGGCGGGCCTCGGCGTCGTTTTCCTGCACGCCCTGGCCGACGGCCAGCATCACGGCCGTGCTGATCTGGCCGTTGACGTAGCCGGCCTCGCCCGACTTGCGCACCCAGGTCCAGGCCTGGCGGGCATCCATCCGCACGCCCTCGCCGTCCAGCAGGGCCATGCCGTAGTACCACTGGGCCCGCGCGTCGCCCAATTCGGCGGCATGCTTGAAGTAGCGGGTCGACCTGGCGGCATCCGGAGCCCGCTCGCCCCAGCCGACCTGGTAGGCACGGCCAAGCAGGTAGAAGAGGTCGGCGTTGTTCGGCTCGCGGCTCTCGGCCATTTCGAGCAGATCCATGCCGCCCGTGAGAAAGGGCTTCGACCCGCCCTGGCCGAACAGCATGGCGCGGCCGAGGGGATAGAGCACGGTGGACGCCAGCATGTCGTCCTGCGCCAGCGGTTTCAGCATGGCGATGGCGCGGGCGTCGTTGGCCGCATCGTCGTCGAGCAGCAGACGGCGGCCGAGGTTCGACGCCGCCGCCTTCGAGCCCTTGGCGATGGCCTGTTCGTAGAGCGCCGTCGCCTCGACCAGGTCGGCCGGCGCCCCGACGCCCATCCACCGGAAGCCGGCCAGGCCGTTGACCGCCTCGGGGTCGCCGGTGGCGGCCGCCTTGCGCATCAGGGCCAGGGCCGCGACCTGATCGGTCTCGGCCAGCTTGCTGGCCTGCATCATCATGTCTTCGCCCAGCGTCGCCTTTTCCGCCGCCGACGCCGCGCCGGCCAGCAGAGCCGCCGCCACACCCAGAACCACCAGAATCCGCATCGCCCCCACCCCCTGAAATCTGGCCGACTTGCGCACGGGCTCCACAATCGCCACCTATTGTTACAGCCGCAAGGGCCGGCGCCGATCTCGGGCCGCCTGAAGCGGGAGTCGCTTGAACAGGACTCGAGGACGAAGACGATGACGACCCGAACCGTGTTGTTCGACAGCCCCTTCCTGCTGGGCTTCGACCACACCCGCGGCCTGATCGAACGGGCCCAGCGGGCGGCCACCGAAGGCTATCCCCCCTACAACGTCGAGGCCCGCGATAACGGCGGACTTCGCATCACCCTGGCCGTGGCCGGCTTCTCGCCGGACCAGCTGGAGGTGACCGTCGAGGGCGAGATGCTGACCGTGGCGGGCAAGCGCGGCGACGGCGCGGACGGCCAGGACAGGGCCTTCCTGCACCGGGGCATCGCGGCCCGGGGGTTCCTGCGAACCTTCATCCTGGCGGACGGCATGATCGTGGGGAGCGCGACGCTCGAACACGGCCTGCTGCACGTCGATCTGGACCGGCCCAAGGCCGAGCGGCTGATCCAGAAAATTCCCATCCGGACCGGCGGCTGAACTTTTAGCGCCCGTCCCGCGTTCGTTTTGTGAAGGAGGTGGTCGTAATGACACCCGTGAGACTGACCAACGAAGCATTCGCCGCCCTCGGCGGCCCGAGCCTGGTCTATGTGCGCCCCGTTTCCGGCGCCGAGATCATCGCCTCCTCGCCGGCCGCCGCCCTGGCCCATGTCGAGCTCGAACCCGAGCAGACCCTCTACGCCGTGCACCGCGCCGACGGTGAGCGCCTGGCCGTGATGAGCGACCGCGACAGCGCCATTTCCGCCGCCTTGGCCCACGAACTGGCCCCCGTTTCGGTCCATTAGGACCCCTGCCCGGAGGGGCCGCGCCAACGCCGCGCGGCCCCAAAGGTTGCCTTTCCGACATCAAACCCTTACTAGGCCGCCCTCATCTCGCCAGATTGCGCGGGCAAATGCGCCCCTCGATCTGCTCGAAATGAGCTCTTTAGTCGCGTCCGATCGTCCAACCTCGTCGATCGAACCTATGGCGCGGCCCAGTACGAGGTTGACCAGTGAACACAAGCGTCCCGGCTCAGAAGAGCCCCTACAGCGCCGCTATTCCGGTTGTCGCCGGCATTGTCGGCGGCGCCTTCGCGATGACCGCCGCCTTCGCCATGGGCAGCGCCACCCGGCCGGACCGCCCGATGGTCCCCGCCGCGGCCCCGCAGGTCGCCAAGTCGGTGGCCAAGGCCAACGCCCACCTGGTCGCCGCCTCGCGCGATCCGATGCTCAAGGTCCTGGCCTTCAACGCCCCGGTTTCCGGTTTCTCGATCAACTCGCCATTCGGCATGCGCCGCATGCCTTGGGAAGAGGGCGGCCGGCTGCATGAGGGTGTCGACATCGCCGCCCCGACCGGAACCGATGTCACCGCCACCCTGCCCGGCGTGGTTACCCGGGCCGGCCTCAGCCTCTCCTACGGCCGCTTCATCGAGGTGAAGCACGAGGACGGCCTGGTGTCCTTCTACGCCCACCTGTCGGGCACGGCGAAGGGCCTGAAGGCCGGCTCGCCGGTCACGGCGGGCCAGACCATCGCCTACGTCGGCGGCACCGGCCGCTCGACCGGCTCGCACCTGCATTTCGAGATCCGCCAGAACGGCCGGCCGATGAATCCGGCCCTGTTCATCGGCCGCAGCTTCGCCTCGGCCGAGGTGCTGCCGGTCAAGGACGCCCTCAAGGTCGGCCGCACCCGCGTCGCCGTGGTCTCGAACTGGCCGGCCAGTGTCCGCGCCGCCGCCAACAACAGCGCCGGCAAGGGCGGCCCCGCCGTCCTCCAGCTGGCCTCGAACACCGACGGCCGCGTCCATGCGGTGATCACGCCCGGCGGCCCGATCCAGATGGTCGCCCGCGACCCGGTCAAGGCCGCCGAGGCCCGCGCCAGGCTGCGCGCGATGCAGGACGCCGGCGGCCCCCGGCTGATGGTCGAGGAAATCAACAAGCCGGCCGCCAAGCCGTCGGTGAAGGCCGCGCCGGCCGACGACGAGCCGATCCCGACCTCCTGAAGCCTCTTGCTACTTACGGCGGGACCGGGCCGTCCCTAGATTGATCCCATGCTCAAGACCGTCGTTCGCCGGGCTGCATGGGGGATCAGTCGCGGGCTCGCCGTGCTGGCGCTCGTTCTGCTCCTCGCCATCGCTCTTGGAGGCCTGATGTCCGCCCTCGCCGCCAAGCCCTCGCCCGGCCGCCTGGTCGACATCGGCGGCCGCAGTCTGAACATCGTCTGCGCCGGTCCGGAAAAGGCAGACGGCCCGCTGGTCGTCTTCGAGGCCGGGGCCTTCGGCCTGTCGGCCGACTTCGGGGCCGTACAGGAAGGCCTGACCGCCAAGGGGGTGCGCAGCTGCGCCTACGACCGCGCCGGCCTCGGCCGCTCCGACCCCGGGCCGAGCCCTCGGGATTCCAACGCCATCGTCGGCGACCTCGAAAAGCTGCTGGCCGCCTCGGGCGAGCAGGGACCCTACCTGCTGGTCGGCCACTCCATGGCCGGGCTGCATCTGCGCCTCTTCACCGCCCGCAACCGCCAGCAGGTGGCCGGCCTGGTGCTGCTCGACGCCGCCCCGCCGGAAGCCGCCGACCTGCCCGTCGCCAAGACCTGGATCGGCCGCTTCGGCACGGCCTCGCATGTCGCCGGCGCCGTGGCGACCCTGGGCGTCCTCGCCCCGTTGAGCCCGTTCTTGGGCGACGGCATCGGCCTGCCGCCGGTCGCCGCCGGCGAGAAACGCCGCGCCTTCGCCTCGGGTCGCCATAATCGCTGGTCGGCCCGCGAGGTCTCGCTCTGGATCGCCAGCTCGGCCCAGGGCAAGGTCGTGGCTCCCTACGACCCCGACCTGCCGGTCGGCATCGTCACCGCCGGGCCGCCGCGCCAGGGCGCCCTCTCGGACTGGAAACGCTTCCAGTCGGAGCCGGCCCGGGTCAGCAGGACCGGATTCCACGTCAACATCGACGGCGCCAGCCATGCCGGCATGCTGGGCCTGAAACACCGCGACACCATCGTCGACGCCATCCTCAAGGTGCGGGCGGCGGGAATCCAACGTTAACGCCTGACGGGCCAGAGTCCCGACTATGACCGACGCCGCGTTATCCCTGACCAACGTGACCAAGCGCTACGGCGCCTTCACCGCCGTCGACGACCTTTCGTTCACCGCCGAGCGCGGCCGCATCCTCGGCTTCCTCGGGCCCAACGGGGCCGGCAAGACCTCGACCCTGCGCATGGTGCTGGGCCTCAGCGAGGCGACCTCGGGGACGCTCAACGTGCTGGGCGCGCCGGACGGCCGCAGCGTGCGCGACCGCATCGGCTTCCTGCCCGAGGAGCGCGGCCTCTACCGGCGCATGACCCCGATCGAAGCCATCGTCTTCCTGGCCGGCCTCAAGGGCGTGCCGGGGCCCGTGGCCCGCAAGCGCGCCATCGCCATGCTCGAGGAGCAGGGCCTCGGCGAAGCGCAGAACCGCCAGATCCGCCAGCTGTCCAAGGGCATGGCCCAGAAGGTCCAGTTGATCGCCGCCGTTGCCCATGAGCCGGAACTGGTCATCCTCGACGAGCCGTTCAGCGGCCTCGACCCGGTCAACCAGCAGACCCTGGAGGCCACCATCCGGGGCCTCGCCCAACGCGGCGCCACTGTGGTCTTCTCCACCCACGTCATGCAGCACGCCGAGCGATTGTGCGAACACGTCGTCCTGCTGACGCGGGGCAAGAAGGTGTTCGACGGCAGCGTCGCCGAGGCCAAGGGCCGCGCGCCCCGCGCCCTGGTGCTGGAGGGCCAGCTCGACGCCGCCGCGACCGGGGCCCTGCCCGGCATCGCCAGCGTCACCTCGACGCCGCTGGAGGCCGGCGGACAGCGCCATGTCTGTGCGCTCAAGGCCAATGCCTCGGGCCAGGAGGCGCTCAAGAAGGCCTTCGCCCAGGGCCTCGACATCCAGCGCTTCGAACTGCGCGAGCCGACCCTGCACGACGCCTTCATCGTCCTCACCGGCGAACAGCTCGACCAGCCGGAGATGGCCGCATGAGACGCCTGCTCCGCATCGCCCAGCGCGAATACGTCGCCTATGTCCGCACCGTCGGTTTCTGGCTGTCGATGCTGGCCCTGCCGCTCGGCATGGCCCTGTTGATGGGGGCCAGCGGCTGGATGGAGGCCTCGGCCCCGCCGCCGGCCCTGGTGCTGATCGACCAGACCCCGGGGCAGGTCTATTTGGCGCCGGTCACCCAGGCCCTGACCACCAGGAACAACATCGGCCGGCCCCGCAACGAGGTGGTCGCCCCACCCATCGCCCTGCCCACCGACCCGGCCGCCATCGGCCCGGCCCTCAAACCCTGGCTGGCCGGCGACAGCCGCCTGGCCGGCAAGCGAAAGCTGGCCGGGGCCTTCGTCGTCCACGGCGCGGGCGAGGCGGTCGCCGTCGATGTCTGGACCGACAACCCGCTGCTCGGCGCCACCGAGTCCGTCCGCCGGGCCATCGCCGGCCGCATGACCCAGGCCAAGCTCGAGGCCGCCGGAGTCAGCCCCAAGCTGCTGGCGGACGCCCAGGCCCTCGAACCGAAGATGACGGACTTCTCGCCCAAGGCGGCCGGCAAGGCCTCGCTGCTGACCCGCCTGCCCGGCCTGATCGGTTTTGGCGCGGCCATGCTGTTGTGGAGCGTCATCTTCACCGGGGCCGGCATCCTGCTGAACGGCGTCATCGAGGAGAAGTCGTCCAAGGTTCTCGAGGTGCTGCTGTCCTCGGCCACGGTGCCGGAGATCCTGTTCGGCAAGATTCTCGGCGTCGCCGGGGTGACCTTCACGGTGCTCGGGGTCTGGGGCGGCGTCGGGGCCGTGCTGATGAACATCTTCGCGCCGGAACAGGCGGCCGGCATCGGCCAGGTGCTGTTCAGCGGCGGCCTGCTGTTCTACTTCGCCTTCTACCTGGTCTGCGGCTACCTGATGTACGCCAGCGTGTTCACCGCCATCGGCAGCTTCTGCGAGACCACCCGCGAGGCCCAGACCCTGCTCGGCCCGATCATGATCCTGCTGACCATTCCGGTGATCTTCCTCAGCCAGGCCCTGCGCCGCCCCGACACCCCGGCCCTGGAAATCCTCTCCTGGGTGCCGCCCTTCACCCCCTTCATGATGACGGCCCGCGCCGCCAGCGGCCCGCCGATGTGGCAGGTGGTCGCCACCGGCATCCTGATGCTGGCCACCGTCGCCGTGGTCATGTGGATCGCCGGCCGGGCCTTCAGGGCCGGAGCGCTGTCGACCGGCAAGGTCGACCTCAAGGGCCTGGTGGCGAAGCTGCGCGGCGGCGAGTGAGTGCGTGCTTCGACACGCGGCCTGCGGCCGCTGCTCAGCATGACTGACTTTGTTGAATTGCACCCAAGCCAGTCATTCTGAGCAGCCCGCGTAGCCGGCGTGTCGAAGGACGCTACGTCGGTCGAGCCTGCTTAGAAGTCGTAGAGCCGGTCCGACACTTCGTCGAAGTTGCTGACGGTGACGCCCAGATCGTTCACCAGGCCGTTGTGCAGCGAATAGACCCAGCCGTGGACGTTGAGGTCCTGGCCGCGGGCCCAGGCGTCCTGCACGAAGATGTCGGAGGCGACGTTCTTCACCTGGCGGATGACGTTGAGCTCGACCAGCCGGTCCCAGCGGGGCCGGTCGCCCTCGATGCGCTCGATCTCGTCGCGGTGGTGCTCATGCACCTCGCGGATCGGGTGCAGCCAGTGGTCGACCAGGCCGCGCCGCTTGCCGTCGACCGCCGCCGCCACGCCGCCGCAGCCGTAGTGGCCGACGACCAGGATGTGCTGGACCTTGAGCACGTCGACGGCGAACTGCAGCACGCTGAGATAGTTGGCGTCCTGCGGCGGGGCAAGGTTGGCGACGTTGCGGTGGACGAAGAGTTCGCCCGGATCGAGATCGACGATCTCGTTGGCCGGCACCCGGCTGTCGGAACAGCCGATCCACAGGTATTTCGGGCTCTGCTGGTTCTCCAGCCGCTTGAAGAAGTTGGGATCGACCTGGGTCTTCTTCAGCGACCAGGCCCGGTTGTTGGCTTTCAGGTCCTCGAGCATGAATCAGACCTTCGCGTCAGGTTGCAGGTTGGGGTGTGAGACGGCAATGGCCGGGTGCTTGAGGGCGTGCTCGCCCGCCGCCACCAGCGCCGGATAGGGGGTCAGGTCAACGCCAAAGCGGGTGGCGTTGTAGATCTGCGGCACGAGCAGGCAGTCGGCCATGGTCGGCGTCTCTCCGAAGGCATAGCCGGCCCCATGCCGGGCGACCATCGGCTCCAACGCCGAAAACCCCTCGTCGATCCAGCGGGCGACCCAGGTACTGCGGCCGTCCTCGCCGATGCCCATGGCGCTGAGCTGCTTGAGGATACGCAGGTTGTTGACCGGGTGGATGTCGCAGGCGACGACGCCGCACATGGCCCGCACCCGCTGCCGGTCGAGCGGGCTTTGCGGCAGCAGCGCCGGGTCCGGATGCGTCTCTTCCAGCCATTCGAGAATGGAGAGGCTCTGGGTCATCAACTCGCCGTCCACGTCGAGGGTCGGCACCAGGTGCTGGGCGTTGACGGCGCCATAGGCCCCGCCCCGCTGCTCGCCGGCCACCAGGTCGACGGGGATATAGTCGTAGCTGAGACCCTTGAGGGCCAGGGCGATCCGCAGCCGATAGGGGCCCGACGCCCGCCAGGCGCTGTAGAGCTTCATCAGACGATCTCGAAGCTGAGCGAACCGACCCCTTCGACGGAGCCCTCGACCAGGTCGCCCTTCTGCAGGGCCCCGACGCCTTCCGGCGTGCCGGTGAAGATCAGGTCGCCCGCCTGCAGATCCCAGAGCTTGCCGGCTTCCTCGACGATCTCGGGGACCGACCAGATCATGTCGCCGACGCGGGCCTTCTGGCGCACCTCGCCGTTGACCGACAGGCCGATGGCCACGTCGCCGAGGGTCGGCAGCTTGCGGATAGCGCTGATCGGGGCCGAATGGTCGAAGCCCTTGGCGGCGTCCCAGGGCTGGCCCTTGGCCTTGGCGGCGGCCTGCAGGTCGCGGCGGGTCAGATCGACGCCGACCGCATAGCCGAAGATGCCGTCCGGCCCGATGGCGACGACCAGCTCGATTTCATGGTGCAGGTCGCCGGTCGCCGACGGATAGGGCACGTCCCTGCCCGGCGGCACGATAGCGTCGGCCGGCTTGGCGAAGAAGAAGGGCGGATCGCGGTCGTCACCGCCCATCTCGGCCCGGTGGGCCGCGTAGTTGCGGCCGACACAGAGGATGCGGCGCACCGGAAACGGCTTGTCGCCATCGACCGGAACCGTGGGGGTGGGGCGGAGGGTGAAGGCGTGTTCGGGCATGGCGCTTGAGTTAGCGCCGCGCGGGGCCGCGCGCCACCCCCGGGACGCGAAACAGCCCTCCTCCCGGGGTCGGGAAGAGGGCCGTCCTGAACTCAAACGGGGTTTAGGCCAGCGACGGCTCGATGCCCTTGCAGGCCTCGATCAGGCCCTGCACCGAGGCCACCGACTTTTCGAACATCGCCTTCTCCTCGTCGTTGGTGGAGAACTCGATGATCCGCTCGACGCCGCCGGCCCCGATGATCACCGGCACCCCGACGTAGAGGTCCTTCAGGCCGTACTGGCCCGACAGGTAGGCGGCGCAGGGCAGGCAGCGCTTCTTGTCCTTCAGGTAGCTGGTGGCCATGGCGATGGCGCTCTCGGCCGGGGCGTAGAAGGCGCTGCCGGTCTTCAGAAGCTTGACGATCTCGCCGCCGCCGCCGCGGGTGCGCTTGACGATGCCGTCGAGCTCTTCCTGGGTCATCCAGCCTTGCGACACCAGTTCGGGCAACGGCAGGCCGGCCACCGTCGAGTGGCGCACCATCGGCACCATGTCGTCGCCGTGGCCGCCGAGCGTCCAGGCGTGGATATCCTCGACCGAGACGCCGGTCTTCTCGGCCAGGAAGTAGGCGAAGCGGGCGCTGTCCAGCACGCCGGCCATGCCGACCACCTTCTCGTGCGGCAGGCCTGAGAACTCGCGCAGGGCCCAGACCATGGCGTCCAGCGGGTTGGTGATGCAGATGACGAAGGCGTTGGGAGCGTGCTCCTTGATGCCGGCGCCGACCGCTTTCATGACCTTGAGGTTGATGGTCAGGAGGTCGTCGCGGCTCATGCCGTCCTTGCGCGGCACGCCGGCGGTGACGATGCAGACGTCGGCGCCCGCGATGTCGGCGTAGTCGTTGGCGCCCTTCAGCTTGACGTCCGAGCCGATCACCGAGGTGGCCTCGGCGATGTCGAGCGCCTTGCCCTGCGGCGTGCCCTCGGCGATGTCGAACAGGATGACGTCGCCCAGCTCTTCGCGCGCGGCGATATGGGCCAGGGTGCCGCCGATCATGCCGGCGCCGATAAGGGCGATCTTGGCTCGAGCCATGGAGCAGGTCTCTCTAGTGAAGAAAAGGGTCGCGGGCGGTCTAGACCCGCGCTCGCGTCCCCTCAAGCCCCCTTTCGCAGATGCGAAGGGCGCGTCCTTCGACACGGCCGCTGGCGCGGCCTGCTCAGGATGACGTATGTCCGTGCCAAACCAAGTTCGTCATCCTGAGCAGCGAGCGTAGCTCGCGTGTCGAAGGACGCACCCGGCCCGATGCAGAGACCCTCGATGTCGAAGACCGATCCCGGCCACTATTTCGAGGACTTCCGCCTCGGCCAGATCCTGCGCCACGCCACGCCGCGCACGGTGACGGCCGGCGATGTCGCCCTCTACACGGCGCTATACGGCCCGCGCTTCGCCCTCTTCTCGTCGGACGAGTTCGCCCGCGCCTGCGGCCTGCCGGGCGCGCCGGTCGACCCGCTGATCGCCTTCCACATCGTCTTCGGCAAGACCGTGCCCGACATCAGCCTCAACGCGGTCGCCAACCTGGGCTACGCCGAGGGCCTGTTCCTGAAGCCCGTGTTCCCGGGCGACACCCTGACGGCGACCAGCGAGGTCATCGGCCTGAAGGAGAACTCCAACCGCAGGACCGGCGTCGTTTATGTCCGCACAACCGGCGAAAACCAGCACGGCGAGCGGGTGCTCTCTTATGTGCGCTGGGTGATGGTCCGGAAGCGCGACGAGGCGGCGCAGATCGCCGAGCAGAAGGTCCCCGAGCTGAAGACCGCCGTGCCGGCCGCCGACCTGGTGATCCCCCGGACCCTCGACTTTTCGAAGTACGACTTCGCCCTGGCCGGCGCCTTGCACGCCTTCGAGGACTATGCGGTCGGCGAGAAGATCGACCACATCGATGGCATGGCCATCGAGGAGGCCGAGCACCAGCTGGCCACCCGCCTCTACCAGAACACCGCCAAGGTCCACTTCAACCAGTACGAACGCGCCAAGGACCCGTCCGGCCGCCGGCTGGTCTACGGCGGGGTGGTCATCTCGACGGCCAAGGCGCTGAGCTTCAACGGCCTGCAGAACGCCGGGCTGATCCTCGGCATCAACGGCGGGCGGCATGTGAACCCCTATTTCGCCGGCGGCACCGTGTTCGCCTGGAGCGAGGTGCTCGACAAGGCGCTGCTGGAGCCGGGGATCGGGGCGCTGCGCCTGCGGCTGGTGGCGACGAAGGACCGGCCTTGCGCCGACCTGCCCGACAAGGACGCGGCCGGCGCCTATCCCGGCGAGGTCATCCTCGACTTCGACTACTGGGCGGCGGTTCCGACCCGTGGCTGAGTTCATCCTCGATCCCGCCTTCGTCGCCACCAGCCACGCGGTCGGCGACCTGCCCCTCTGCCACGTCCGCCTGCAGGACGACGGCCGCTATCCCTGGCTGGTGCTGATCCCGAGGTTGGCGGGGCTGAGGGAGATCGAACAGCTGTCGGCCCCCGACCGGGCGCGGCTGATGGAGGAGGCGGTGGCGGCCGGCAAGGCGGTGCGGGTGCTCGGCGGCCTGTCCGGCTTCGAGGTCGAGAAGCTGAACATCGGCGCGCTGGGCAATGTCACCGCCCAGCTTCATGTTCACGTCGTCGGGCGTTGCGCGGCCGATCCGGCCTGGCCGGGACCGGTCTGGGGACACAGCGCGGCGGAGGCCTATGGGGGTGCGTCGGACGCTGTGTTGGTGGCCCGAAAGGCCCTTGGCCTCTAGTTCCGTCGCAGGGTCACCGACCGGTTGGCGCCGGCTTCCCACAGGGTGCCGTTCCACCCCGACCCGGCCGGGTCCAGCTGCAGGATCGAGGCTTCCCGCGCCCCGCGCGGCGTGAAGCGGATGTAGACGCCGCCATTGGCGGTGCGTTCGATGACATCGACGAGGCCGACGCCGCCGGTCGCCTGGCCGGTCTGCAGGGACCGCCAGGCCCCTTCGAGCATGATGCCGCCCGCGCCCTTGTCGACCAGTTGCAGGCCGTACAGCGTCCGGCCGTCCTGCCCGCGCAGCACCCAGCCGCCGTCGAGCGGGCCCTGCAGGCCCTGGGCGGCGTTGAAGCCGCCGCGGATGCGGCTCTCATAGGCCTGTTCGACCGCCGTCGGCGGGGCCTCGGGGGTGCGGTAGAGCTCGTCGATCATCACCGGCCGGTCCAGCTGCGGCAGGCGCGAAACCGGCGGCGGCGGCGTAAACGGCGTCGGGGCCGAATAGGCCGGCGCGGGCGGCGTGTAGGTCGGCGGAGCCGGCTCGGGCAAGGAGCCGCCGTCACCGGGGTCCTCGGCGTCGCCGTCGGCGCTCTCGTTGTTGGCTTGCGAGGCGGCGGCCGCGTCGGGCGCGGTCGAGGTCGCCGACTCGGCCGCGTCGTCGTCCATGCCCTGGCTGGCGGCCAGGCCGGACAGCACATCGCCGATCGGGTCCGGCGAGGTCGGCTGTTCCTGGGCCAGCACGGGCCCGGCCAGCAGCGCCATCAGGGCGGCAAGGCAGAGCGAACGCCTCATGCGGCGTCCGCCTCGTCGATGGCTTCCGACACCGCCACCAGGCGCTGCGCCTGGGACAGGTGCAGCAGCTCGGCCATCCGGCCCTCGACGCGGATGGCGCCCTTGCCGGCGTTCTCGGACAGGGCGAAGGCGGCGATGACGCTGCGGGCCCAGTCGACCTCGCCCGGGGCCGGCGAGAACACCAGGTTGCAGGGCTCGACCTGTTTGGGATGGATCAGGGTCTTGCCGTCGAAGCCGAACTGAACGCCCTGCTGGCAGACGTCGATCAGCCCGTCGATGCTCTCGATATCGTTGTAGACGCCGTCGAGGATGGTCAGGCCATGGGCCCGGGCCGCCGCCACCGACAGGCTCAGGGGACCCCAGAAAGGGGCCCGGTCGGCCGTCTGCTGACAGCGCATTTCCTTGGCCAGGTCGTTGGTGCCCATCACCCAGGTCGTCAGCCGGGTGTCCTTCGCCGTGGCGGCGATCTCGTTGAGGGCAAACAGAGCGGCGCAGGTCTCGATCATCGCCCACAGCCTGGTGGCCTCCGGCGCCTTTTCGATGGCGGCGTCGTAGGCCTTCACGTCGGCGGCGCTGCTGACCTTGGGGACCAGGATGGCGTCGGCCCCGGCCCCGGCCGCCCCCATTGCGGCAAGGGCGGCCAGGTCGGCGGCGCCCCAGGGGGTGTCGAGGCCGTTGACGCGAATGACCACCTCGCGACGTCCGAAGCCGCCGGCCTTCACCGCCTCCACCGCCTGCAGCCGGGCGGTTTCCTTGGCCTCGGGCGCGACGGCGTCCTCGAGGTCGAGGATGACCACGTCGCACGGCAGGCTACGCGCCTTCTCGATGGCTTTCGCGTTCGAGGCGGGCATGTACAGGGCGCTGCGGCGAGGACGGGGCGTATCGGTCATGGATCGTTTCGATGCGAGGAGAGCCCTCATTCCTTAGCGTTGCAGGCTCCGTGCCGCCAGACCGCAAAGACCCGCCAAAGCCTCCCTATGGCGGCGATGCCCTGTTGAGAGCAGGATAGGCCCATGACGCGTTACGATCCCGAGGCCCTCAACGTGCTGGGCGGCGAACTGGTCCCCTGTTCGCAGGACCCGGTGACCGGATTCTTCCGCAACGGCTGTTGCGAGACCGGGCCGCAGGACCTGGGCCTGCACACCGTCTGCGCGGTGATGACCGCCGATTTCCTGGCCTACAGCGCCCGGCGCGGCAACGACCTCTCCACCCCGAGGCCGGAGTTCGGCTTCGCGGGCCTGAGGCCCGGCGACCGTTGGTGCCTCTGCGCCCCGCGCTGGAAAGAGGCGCTGGACGACGGCTGCGCCCCGCAGGTGGTGCTGGAATCCACCCATGAGGAGACCCTGGCCATCGTGCCGCTGGGCATCCTCAAGGACTATGCCGTCGCTGCCTGACCGCCTACTTCATCGTCGGGATGATGAACGACGAATCCGCGACTTCGCCTTCGGGCCAGCGGGCGGTGACGGTCTTGACCTTGGTCCAGAACTTCAGCCCCTCCATGCCGTGCTGGTTGGTGTCGCCGAAGGCCGAACGCTTCCAGCCGCCGAAGGTGTGGTAGGCGACCGGCACCGGGATCGGCACATTGATGCCGACCATGCCGACATTGACCCGGGCCGCGAACTCGCGGGCCACGCGGCCGTTGCGGGTGAAGATGGCGACGCCGTTGCCGTACTGGTGTTTGGAGGGCAGTTCGAGGGCCTCCTCGAAGCTGTCGGCGCGGACCATCTGCAGCACCGGGCCGAAGATTTCCTCATGGTAGGTCTTCATGCCGGGCTTGACCCCGTCGAACAGGCTGGGGCCGATGAAGAAGCCCTTCTCGTAGCCCTGCAGCTTGAAGTCGCGGCCGTCGACGACCAGTTCGGCGCCCTCGTCCTGGCCGATCTGGATGTATTCGGCGATCTTGGCGCGGTGGGCGGCGCTGACCACCGGGCCGTACTGGGCCTCGGCGTCGTTGGAGACGCCGACCTTGAGGGTCTCGATCTCGGCGATCATCCGTTCCCGCAGCTCATCGGCGGTCTTCTTGCCGACCGGCACCACGACCGGCAGGGCCATGCAGCGCTCGCCGGCCGAGCCGAAGGCGGCGCCGGAGAGGTCCTTGACCACCTGGTCCATGTCGGCGTCGGGCATGACGATGCCGTGGTTCTTGGCCCCGCCCATGGCCTGGACCCGCTTGTTGTGCAGCGTGCCCTGCGAATAGACGTAGTGGGCGATGTCCGAGGAGCCGACGAAGCTGACGGCCTTGATGTCGGGGTGCTGCAGGATGGCGTCGACGCTGACCTTGTCGCCATGGACGACATTGAGCACGCCGGCCGGCGCGCCGGCCTCCATCATCAGTTCGGCCAGGCGGACCGGGACACTGGGGTCTTTCTCCGACGGCTTGAGGATGAAGGTGTTGCCGACCGCGATGGCGACGCCGAACATCCACATCGGGATCATGGCCGGGAAGTTGAACGGGGTGATGCCGGCCACCACCCCCAGGCTCTGGCGCATGGAATAGACGTCGATGCCGGGCCCGGCGCCCTCGGTGTACTCGCCCTTCAGCGCATGCGGGATGCCGCAGGCGAACTCGATGACCTCGAGGCCGCGCTGGATGTCGCCCCTGGAGTCGGCGATGACCTTGCCGTGCTCGGCCGACAGCATCTCGGCCAGGTCCTGCATGTTGGCCTCGACCAGCCGCTTGAACTCGAACATCACCCGCGCCCGGCGCTGGGGATTGGTCGCCGACCAACCCTGGTGGGCCTTCACGGCGACCTGGACGGCGGCGTCCAGCTCGGCGGCAGTGGCCAGGGCGACGCGCGCCTGCACCTCGCCGGTGTTGGGGTTGAAGACCTCGCCGAACCGGCCCGAGGTCCCGGCGACACTCTGGCCGTTCACGAAATGCTGGATGTCACGCATGGGGGCGAGTCCTCGGAATTTGAACCTGGAGGGGGGTTTTAGGCGCATGGGCCCGGCAGGGCCAGCGGCCAACGGGCCGAGTTGAGGGCAGGACATGCCCTCTGGGACACCTGGGCGCCCGCCTTCCGCAAGGTCGTGCTTCACGGCCATTCAAACGGACGTTAGACTTGAGCAATGTCCGACGACCTCACCGAAGCCCAGACGGCCGACATCCCCGAAGGCTACAAGATCCTCAACTGGACCCGCGGGTTCGGCCGCCAGATCGGTCCGCTGTACGAACAGCAGGACCCAAAGGGCGCCACCCTGGCCTTCCGGGTCGAGGAGCACCACACCAACGGCATGGCCAACTGCCACGGCGGCATGTTGATGAGCTTCGCCGACATGGCCTGGGGCCGGGTGATCAGCGTCGCCCGCAGCCATTACTGGGTCACGGTCCGGCTGACCTGCGATTTCCTGTCCGGCGGCAAGCTGGGCGACTGGATCGAGGGCCGGGCCGAGCTGGTCTCGGAAGAGGACGACGTCTTCACCGTCCGCGGCCGCATCTGGGCCGGCGACCGGCTGATCATGACCGGCATGGGGGTGTTCAAGACCGTCGGCCCGCGTCCACCGCGCCCCGGCGAAAAAGCTTACGTCGAACCCAAGGAAGAAGTGCTGCATGGCTGACGGCCACCCCATCTGGCCGGATCATCCGCCGCCCCTCGTCCCCTACAACGGTGAAAAACCCCCGGCCCCGGCCTGGTTCGAGGCCGCCATCGCCCAGGAGCCCGAACGCTCGACCTTCGAGGTCCAGGGCGCGGCCATCGAACTGCTGACCTGGGGCGAGGTCGGCAAGCCCGGCGTGCTGCTGCTGCACGGCAACGGCGCCCACGCCGACTGGTGGAGTTTCATCGCCCCGCTGCTCAGCGGCGACTACCGCGTCGCCGCGATCAGTTGGTCGGGCATGGGCGACAGCGACTGGCGGCCCAGATACACCGCCGAAATCTTCAGCGCCGAGATCTTCGGGGCCATCGAGGCGGCGCAGTTGGAAGCCGACGGCGGCAAGGCCCGCGTGGTCGCCCACAGCTTCGGCGGCTTCCCGACCCTGCACGCCGCCGTCCACCATGGCGACCGGTTGCGCGGCATCGTCATGCTCGACTCGACCGTCCACCCGCCCGAGCACCAGTGGAACGGTCCGCCGCACCGCACCGGGCCCAACAAGGTCTATCCCGACCTGACCAGCGCCCTGGCCCGTTTCCGCCTGGCCCCGCCGCAGGGCTGCGAGAACGACTATGTGGCCGACTGGATCGCCCGCAAGGCCCTGCGCCAGGCCCCGATGCTGGACGGCTCGGGCACGGGCTGGACCTGGAAGTTCGATCCCGAGCTCTGGCACAATTTCACCATGCCGGCCCTGGGTGAGCTGCTCAGCCAGGTCAAATGCCCGGTGGCCCTGGTCTGGGGCGAGCGGTCGAAGCTGATGTTCCCGGGCACCATGGAGTTCATGCTGCGCGAACTGCCCGACGACATCGTCAAGTTCTCGATCCCCGACGCCGACCACCATGTGATGATCGACCAGCCGCTGGCGACGGCGGCGGCGTTGCGGGGGTTGCTGGCGGCGTGGCCTTAGCTTCGCTCCCCGCCCTTTGGGCGGAGCACCGCTTTCGAGCCTTCAAGCGAGAAAGCAGGAGGCGGGCCCACCGGCGTTTGAAGGTTGGCGCCTTCCATTACGCGCCGGCGTCCGGGGACACAGCGCACGACCGCCAGTGGAAGTCCCGCCTCCTGGTTTGTCGCTCGCGCTCCAAACCTGTCCTCTGCCCCAGGGGCGGAGAGCGATCGCGGGAATCACTGCGATCTAGAACTTGAAGGTCGTTTCCAGGCGCACGCGGGGCGCCTCGTCCTTTTCGCCGTTGCGGCGAACCGGGTTGTCGCGTTCGGAAGCGAGACCGACCGCGCCGCCGACGCGGAGCGACGGGGTCACCTTGAAGTAGGCGCCGGCTTCCAGGTCCTTGGCGTCGGCTTCACGGCCGACGGGGGAACCCAGACCCAGCTTGACGCCCCACTTGCCGGTCTTGGCGTCGAACTGGACGCTGCGCTCGGCGCGGCCAGGACCCAGACGGCTGTCCTGCAGGTTGAAATCGCCACGGACGCGGAAGTCTTCGGCCGGTTTCGGCTTGGCCGCCGACTGCGCATGGGCCGTCGCCGCCGATCCGATCAGGACCAGCGCGGCAGCCGTCGCAATGTAGCGCGCCTTGCTCATATCCGCCTTTTCAGACCTTTGCCCCGCGCCGACTTATGGTCGCCCGGGGTCGGGCCGTCAGCTCAATAGCCATTATATAAGCGATCACGGCGACAATGGGTCAACGTCCTCCGCAGACCCTTGGTCGATTCCCACCTCGCCTGTGGCGGGAAGGTCACGAGATTTCAGCGTTGGACCTTCTCTTGCCATGATGTAGACGCACCGGACAGAATATCTGCGGCGCGGGGCGCAGTGGATTTGGAGCGATAGAGCATGCGGTTTGCGCGCGGGGCGTTCAGGTTGGGCGCGGTATTGATGTTGGCGGGCGCTCTGGCGGCCTGCGGGTCCAGCGGTCCGAAGACCGTCAAGGACGGCAACGGCGGCTTCCTGGGCATTGGCGGCAAGAAGGCCCCCAAGGGTTCGGAAATCGGCGTCAACGGCTATCTGTGGCGCGCCGCCACCGACGTCATCAAGTTCATGCCGCTGGCCTCGGCCGACCCCTACGGCGGCGTCATCATCACCGACTGGTACAGCGACGCCCAGACGCCGAACGAGCGCTTCAAGGTCACCGTCTACATCCTCGACACCCGCCTGCGCGCCGACGCCCTGAACGTCAGCGTCTTCAAGCAGGTCAACAACGGTGGAACCTGGGTCGACGCGCCGACGGCGGCCCAGACCGAAGCCGACATGGAAAACGCCATCCTCGACCGGGCCCGCAAGCTGCGGCTCGCCAACCTCGGCAACGACTAGGAAAGGGAGTGCGGCGCGCTCCCGCGCCGCACCTCTTGTTGCCGCGCGGGGCTCGCCCTAAGAACCGCGCATGGCACGCTATAATCCCAAGGAAACCGAGCCCCGCTGGCGTAAAGCCTGGGCCGACGCCGACGTGTTCCGCACGGCGGACAACGATCCGCGCCCGAAATACTACATCCTCGAGATGTTCCCCTATCCGTCGGGGCGGATGCACATGGGCCATGTGCGCAACTACACGATGGGCGACGTGGTGGCGCGCTACAAGCGGGCCCAGGGCCATGCGGTGCTGCACCCGATGGGCTGGGACGCCTTCGGCATGCCGGCCGAGAACGCGGCCATGGAACGCGGCGTCCACCCCAAGGGCTGGACCTACGACAACATCGCGGCCATGCGCGAGCCGTTCAAGGTGCTGGGCACCAGCATCGACTGGTCGCGCGAATTCGCGACCTGCGACCCCGAATATTACGGCCAGCAACAGCGCTGGTTCCTGAAGCTGCTGAAGCGCGGCCTGGCCTATCGCCGGGAAGCCACGGTAAATTGGGATCCGGTGGACATGACCGTGCTGGCCAACGAGCAGGTCATCGACGGCCGCGGCTGGCGCTCCGACGCCATCGTCGAGAAGCGCAAGCTGACCCAGTGGTTCCTGCGCATCACCGACTATGCCGACGACCTGATCGAGGGTCTGCAGACCCTGGACCGCTGGCCCGACAAGGTCCGGCTGATGCAGGAGAACTGGATCGGCCGCAGCCAGGGCCTGCGCCTGACCTGGAAGTTCGATACCGCCCCGGAAGGCTTCGAGAACGGGCTGGAGGTCTACACCACCCGCCCCGACACCCTGTACGGGGCCAGCTTCCTGGCCATCGCCCCCGACCACCCGCTGGCCGAACGGCTGTCGAGCGACCCCAGGGTCGCCGACTTCCTGAAGGAGTGTCGCAAAGGCGGCGCCAGCGAGGCCGAGATCGAGGGCGGCGAGAAGCTGGGCCTGGATACCGGCCTGTCGGTCGTCCACCCCTTCGACCCGACCTGGAAGCTGCCGGTCTGGATCGCCAACTTCGTGCTGATGGACTACGGCACGGGCGCCATCTTCGGCTGCCCGGCCCATGACCAGCGCGACCTGGACTTCGCCCGCAAATACGCCCTGCCGGTCAAGCCGGTGGTGCTGCCCGGCGACGCCCATCCGGCCACCTTCATGATCGGCTCGGAGGCCTATGTCGGCCCCGGCAAGATCTTCAACTCGGACTTCATGGACGGGATGACGGTCGAACAGGCCAAGGCCGCCGCCGTGACACGCGTCGAGGCCCAGGGCCAGGGCAAGGGCGCCGTCGTCTACCGCCTGCGCGACTGGGGGGTCTCCCGCCAGCGCTACTGGGGCTGTCCGATCCCGATCGTCCACTGCCAGTCCTGCGGCCCGGTCCCGGTGCCGGACGACCAGCTGCCCGTGGTGCTGCCCGACGACGTCACCTTCGACATTCCCGGCAACCCGCTGCTGCGCCATCCGACCTGGAAGAATGTCCAGTGCCCCTCCTGCGGCGCCGATGCGCAGCGCGAGACCGACACCCTGGACACCTTCGTGGACAGCAGCTGGTACTTCGCCCGCTTCGCCAACCCGCATGCGAAGGAACCGATCGACAAGGCCGCCGCCGACAAGTGGCTGGGGGTCGACCAGTACATCGGCGGCGTCGAGCACGCGGTGCTGCATCTGCTGTACGCCCGCTTCATCACCCGCGCCCTGAAGGACGAGGGCATGCTGAGCGTCGCAGAGCCCTTCACCGGCCTGTTCACGCAAGGCATGGTCACCCACGAGACCTACAAGGCGGCGAAGAACGATCCGGACTCGAAGGACGAGTGGATCGAGCCGGCCTGCGTCGACTTCACCACTGAGGCCGGCGTGCGCGTCGCCCGCGTCAAGGCGACCGGCGAGGTCCTGGTCATCGGCGACATCGAGAAGATGTCGAAGTCGAAGAAGAACGTCGTCGCCCCCGAGGGCATCTTCGACACCTATGGCGTCGACGCGGCCCGCCTGTTCGTGATGAGCGACAGCCCGCCCGAGCGCGACGTCGAATGGACCAATGCCGGCGTCGAGGGCGCCGGCCGCTTCGTGCACCGCGTCTGGGCCGAGTTCGACGCGCAAGCCGAGGGGCCGGCTCCGGCCCTGGACGACAGCGATGCGGCGGCGCTGGAGCTGCGCCGGGCGACCCACAAGCTGATCGGCCCGGTCGGCGACTCCATCGAGCGCTTCCGCTTCAACAGCGGCGTCGCCAAGCTGTACGAGTTCCTGAACATCCTCAAAGCCTATCCGGCCGCCGGGGCCGGTTCCGCCGTCCAGGCGGCCCGCGCCGAGGCGCTGGAGGTGCTGGCCCGGCTGATCAACCCCTTCACCCCCCACCTGGCCGAGGCCTGCTGGGAGCGGTTGGGCAAGACCGGCATGGTCGTCGACGCCGAATGGCCGAAGGCCGACGCCGCCCTGGCCTCGGACAACGAGGTCACCCTGCCGGTGCAGATCAACGGCAAGCGCCGTGGCGAGGTCATCGTCGCCAAAGGCACGGCTTCGGCCGATGTCGAAGCCCTGGCGCTGGCGGACGCGTCCGTTTCGGTCCACCTTGCCGGCCTCACCGTTCGCAAGGTGATCGTGGTCCAGGACCGCATCATCAACATCGTGGCCAACTGATGCGCACACCTGCCCTCTTCGCCGTGCTTGGACTGCTGACCTTCGGGCTGGGCGGTTGCGGCTTCACGCCCCTCTATGCGTCCCCCGGCGTCTCGCCGGGGCTGTCGGCGGTTGAGACCATCGCTCCGGAGGGTCGCACCGGCGCCCTGCTGCGCGAGTCGCTCGACGACGCCCTGGCCCGCGATTCGCGGCCGGCCGAATGGCGCCTCGAACTGACCCTCAAGGAAAGCCGCATCCCACGCGGCCGCCGCACCGACGGCGTCGCCAGCCGCTACGAGTATGTGGTGGTCGCCAACTGGAAGCTGGTCTCCCGCGCGGACGGCTCGACAGCGACGCAAGGCGTCAGCACCGCCGAAGTCACCTTCGACCGCGCCGAACAGCCCTACGCCGCCATCGCCGCCCAGCAGGACGCCGAACAGAAGGTGGCCGACGAACTGGCCCGCAAGATCCAGATGGACCTGGCGGTGTGGATGCTGAAGCGAGCCGGGTGAGGCCCGCCCCAATGATCGTTTCCAAGCGCCCCGACGTCGACCGCATCCTGAAAGGGCCGCCGGACAACATCCGCGCCGTCCTCCTCTATGGCCGCGACCGCGGTGGGGTTCGCGAGCGGGCCGACGGGCTGGCCAAACGCATCACCCCCGACCTCAACGACCCCTTCAACGTCGCCATGCTGACCGAGACCGACCTCGACCAGGCCGGCAAGCTGGAAGAGGAGCTGACCGCCCTGTCGATGATGGGCGGCCGGCGGTTGGTCCGCGTGCGGCTGACCGGCGAGCGGGCCGCCCCCGACAAGACCTGCGCCGAGGCCCTGACCGCCCATGCCGAGGGCAAGCTCAACCCCGACGCCTTCCTGATCGTCGAGGCCGGGGCGCTGGGCCGCGACTCGGCCCTGCGCAAGGCCGCCGAGAAGGCCGCCGCCGCCGCCGCCATCCCCTGCTACGAGGACGAGCAGGGCGATATCGCCCGCATGGCCCGCGAGGCCTTGGCCGCCGACAAGGTCAGCCTCGATTCGGCGGCGCTCGACCTGTTCGCCTCGCGCATGCCCAAGGAGCGCGGCGTCGCCCGCCAGGAGATCGAGCGGCTGATCCTGTGGATCGGCCCCGGCAGCGGCCGGCAGGTGGCCGCCGCCGAACTGGAAGAGTTTCTCGGGGTCGAACCCGAAGCCTCGCTGTTCGAAGCCGCCAACGACGCCTTCGGGGGCCGTCTCGGCGCCGCCCAGCAGGGCCTGGCCCGCGCCGCCGCCGAGGGCGAGGCCGGACCGCCGGCCGTGCGCGCCATGGGCATGCACCTGGCCAAGCTACGCCGCACCCTGACCCTGGTCTCCAGCGGAGCCGGCCTGCCCGAGGCGGCCAAGGCCAGCGGCGTGTTCTGGAAGCAGGAGAAGGAGTTCCTGCGCCAGGCTCGGGCCTGGACCCTCGACCACATTGACGCCCTGCAGCCGGAAATCCTCGCCGCCGACCGGGCCTGCAAACAGACCGGCAGCCCCGACAGGCTGATCGCCGAACGGCTGGCCCTGACCATCGCGGGACGGGCGCGGCGCCTCGGCCTCTAGATGATCCTGCCCGTCGATCCGCATAAGTACGTCGCCTTCCTCGGCATCATGGCGGTGCTGGCCGTCACCCCGGGGCCGGCCAACCTGTTTTCCATCGCCACCGGCATGCACCGGGGAAAGGCGGCGGTGATCCGCGGCGTGGCCGGGATGAGCTGCGCCACCCTGGTCTGGTTCGTCGGCGCGGCGCTGGGCTTGAGCGCCCTGGTCACCGCCTTCCCGCAGGTCTTCCAGATCCTCACCTGGCTGGGCGCGGCCTATGTCGCCTGGCTCGGCGTCTCCTCGATCCTCAGCGGCCTCCGCAACGACCCCGAGGCCGAGACGCCGCAGACCCACCTCGAGCGCTCGGCCTTCCGGGACGGGTTCGCCGTGCAGCTGTCCAATCCCAAGGCCCTGCTGTTCTTCACCGCCGTGCTGCCGCCCTTCGTCGACCTGGCCCGGCCGCTGCCGGCCCAGATGGGCCTGTTCGCGGCGGCGACCATCGGCATGGATATGATCACCATGACGGCGTACGGCCTCGGCGGCGCGGCGCTGGCGGTGTTCATGACCCGGCCCGACTTCCGGCGCGGCTTTCGCCTGCTGGTCGGCGGCCTGTTGATCGCGGCGTCGATCATGATTGCCTTGCGTCACTAGCAACTTCGCCGCCCCTGTGGAGTTAATCGCTAAAGGGACGCTGCCGGCTTCTTTCGGGGCCGGAAATCAGGAGATCGCGCGATGAACTTCGCCAGGGCCGCGGCAATCGCCGCCATACTCGCCGCCACAGGCCTCACCGCCTGCGCCACCGCCACGCCGTACCAGCCGAACGTCCGGGGCAACTCGGTGTCGGGCGGCTTCACCGACCAGCGGATCACCGAGAACCGCTTCAAGATCAGCTTCTCGGGCAACAGCCTGACCAACCGTGACACGGTCGAACGCTACCTGCTGTTCCGCGCCGCCGAACTGACCCTGGCGCAGGGCTACGACGGCTTCGTGCTGGCCGACCGTGAAACCAACCGCGACAGCCGCACCTACTACGATCCGCCGGCCGGGCGTTTCGGCGGCGGCTACGGCTTCTGGCGGCCCAGCTGGCGCTATTTCGGGCCGCGTTACGGCTGGCGGGCCTGGGACCCCTTCTACAGCAACCGCTTCTGGGCCGACGACATGGATATGCGGACCGTCACCCGCTACGAGGCCAACGCCGAGATCGTCATGTACAGGGGCGCGTCCCCGGCCCCGGCCGACCAGAGTTTCGAGGCCCGCGAGGTGGTCAGCAACCTCGGCCCCGGCATCGTGCGGCCGGAGGACCTGAGGCAGTAGCCCATCCCCCTCGTCATCCTCGGGACAAGCCCGAGGATGACGACCTTGGGTTAGCGCGGAGCCATGCGGATGGCGCCGTCGAGGCGGACGTCCTCGCCGTTGAAGTAGCCATTGGTGATCATCTGCAGCGCCAGCTGGGCGTATTCGTCTGCCAGGCCGAGGCGCTTGGGGAAGGGCACGGAAGCCGCCAGGGCGTCCTTCACCTGCGGCGGGGCGGCGTTCATCAGCGGGGTGTTGAAGATGCCCGGCAGGATGGTGTTGACGCGGATGCCCTCGCCCATCAGGTCGCGGGCGATCGGCAGCGTCATGCCGACGACGCCGCCCTTGGAGGCCGAATAGGCCGCCTGGCCGATCTGGCCGTCCTCGGCCGCGACGCTGGCGGTGTTGACGATGGCGCCGCGCTCGCCGTCTTCCAGCGGATCCAGGGTCAGCATGCCGGCCGCCGACTTGGCGATGCAGCGGAAGGTGCCGATCAGGTTGATCTGGATGATCATGTCGAAGTGGGCCAGCGGGAAGTGCTTGATGGCCCCGGTGGTCTTGTCGCGGCTGGCGGTCTTGGCGGCGTTGCCGGTGCCGGCGCAGTTCACGAGAATGCGCTCCTGGCCGTTGGCGGCGCGGGCCTTTTCGAAGCCGGCGTCGACGTCTTCGTCGCTGGTCACGTTGACAGCGCAGAAGGTGACGCCCAGTTCTTTCTCCAGGGCCTCGCCGCGGTCCTGCTGGCGATCGAGATCGAAGATGGCGACCTTGACGCCCTGGGCGACCAGGGCCCGGACCGTGGCTTCGCCGAGGCCGGAAGCGCCGCCGGTGACCACCGCGGCAATGGAACTATCGAGTTTCATGGACGTCTCCCATCGAGATCGTGTTGAATTAGAGCTTCGAGGAGAGGGTTTAGCCCCGTGAGCGCGAAAGCCAAGCCGTCACCCAACGTCAAGCCTGCCGAGATTATCGATCGGTCGAAAGCGCTCGTCCCCGAAACCCTGCGGGTCAACGAAATACGGGTGAAGCAGGGCTTCTGGCCCAAGGTCCGCAAGGTGGCCGCCAAGGTGCCCTTCCTCGACGACGTGCTGAGCGTCTGGTGGTGCGCACGCGACCCCGAGACGCCCTTGGCCGCCAAGGGGATGATGATGGCGGCGCTGGCCTATTTCGTCCTGCCGACCGACGTCATTCCCGATGTCCTGGTCGGGGTCGGCTTCACCGACGACGCGGCGGTGATCGCCGCCCTGCTGGCGGTGGTCGGCAAGAACGTGAAGGACCGGCACCGGGCGGCGGCGCGGAAGTTCCTCAATCCCGACGCCGGTTGACTGCCGTTTGACAAATATAAAAAATTAAGCTCGTAATCTCTTTCTGTCTGGAAGGAGACGCTTTGGCCTACGCCGCTACACCTGCTGCGCCCGCCGAGGCCGCGCCCGGCTTCGAAGAGAAGGCTCCGCCGACCATCGAAAGCCACGGCGGAAAGCTGACGCCGATCACCTGCTTTGGTTGCGGTCCAGACGGCGTGACGTCACTACTCATGATGTTGGCGATCCTCGCTACGCTAGCGCCCCGACAGTTCTCCAGCCGTGGACGAACGATCAACCTGTCGGGGGCGCGGCTGGTCCCGGGCCTTATTCTTCTGGCGGCGACGGCATGGAATCTGATCCCATCGCTGGCGACCTATGTCGATATCCATCGCCAAGCCTATGCCATTGCGCAGGGGGAACGGTTATGGCCGCTCGCCGGAGCCTTGGCCCTCATGACCCTCGGCGATTGGCTGCTACCGTCTGGCGAGGGGCGCCGTTGGCGCAACATTGCTGGTCTCGGCTTCGTAGGGGTCGGCTTGATCGCCATGACATTCACGCCTCAGCCGATGAACTACGGCTTTGACGTGCCGCGAGACCTAGCCTTCGGCGCCGGATGTCTGATTGGGCTGCCTGTCAGTCTCGGAATCCTTTGGCTCTGGCGACGATTCAATGGGCCACTCTTCGACGTTCTCGCAATCGCAGCGGGGATCGGCGGATTCTTCCTTGTTGGAGCGCTGGGGCCCTGGGGCATCACCCAAGCCTGGATGGGGTTGGAAATCACGGCGTTCACGGTCGCTGGCGCCGCCGGGCTGACCTTGCTTGGACTCGGTTCGCCTCCCTGGCAGAGCCTGACCGGTCGCGCTGTCTGGGCCTACAGCTGGGCCTTGCGCGCCGTCTTCGTCGCCATGGCGACCGGTTAGGGTCGGCGCTCCCTGTCGCCACAACCTTGACGCCATCCACGGCGCACCGTCTCCTCCTTCAATCTGGGTGGGAGCGCGGACATGGTCTTCAACGGCGGAACGTCTGCTCTCATCGTCTCCCTGGCGGCCGGGTTGATCTACGGTCTCGGGTTCGCCGGCAGGCCGCCGTCGGCCTTGCGGACCATCGTCAAGATGATGGCCGTCGGGGCGCTGGCCCTGTTCGGCCTCTACATGTGGCTGGGCGACGCCAGCCTGATCCGGAACGCCGCCGATCCTCGCTTCGCCGCCTTCCTGAGCAGCACCCGCTGGATCGGCGGCGCGGCGGCCATCGGCCTGACCCTCTGCGCCATCGGCGACGGCTTCCTGGCCGGCGATCCCAAACGCTGGCTGCTGCCCGGGCTTGTCGCCTTCCTGCTCGGCCACGTCGCCTATCTGGCCATGTTCCTGATGCCGGTGCCCGATCCCTGGGGCGAGCCGTCGCTGGGCCTGCCCGGCTGGATCGTCGCCGGCTTCGTGGTCGTGGCCGCCCTGTGGATGCTGCGCTGGCTGTGGGGCTCCCTGGCCGAGATGCGCTGGCCGGTGGTCGCCTACACGGTGGTGATCAGCGCCATGGTCGTCGCCAGCCTGACGGTGTCGCAACAGGGGGCCCACCTGGCCGTCGCCGCCCTGCTGTTCATGGCTTCGGACGCCATCCTCGCCGCCGACATGTTCAAGGGCGTGAAGATCTTTGGCTCGCCGCGCCTGACCGCCTGGGCCATCTGGTTCCTCTACTTCGGGTCTCAGCTGCTGTTCGCCGAGCGGTTCCTGTCGCTGTGGATCTCCGCCAATCTTCACTAGTTGGCCGGCTGATCGAGCTCGCGTTCCTTCATTTCCCGCTCGAGCTTGCCGGCCCGCTGTTCGCGCCAGGTGATGACCAGGGTCGAGGCGACGACGATGGCGGCGCCGAGCAGCGTCGTCCAGGTCGGCACCTCGGCGAAGACCACGAAGCCGACGAAGGCGGTGAACACCAGGCGGGTGTAGTCGATGGGGGCCATGGCGGCGGCGTCGCCGATCTGCATGCCCTTGATGTAGCAGGCCTGGGTCGCCATCCCGAGGACGCCCATCAGGCAGAGCAGCATGAAGTCGGGCCAGGTCGGCCAGGCCCAGACGAACAGGGCCGGCGGAATGGCGAAGGCCACCCCCAGCACCGCCGCATAGACCAGCAGGGTGAAGGGGCTGTGGTCGCGGGTCATCACCTTCATGCCGGTGATGGTCATGGCGAACAGGCCGGCCGACCCCAGCGCCGCCAGCTGGGCGAGGCCGAAGCCGTGGCCGCCGTTGGCGAACCCCGGGGCCAGCATGACGCAGACGCCCGCGAAGCCGACCAGGGCGGCGCCGATCCGCCAGACGCCCAGGCTCTCGCGCAGGACGAAGAAGGCCAGCGGCACCAGCCACAGGGTGCGGGTGAAGCTCAGCGCATTGGCCTCGGCCAGCGGCAGCTTCTGGAAGGCGTAGAAGCTGAGGATCATGCCGATGGTGCCGGCCGCCGATCGGAAAAGCAGGATGCCGAGCCGGGTGGTGCGGAAGGCGCCCTTCACGTCCTTGAGGATCATCGGCAGCAGGATCACCAGCCCCGCGGCCGAGCGGTAGAAGGTCTGCAGGGCGGCGTCGTAGTTGGAGCCGAGCAGCTTGATCATGCTGGTCATGGCCGTGAAGCAGACGGCCGAGCCCAGCATCCACAGGGCGCCGCGCAGGTTCGGCGTCAGCCCCCGGTAGGCGGCGCGGGCGCGGTGCGCCGCGCCGATGGGTCCCAGTTCCTCGGGCATCAGTAGCGCACCCAGCCGGTGACGGCGTGGCGGTGGGCCCCGGCGTAGGGGGCGACGTAGGAGACGGCGTGGGCGCTGGGGATGGCGAAGATGTTCAGGGCGTTGAAACTGGGGGTGTAGCCCTCGGCGACATGGCCGTCCTCGTCGAGGAAGCTCAGCACTCCGCCCCAGTCTGGCCGCCAGACCGGGGTGAAGTTGAGGACGTAGGCGAACAGGCGGTTCTTGCCGGTCATGTGGTCGTCGTGGGCCGAGAGGAAGTCGCCGGAGCGGTAGCGGCTGGCCATGGTGTCGGCGTAGGTCCCCGCGCCGTCGCCGGTCAGGGCCTCGACGAAGCCCAGGAAGGCGCGGCTGTTGACGAAATCGTGGACCGCCTCGATGGCGGCCAGGTCGCCGCCGCGGCGGATGCCGACGTCGAGCTCCTCGCCGACCCGCCAGGCGTCGAACTGGAAGCAGAAGCCGGTGGCGGCGGCCGTCTTCATCTCGGCGTCGAAGGCGGCGCGGTTTTCCGCGGTCATGCCCTCGAAGGCGGCCAAGTCGCCGTCGAGGCTGGGGCCCGTGGTGCGCCAGGTCTTGATCCAGGGGACGTCCGGGCCGGCGAGCGCCCTGGTCACCTGGTCGGCCCCGTCGCCGGCGAAGAAGCCGGGGATGTGCAGCCGACCAAGGCGCCGGAAGACCTTCGCCATGGCGACGGGGTCGAGGGTGGGATCGATGGTCAGCTGCACGAAAGACTCCCTAGCCGGCCTGCTGGGCCTGCATGGCGGCGCGCATCTGCCCAGCCTGTTCGGCGGTGATGCCGAGGGCTTCGAGGATCGGGGAGACGGCGTTGGGGTCCCAGCTGCCGCGGCCGCCGATGGTGATGCCGCCGTCGACGACGAGGTGGGTGCCGGTGACGAAGACGCTGTCATCGCTGGCCAGGTAGAGGGCGGCGCGGGCGATGTCGTCCGGCGCGCCCGACTTCGGGTAGGGCTGCACCTTGTGGCCGATCTCGGCGACCTGGGCGGCCATCTGGTCGGCGACCTCGCGGGGCAGGCCCATGCTGGCCCCGAAGATGGAGGTGGCGATCAGGCCCGGGCAGATGGCGTTGACGCGGATCTTCTGCGGGCTGAGCTCGGCGGCGGCGCAGCGGCTCATGTGGATGACGGCGCATTTGGCGGCGCTGTAGGCGATGGGGCCGAAGCCGGCCTGCAGGCCGGCGATGGAGGCGGTGTTGATGACGCTGCCGCCGCCGCGCTTCTGCATCAGCGGCAGCGCGTGCTTCATGCCCAGCATCGGGCCCTTGACCAGCAGGGCGAAGGTGGCGTCCCAGCCGGCCGCGTCCATGTCGGCGACGCCGGTGGTCGTGCCGCCGTGGCCGGCGTTGTTGAACAGGATGTCGAGGCCGCCGAAGTCTCTGTCGGCCAGGCCGACGGCCTTGGCGACATCGGCCTCATTGGTCACGTCGCAGTGGACGTAGCGGACGGTGTCGGGGAAGCGTTTTTCCAGCATCGCCCCCTTCTCGTCCTGCAGGTCGGCGGCAATGACGCGCGCGCCCTCGGCCACGAACAGCTCGACCGCGCCCAGTCCGATCCCCGATGCGCCGCCGGTGATGATGGCGACCTTTCCCTCAAGCCTTCCGGCCATGCTTCGTCCTTCCCGATCTCTTTGATTATTGGGCCCGCCCGGATCGAGCCGGGCAGGCCTTTGGGTTCCTACTCGGTGACCACGACCACCTTGCCCATGGCCCTGCGCTCGGCCAGGTGGGCGATGGCGTCGCCGGCCTTCTCGAGGCTGAAGCGCTCGGAGACGTAGGGCTTGATCTTGCCCTCGGCGTACATGGCCATCAGCTGTTTGACGTTCTCCTGGTGGCCCTTGGGGTCGCGGGCCACGGCGGCGCCCCAGAAGACGCCGACGATGTCGCAGCTCTTCAGCAGGGTCAGGTTCAGCGGCACCTTGGGGATGCCGGCCGGGAAGCCGATGACCAGGAAGCGGCCGCCCCAGCCGGCGGCGCGGATGGTGGCCTCGGCATAGTCGCCGCCGACCGCGTCATAGGCCACGTCCCAGCCCTTGGGGCCGCAGGCGTCCTTGAACAGCTGGCCGAGCGCCTTGGCCCCGTCCTTGTCGAAGGGGCCGGTCGGATAGACGACGCCGGACTCGGCCCCGTGCCGGATGGCCAGGTCGACCTTTTCCTGCGACGAGGCCGCCGCGATCACCCGGGCGCCCATGGCCTTGCCGAGCTCGACGGCCGCCAGGCCGACGCCGCCGGCCGCGCCGAGCACCAGCAGGGTCTCGCCGGGCTGCAGCCGCCCGCGGTCCTTGAGGGCGTACCAGCTGGTGCCGTAGGTCATCATGAAGGCCGCCGCCTCGTCGAAGGGCATGGCGTCGGCGATGGGGGTCAGGCGGGTTGCGTCAAGCGCCACGACCTCGGCCATGCCGCCGCTGCCGGTGCTGGCCAGCACCCGGTCGCCGACCTTAACGCCCGTGACGCCCTCGCCGAGCGACTTGACGACGCCCGACACTTCACCGCCCGGCGAGAAGGGCCGCGGCGGCTTGAACTGGTACATGTCCTGGATCATC
The DNA here is from genome assembly GCA_028291265.1 of Caulobacter sp. Lineage (GTDB taxonomy): Bacteria > Pseudomonadota > Alphaproteobacteria > Caulobacterales > Caulobacteraceae > Caulobacter. Next base: position 5,568 of record JAQGIK010000027.1, on the reverse strand, counting down.
AGGACGTCGGGGTAGTTGACCCCGCAGGCCTTGACCGACAGCAGAACCTGCCCCGGACCGGCCGTCGGTTCGGCGACATCCTCGACGACCAGGGTCTCCGGACCGCCCACGACCTTGCTCAGCACCGCCTTCATGCCAAATCTCCCGCTTTTCTGTTGAGGCGACAGAGGCTATCGCCGCCGTTGAAACGTTCATAAGGCCGGAGGCCCGCGATGGCGAACAAATGTTTGAGTCTCGTTCTGCATGGCGGCGCCGGCGCGAAAGCCGGGCGCGACTACGACAGGGAAGTGGCCCACATGCGCGGCCAGGTCGAGGCCGGGCGCGACATGCTGCGGGCCGGGATGAGCGCGCTGGACGTGGCCGAGAAGATCACCCGGGCGCTGGAGGTTTCGGGGCTGTACGTGGCCGGGCGCGGGGCGTCGCCGAACACCGACGGGGTCTATGAGCTGGACGCAGCGATCATGGACGGGGCCTTGCTGCGCTGTGGGGCGGTGGCGGCGCTGGAGGGGTTCGAGAGCCCGATCGCCGTGGCCCGCGAGGTGCTGGAGCGGACGCAGCATGTGATGCTGGCCGGGAGCGGGGCGGCGGGCCTCGCGGCGGCGCGGGGCTATGCGCGGATCGTCGATCCGGAGGCCTGGTTCACCCGGGCCGGGACCTTCGAGGACAATCATCCGCCGGGAACGCTGGCGCACGGGACGGTGGGCTGCGTGGTGCGCGACGAGCAGGGGCGGCTGGCGGCCTGCACCTCGACGGGCGGGGTGTTCGGCAAGATGCCGGGGCGGGTCGGGGATACGCCGATCATCGGGGCCGGCTGCTGGGCCGACGGGACGGTGGCGGTGAGCTGCACCGGGCAGGGGGAGTATTTCGTCAAGGTGGCGGCGGCGGCGCAGGTGGCGCACCGGATGCGGTTTGGCGAGCAGAGCCTGGCTGAGGCGGCCGATGCGGTGCTGGCCGAGATCGCGGCCATGGGCGGCGATGGCGGGCTGATCGCCGTGGCGGCGGACGGGACGATTGCGATGCCATACGTGTCCCAGGGGATGAAGCGGGCGGCCTTGACGCCGGACGGAGAGATCGTTTCGGCGGCGTTTGCGCTGTAGCGGCGGATTGCAGGCTGAGTTGAACGATTTCAAAGGGTTGACCCCGCGCGGGTTTGAAGTTTGTTTGAAGTCGATTTGAAGTTTGGGTGAAGTCCGCTTGAGGCGGATTTGAAGTCGGCGTTTGAGGCGCCGGGCGCTTATCGAAGCGGCGAAACCATTATCCCACGGCGGCGAGGTGAGCGCTGACCTCCCTTCCCTTTATGGGGAGGGAGGAACCGTGCGCGGTTCGGCTGGACAGGTGCGGATGTTGGGGGACATATCCCCTTCCATGACCGACACCGCTTTCGACGCCCCCATGGACGCCGACGTCATCATCGCCGGGGCCGGGATGGCCGGCGCTACCCTCGGCCTGGCGCTGGCCAGCGCCGGGCTGACGGCCATCCTCGTCGATCCGGCGCCGTTCGACGCCCAGCTGGCGCCGACCTTCGACGGGCGGTCGTCGGCCATCGCCTACGCCAGCTTCCGGCAGTGGAAGGCGCTGGGGGCCGGCGGGGAACTGGAGCCGCACGCCCAGCGGATCGAGCAGATCCTGGTCACCGACGGGACCAGCCCGGGCGCCGCCGCCGCCCGGCCGGGGTCGGCCTTCCTGCGCTTCGACTCCGCCGAGATCGGCGACGTCAGCGACGGCGAGCCGCTCGGCTACATGCTGGAGAACCGCCGCATACGGGCCGCTCTGGGGGCCGCCGTGGAGCGTTCGGACAGGCTGACGGTGCTGGCGCCGATGAAGGTCGTTTCGCTGGAGGTGACGCCGGCCGCCGCCAGGGTGACGCTGTCCGACGGCCGGGTGCTGACCGCCCCGCTGGTGGTCGGGGCCGAGGGCAAGAATTCGATCGTTCGCCAGCAGGCCGGGATCGGCGTCATCGGCTGGCCCTATGCCCAGTCGGGCGTCGTCGCCACCGTCGACCTGGAACGCGACCACGAGGGGGTGGCGCACGAATATTTCCTGCCGGGCGGGCCGTTCGCCATCCTGCCGCTGACCGGCCAGCGGGCCAGTCTGGTCTGGACCGAGAAGACCGCCCAGGCCGAGGCCCTGCGCGGCGCACGGTCGGAGATCGTCCACGCCCATATGCAGCGGCGGTTCGGCGAGTTCCTCGGCGCGCCGAAGGTGGCCGGGCCGGTGTTCGTCTATCCGCTGGCCCTGTCGCTGGCCGAGCAGATGAGCGCGCCCCGCGTGGCCATCCTCGGCGACGCGGCGCACGGGGTGCATCCGATCGCCGGCCAGGGGCTGAACCTCGGCCTCAAGGACGCGGCGGCGCTGGCCCAGGTGGTGGTCGAGGCCCTGCGGCTCGGCGAGGACATCGGGGCGGAGGGCGTGCTGGAGCGCTACGCGGCCTGGCGGCGGTTCGACAATGTCATGCTGGCGGCGGCCACCGACGTCTTCACCCGGCTGTTCAGCAACGACATCGCGCCGCTGCGGGCGGCGCGCGGCCTGGGGCTGGCGGTGGTCAACCAGATCGCCCCGGCCCGGCGGTTCTTCATGCGCGAGGCCGGCGGCGCGGTGGGGGATTTGCCGCGGCTGCTCCGGGGTGAAGCGCTCTAACGGAGCGGCAGCCCAAACAGTCTGGCGACAAGCGTGGCCACAGCATAGGTCGCCAGTGCGAAGGCCAAGCCGAAAAACATGGCGATCACGGAGCACGTGGCCAAAGCGACCATTTCCGGCAGGTTGGGCGCAACCGTGCCGACGATGCGCTCAATGATCAGGTAAGCGCGCTCGCCCCAGACATTGAGGGCGATAACGATCAAAAAGGTAGCTGCAAAACCAAGACCGACGCGAATGACGGGAACCAGCAAGGACTCCCGCGTTTGCGTTGGCTCTTCGCTCACTCGCTCAGTTCCCGCGCCTCTTCCGGCAGCATGACCGGCACGCCGTCGCGGATCGGGTAGGCCAGCTTGGCGCCCTTGCTGATCAACTCCCCGGCGGCGCGGTCATACTCCAAGACGCCGTGGGTAACCGGACAGACCAGGGCCTCCAGCAGGCGCGGGTCGACATCAATGGGGGACGGGGCTTCGGTCATAAGCGCTTCTTACTGCATCGAAGGTTCGTCGTCGTCCCCGATCACCGAGCCGATGCGCAACAGAGCGATGAGAATTTCGGCGCGGTCGGCGTGGGTGACCGCTTCCAGCAGGGCCTGTTTCTCGGCCGGCTCGAAGGGCAGGCCCATGGCCAGGCTGTCGATCAGGCTTTCGGAGGGGGCCGAGCCGGCCGCGTCCCAATCGACCGCGAGGCCGCGCGGCTCCAGATAGCCGCGCAGGGCGTCGAGGAACTCGATCTTCTGGATGGCGCATTCGGGCGGTGGCTGCAGGTCGCCGATGAAGGGCAGGTAGTCGGCGCGGGCCTGGCGATAGGGGGCCATGACGCCCAGTTCCTCGCGCACCCGGAAGCGGCAGACGCCGGTCAGGGTGACCAGGTAGCGGCCGTCGCCGGTCTCGGCGAAGGCGGTGATCCGGCCGGCCGTGCCGACCGGGCAAAGGGCCGGACGCTCGCGGTCGCCGCCCGATTTGGTCTGGATCATGCCGATCATCCGGTCGCCGCCCATGGCGTCGTCGAACATGTTGAGGTAGCGCGGTTCGAAGATGTTCAGCGGCAGCTGGCCGCCCGGCAGCATGACCGCGCCGTCGAGCGGGAAGACCGGTATGGCCTGGGGCAGGTCGTCGATCTTGCGGTAGCCTGTGACCATGACATGGCCTCCTAGCTGAACAGGATGGACGACAGCCTCCGGCGGCCGGCCTTGGTGACATCGGATGTAAGGCCCGCGGCCTCGAAGACCACCAGCAGCTGCTTGCGGGCCGCTTCCTCGTTCCAGGTCCTGTCGGCGGCGATGATGTCGAGCAGCAGGCCGGAGGCCTCCTCATGGCGGCCCTGGCCGGCATAGGCGCCGGCGAGGTCGAAGCGGGCCTGGTGGTCGCCCGGGTCGGCCTGGAGAGCGGCTTCCAGCGGGGCGGTTTCGCTGGGGGCATTGGCAGCCAGGGTCAGGCTGGCGCGGACGGCCTCGAGGTCGGGGTCCTTGGCGTCTGGCGGGGCGAGGGCGGCGATCTCGGCCGCCTGCTCCAGGTCGCCCTGACCGACGTAGATGCGGGCCAGGCCGCCGATGGCCTTCACACTGGCAGGATCAAGCTGCAGGGCCTGGGCGTAGGCCTGGGCGGCGCCGCCGACGTCGCCGAGAGCGATGGATTCCCTGGCCAGGGCGAGGACTTCGTCGATCTCGCTGGCCGGTGGCGGGCCGGCCTGGCGCTCGATGAACTGGCGGACCTGGCTTTCGGGCAGGGCGCCCTGGAAGCCGTCGACCGGCTGGCCATTGACGAAGGCATAGACTGTCGGGATCGACTGCACCTTGAGCTGGCCGGCGTAGGCGGGGTTCTTGTCGACGTCGATCTTGACCAGCTTCACGGCCCCGCCCATCGAGGCGACGACCTTTTCCAGCACCGGGGTCAGTTGCTTGCAGGGCCCGCACCAGGTGGCCCAGAAATCGACGATGACCGGCTGGATCTTCGAGGCCTCGATGACGTCGGCCATGAAGCCGGCGTCGGAGCCTTCCTTGATCAGGTCTGCCGCCGTGGGGGCGGGGGTGGTTTCGCCGATGAGGGTCATGCAGGGTCCGTGGAATTCAACGTCTGGCCCGCAACATGGTCGCGCGGCCGCGTCGGTTCAACGCACATCGGGATGATTTGATCTAGTCCTCGACCCCCATTTCCGCTCACCCCGACGAAAGTCGGGGCCCAGCCGGCAGGGGGCAAGAAGGGTTCGGATCTGATCAGAGCCAAGTCTGTTCCGCTAGTGGACACTGGGCCCCGACTTTCGTCGGGGTGAGCGGAATTTGAGGAGGGGGCTAGCCTGCTACCCGCTCCATTGTCGTGAAATCCACCATGATCGGCTCCCGCCCGAGCGCCGCCAGGAAGCGGCGGAAGTCGGCCTGGCTGACGGCGGTGGTGGCGGTGTTGGTCAGGGGGTGGAAGTTGACCGGGTCGCTCAGCCCGAGAGCGGCGTCGAGGACGAAGGTCACCCTGTGGCCCGTATCATTGGCCAGGGCGAAGGCGGTGACCGAGCCGGGGGTGACGCCGAGGGTCTGTTCCATCAGCTCGGCCGAGCCGAACGACAGCCGGGCCGAGCCGATGACCGGATGCAGGCGCTTGAGGTCGATCTGCGTCTCGCCGAGGGCCGAGATCAGCCACAGGCGGTCCCTGGCATCCTTGAGGAACAGGTTCTTGCTGTGGCCGCCGGGCAGGTGGGCCTTGAAGTCGTCGCCCTCGCCGACCCGGAAGACGGCCGGGTGGTCGAGGGTGTGGTGCGCGATGCCGAGGCCCTCGAGGAAGGCCAGCAGCTCAGCCTTGGTGCGCATGGCTGGCGGCCGCCCCGCCTCAACCACCAGAGTCGCGGGTCGACTGCGGCGCGTCGGGGTCGGCAGGCGGGCGTTTGGCGGCCGGCGGCGGCGGGGCGGCGGGCTTGGCGACGGGCTCGGGGACGGGGACGGGC
>JAQGIK010000021.1 GCA_028291265.1 Caulobacter sp. | reverse complement strand
GCCAGATCACCTCCCGCGGCGCCTTGTAGGAGCCGTAGTAGATGCCGCGGAACATGTGGATGTAGACCGCCAGGAAGAACATCGAGGCGCCGTTGGCGTGGATGTAGCGGATCATCCAGCCGTAGTTGACGTCGCGCATGATGTGCTCGACGGAGGCGAAAGCCCCCGGGCCCACCTGATAATGCATCGCCAGGATGATGCCGGTGATGATCTGGACGCCCAGGCAGAGGCTCAAGATGCCCCCGAAGGTCCACCAGTAGTTCAGGTTCCGCGGCGTCGGGTAATCGACGAAGCTGTCCCAGACCAGGCGGGTGACGGGAAGGCGCTGGTCGAGCCAGCGGGCGATGCCGGATTTCGGCTCGTAAGTGGAATGTCCGCTCATCGTCAGCCGATCTTGACCTTGGTGTCGGAAAGGAAGGCGTAGTCCGGAACCACGAGGTTCTTGGGCGCGGGGCCCTTACGGATGCGCCCGGAGGTGTCGTAGGTCGAGCCGTGGCAGGGGCAGAACCAGCCGCCATACTCGCCGCCGCCGACCGTCGGCACGCAGCCGAGGTGGGTGCAGCTGCCGACCAGGATCAGCCACTGGGCCTTGCCTTCCTTGTGGCGCTGGGCGTCGGCCTGCGGATCCCTGAGGTTCGGCACGCTGTCGTCGCGGACGGCGGCGTCGATCTGGGCCTGGGTGCGGTTGCGGATGAACAGGGGCTTGCCGCGCCAGTTGATCGTCACCTGCTGGCCGGCCTCGACCTTGGTCAGGTCGTATTCGACGCTGGCCAGGGCGCGGGTGTCGGCCGAGGGGTTCATCTGGCTGACCAGAGGCCAGGCCACCGCGCCGATGGCGCCGGCGGCGCCGGCGATAGCGGCGATATGGATGAAGTCGCGCCGGGACGGATCGTCCCCGGCTTCCGTGGAATGAACGGCGCTGTCGGCCACCTGCAGGTCACCCTTCGCAAGACGCCGGCCCAAATGGCGGGCCGGACAAAAAAATCCGGAGAGCTGTGCGGGAGCGGATCGCGCCGCGTGCGACGGGCGCACGCGATTCGACGGCCGCCCCAGCAAGGCCCCGTGGCCGGATCGCTTAGAACCTACCCGGGGGTTTTTCAACCGGCCTTGGCGCGAAAAGGATACGCGAGCCCACATGGACGGCGGCCCCGATGCGTATAAAAGGCCCGACATGACCGACGCCGCCCTTCTCGAAACCCGCAAGTCACGCGCCCAGGCCTGGTTCGAATCCCTGCGCGACCGCATCGTCTCGCGCTTCGAGGCCCTCGAGGACGCCGCCCCGGCCGACCTCTATCCGGGTCAGCCGGGCCGCTTCGAGCGCAAGCCCTGGGTCCGCGCCGCCGGCGGCGGCGGGGTGATGTCGATGATGCATGGCCGACTGTTCGAGAAGGTGGGGGTGCATACCTCCGTGGTCCACGGGACTTTCACCCCGGAAATGGCCAAGACCATGCCCGGCGCCGAGGAGGATCCGCGCTTCTTCGCCACCGGCGTCTCGCTGATCGCCCACATGCACAGTCCGCGCGTGCCGGCCGTGCACATGAACACCCGCTTCATCTGCACGACCAAAGGCTGGTTCGGCGGCGGCGCCGACCTGACCCCGCTGCTCGGCTACCAGCGCCAGCAGGACTTCCCCGACGCCATCGCCTTCCACGCCGCCTTCAAGGACGCCTGCGACCGCTTCGATCCGGCCTGGCATGCGAAATACAAGGCCTGGTGCGACGAATACTTCTTCCTGCCGCACCGCAACGAGCCGCGCGGCATCGGCGGCATCTTCTACGACCACCACGACAGCGGCGACTGGGACAAGGACTTCGCCTTCACCCAGGCCGTCGGCGAGGCCTTCCTGGGCAGCTACCCGGGTATCGTCGAGGAGCGGATGGCCGAACCGTGGACGGCGGAGGAACGCGAGCAACAGCTGGTCCAGCGCGGCCGCTACGTCGAGTTCAACCTGCTCTACGACCGCGGCACGATGTTCGGCCTCAAGACCGGCGGCAACATCGAGTCGATCCTCAGTTCGATGCCGCCGACGGTGAAGTGGCCTTGAGTCGACCGATGTGATATACATTTTCCGATGTATATCCGGAGGTTCCGATGCGTGTCGCGAAATGGGGAAACAGCCTCGCCGTTCGCCTGCCCGCCGACGTCGCCAAGGCGCTTGATCTGAAAGAGGGCGACGACGTCACCCTCGAAGTTTCCGGCGACAGGCTAAAGGTCGTTCGGGGGCCGACCCGCCAAGAGCTGCTGGAAGAGCTCCGGCAATACCGGGGCCTGATGCCGGCCGATTTCAAGTTCAATCGCGACGAAGCCAACGCGCGTGACTGAAGCGCCGTTCTTCGACAGCAACATCCTGCTCTACACGATGTCCGCTGGACCGAAGGCGGACGTGGCTGGCGCCTTGATCGCCGTCGGCGGGACGATCAGCGTTCAGGTCCTGAATGAGTTCGCGCATGTGTCACGACGCAAATTCTCAGCCGACTTTGCCACCGTTCATCACAGCCTGTCGGTCTTCCGGCGCCTACTGCGGGTCGATCCCCTCACCGTCGGAGGGCATCAGCGAGGGCTCGCGCTTTCAGAGCGGTACAGGTTGAGCGTTTTCGATGGCCAGATCCTGGCCTCGGCGCTGAATGCAAACTGCAATGTCCTCTATTCGGAGGACTTGCAGTCAGGCCAGATCATCGAGGATGTCCTGACCATCCGAAATCCCTTCAAGAGCTAGGCCGGACAGGCTGCGCCGGTGTCGATCCAGGCGCGGATCAGTTCGCCGAACGCCTTCTGATTGCCCGGCGCCGGCACGCGGCCCTTGCCGGGGTTCCAGCCCCAGGCGATCAGGTCGTCCTGCGCCATATGGTGGTGCAGCGCTTCCAGGGTCTTGCCGCCGTTGCGGGCCGGGTCCTTGATCTGGCGGCAGATGTCGCCGGGGCTCTTGCCCTGCCAGGCCATCTTCGCCGGGGCCAGAGCCCACTTCGGATTGCCCGGTATCGACTGGATGTTGTCGCCGCCGACCTCGAAGTTCCCCGCCCCATGGCAGGCAGCGCAGCGCTGACCGGCCGGGCCGTGACCGTCCTGCGCCCCGGTCATCGGCGGGTTGTGAACCTTCATGGCCGCGCCCTGGCGGGGGATGTTGTCGACCGGGTGGCAGTTGAGGCAGCGCGGATGGGTGATGACCTTGGTCGCCTCGGCGTAGAGGGCCAGGGAACGGGCGCCCCGGTCGGCGATGCCGTTGAAGCTTGAAGCCGGCTTGAGCCCGCCCTGCTTTGCCAGCGCCGCCTCCCAGACCGGCAGGGGGCGGGTCGTCTCGGCCCGGGCGGGAAACAGGCCGACCGTGGCGATGACCGCGAAGGCGCCGAGGCAGATGAAGAAGAAGGCGCGCATACTCGCTGAACGGCGCGCTGCAACCTTGGTTGCCCCAGACCCTCCGCGTCTGACGAATCAAAGTGGATGCGCGGCGGGCGGCGGAACCGGTATCCACTTCCGCCTGCCGCGCGTCAGTAGCACATCCCCTGGGCCACGGCCTTCAGCCGTTCCACGGCCGCCAGCTTGTCGTCCATGAAGTCCTGGTCGATCCACCAGTCCTCGACCTCGCGCATCACCTCGCCGACCATCGGGCCCTTGGGCACGCCGGCGGCCAGGATCTCGTCGCCGGTCAGCGGGAAGGCCGGTGGGGTCCAGGTTTCGGCCAGAGCCAGCAGGCCGCGCCACTGGGAGGTGGTCGAGGGGCGGGTCGAGGCGGCCCAGGCCAGCTTGATGCGGTCGCTGAAGGCCCGCAGGCCGATCTTGTAGACCGTGCGCCGCGCCTCGCGCGGGCTCATCCAGCTGACGATGCGCGGCTCCTTGCCCGCCGCCTCGATCAGCCGGTCCTTGAGGGCGTTGCTGAGCCGCAGCCGCTCGGCGGTGTCGCGCGCCACCACCGCGTCGTCGGGCAGCAGGGCGGCCAGGCGGATCTCGGCGTCGGTCTCGAACAGCTGCTCGGTCTGGATGGCCACCAGGGTCTCGAAGCGGGTCAGCGCCTTGACCTGCGGCAGCACGGCGCCGAGCACGCTGGTCGCCGCCATCAGCCGCAGGGCCGCGCGCGGGTCCTCGGCGGCCAGCAGTTTCAAGAGTTCCTTCTGCGTCCGCTCGGCGGCCCGGCCCGACAGCATGCCCTTCAGCGCCTTGCAGGCGGTCAGGGCGGCCTGATCCGGATCGCCCTTGCCGTACCAGGCGTGGAAGCGGAACCAGCGCAGGATGCGCAGGTAGTCCTCGCGGATGCGGGTCATCGGATCGCCGACGAAGACGATGCGCCCGGCCAGGCAGTCGGCGATGCCCTCGCCGGTCGGGTCGAACAGCCGGCCGTCGGCGTCGGCGTAGAGGGCGTTCAGCCGGAAGTCGCGCCGCTGGGCATCCTCGGCCCAGTTCTTGGTGAAGGCCACCACGGCCCGGCGGCCGTCGGTCGAGACGTCCTTGCGCAGGGTGGTGATCTCGTAGGGCCGGCCCTGGCTGACAGCGGTGACGGTGCCGTGGTCGACGCCGGTCGGCACAGCCTTCAGGCCTGCGGCCTCCAGCGCCTCGGTGACCTGGTCGGGGGTCAGGGTGGTGGCGATGTCGACGTCGTCGATCTCGGCCTTCAGCAGGGTGTTGCGCACACAGCCGCCGACGAACCGCGCGCAGCCGGCGAAGCCCTTGGCCTCGAGCGCCTCGATCACCGCCACGGTGGCGGGCAGGGTCATCCAGGCCGGCTGGCCGATGCTGTCGGGGAGGTTGGACATAGGCTTGGTGGTTATAGCGACCGAGCGCCCCTGAGAAGAGGCGTCTACCAGGCCAACAGTTTCAAACCGGGAATATCCGCAAAATCGCCCGGATTCATTGTCACGAGCGTAGCCCGTAGCGTGATGGCTTGGGCAGCGATCATTCGGTCGAGGATCTTCCTGCGGGAAAACCCGGCAACCTCAACCATGGAGCGGTAGGTATCAGCCGAGGTGGCGTCAAAATCCACCGTTGGAATGGCGCGCAGCATAGCGTCCAGCCGCGGGCGCCGAAGAGCGGCCTTTGCTGGATTTGCCGCGATGCCGCCTTCGAGTTCAACGCGCGTGATGATCGAGAACATGATGGCGCCGTCCAACTGGCGCACCTTTGCCTTGGTGGCCGTGTCGTCATCTCGGAGGTGAATGGCGACGTTTGTGTCGAGAATGAAGCTCAATCCTCCAGTCCTGGCCGATAAGGAAAGATGTCGCCGTCTCGTACTTCGATCTCCCCAGGGCCGGGAAGTTCGTCGAGTTGCCGCAACATGTCCTGGATCGACGGTCGGGTCGGATAGATCGTGAGAACTTCGCCGGACCTGATAACGGTCACATCCAGCTCTTCGCCAAACGCTACATCCTTATGGAGTCGAATGGCCTCGCTATTGCCGCTTCTGAATACGCGTCCTGTGGCCTTGGTCATAAGCTGCCCTTTCGTATCTACAAGTATATACGAAAAAAGCTGTGCAAGGAAATCAGGCCACCGCCGCTCCGTACAGCCGGTCGTACAGGGCCCGCAGCATGCCGGCCGTGGCGCCCCAGATCAGTTCGTCCTCCCAGGTCATGGCGTAGAACCGCCGCCGGCCGCCGTCGGGCAGGTCGTAGTGGCGCTCCTCGTAGTTGGCCGGGTCCATCAGGAAGCCGAACGGGGTCTCGAAGATGTGGGCCACCTCGGCCTCGCTGGGGACCAGCGGCAGATCGGGGGGCAGGAAGCCGACGACGGGGGTGACCAGGTAGCCGGTGCCGGTCCTGTAGGGGGTCGAGAGGCCCGCCAGGGTCACATGGCTACGGTCGAGGGCGATCTCCTCCTCGGCCTCGCGCAGGGCGGCCTCGACGGCGGTTTCGCCGGGGTCCATGCGGCCGCCGGGAAAGGCCACCTGGCCCGAATGGCGGCGCAGGGTCGAGGCGCGGCGGGTCAGCAGCACGGACAGCCCCTCGGGCCGCTCGATCAGCGGCACCAGGACGGCCGCTGGGACGATGGCGGTCTCGCCCGGATGCATGTCCGGGTTCATGTCGAAGTCGGAGCGGTAGGGCCGGCCCGTGCTGCTATCGTCGATGGGGTCGAGGTGGTGGCCGATCCACTCGCGCAGGTCTGAGCCGGGCTTCACGTCAGATGCGCCCCGACCGGGCCGACCGGGAACACCGCGCCGTCGCTGTTCACCGCCAGCACGGGGCCGACCGGCGTGTCGCGCTCGGTGGCCATCTCGACCAGTTCATAGAACACCGGCCGGGCGATCCGCGCCTCCAGCCCCCGGCGGACGTGGACATAGGGCCGGGGCTCGCCGCTCCCCGCATCGACCTCGACGCGGATCGGATTGTCCGGGCCGGCGACCACCTCGTCGCCGACATTGGTCAGGAACCTCAGGTTTTCGCCCTCGCGGTCGACGCGCACGGCGATGAAGGGCGCGTCCTCCACGGTGATCCGCATCTTCTCGACCGGCGTGACCAGGTGGAACCCGTCCGGGTCCTTGCGCAGCACGGTCGAGAACAGCCGCACCAGCGCCTCGCGGCCGATCAGCGATCCCTCATGGAACCACAGCCCGTCCTTGCGGATGACGATGTCGATGTCGCCGCAATGCTCCGGATGCCACAGGTGCACCGGCGGCAGCCCACGCGGCCCCGCCGTCTTTGCGGCGGCGATGACGCTCTCTAGACCGGGGGGCGAGGAACTCATGCCTCCGATGTAGGGGACTTCCGTGCGGGCATTCAAGGCCGGGTCTGCAATGGGTTAGGACTCAGGCGGAACCGACATCCTCGGCCGCATAGCGGCGGACCGAGGCGCGGGCGATCATGGCGATCTGTCCGTCGTCCATTCCGGACCCCCTGAAGCCCTCCAGGGTCTCTATTGACCGCCAGCGCTCGAAGATGTTGACCCGGTCGGCCTCGATGGCGTCGGCCGAGACCGCGAAGTCGAGACAGCCCTCGGCCGCCCGCGCCTTCTCGATGGCGTCACGCGCCAGATCGAGGAAGTCCTCCCGCTGCCCAGGCTTCAGGTGGATTTCTCCAGCGACAATGATCATGGGTCCGTTCTCCTTCCCCTGCCGGCCCGTCTGGTCAGGCGCGGGATTCGACCGGCAGGATTTTCAACTTCGTCTGGCTGGCGGCCAGCGACCGCATGGCCCGCATGAAGGCCAGTGAGTCGGGAACCTGGAAATGGGCGTCCAGCGCGGCGCGGTCCTGCCATTCCTCGTAGAAGACCAGGGTCAGCGGGTCTTCGGCGTCGATGCTGACCCCGTGCTTGAGGCAGCCGGGCTCGGTGCGCGAGCGGCGGACGTGGTGCAGCGCAGCCTCCAACATGGCCTCGAAGCTGTCGGGGCGCGCCGTGACCGTGCCGGTGACGACGAGCATCAGCTCTTGGCCGGGCCGTCGTAGGCGTCGCGCAATTCGCGCTTCAGCACCTTGCCGATGTGGCTGCGGGGCAGGGCGTCGACCAGCACCACGTCGGCGATGCGCTGGGTCTTGCCGACCTTGGCGTTGGTGAACTCGCGGATCTCCTGCGGGGTGGCGGTCACGCCGTCCTTGAGGGCGACGAAGGCCACCGGCGTCTCGCCCCAGTCCTTCGAGGGCACGCCGACGACGGCAGCCTCGACGACGGCGGGGTGTTCCACCATCACCGCCTCCATGTCGCTGGGATAGATGTTGAAGCCGCCGGAGATGATCATGTCCTTGCGGCGGTCCATCAGCTGCAGGAAGCCCTCGGCGTCGAGGCGGCCGACGTCGCCGGTGCGGATGTAGATGTCGCCAGTCTCGGGGTGGACCCACTGGGCCTCGGCCGTCTTGCCGGGCTGGTTGTGGTAGCCGTTCATGGTGGCGGGGGACCAGCCGACGATCTCGCCGATCTCGCCGGTGGCGACCTCGTTCCCTTCTTCGTCCACCAGCCGGATGATGCAGCCGGGGGCCGGCTGGCCGACGGTGTGCAGTTTGTCGGGGTGCTCGTGGGCCACCAGCATGAAGCTGCCGCCGCCCTCGGTCATGCCGTAGTATTCGACCAGGCCGCCCGGCCAGCGGGCGAGGATTTCCGCCTTCAGCTCAGCCGAGAACGGCGCGCTGGTGCAGAACTTCATCTGGAAGGCCGACAGGTCGTGGTCGTCGAAGCCGGCGAACTCCATCAGGCGGCGGTACTGGACCGGCACCAGCATGGTGTGGGTGATCTGCTGGCCGGCGGCGATCTTCAGGTATTTCTCGCTGTCGAACTTGCCCATCATGTGGACCGTGCCGCCGCCCGACAGGGTCGGGAAGAAGCAGACCAGGGTGGTGTTCGAATAGAGCGGCGTCGAGATCAGGCTGCGGGCGTCGGGGCCATAGCCGGCGCCGTCCGGGCGAACCGACAGGTGGCGCCAGCGCATGCCGTGGGACTGGACGATGCCCTTGGGGATGCCGGTCGTGCCCGAGCTGTAGATGATGTTGAAGGGGTCTTTGGGGCCGATGGTGACCGGGGCCGGTTTGGCGCCCTCGGGGGGCAGCCAGGCGGCGAAGCTGTCGCCGGCATCGGACTCGTCGAGGGCGATCTTGCGGGACGTGACCTGGTCGATGACGCCGCTCATCAACCCGGCGACGCCCTTGTCGAGGAAGAAGAGGGTGGCGCCGGAATCGGCGATCATGCCGACCAGCTGTTCGGCGGTGGAGGAGGGGGCCAGCGGCGCGGCGGCGATACCCGCGCGCAGGCAGCCGAGGAACAGCACCGCATAGTTGATCGAGGTGGTGGCGCAGATGGCCACCGCCTGCTTCTGCGCGACGCCGTCGCGCTGCAGGCCGGCGGCGACGCGGTCCATCAGGGCGTCGAGCTCGCCCCAGGTTATCGACTGGCCGTCCTGCCAGAGGGCCGGGTGCTCCGGCCGGGCGGCGGCGTGCTCGCGCATGATGTCGGGCAGGTTGCCGAAGTCGGCGGCGCGGAACTGGTCGAGGATCGAGGTCATGGCGTCACTTCATAGCCCCTTCTCCCGCTTGTCGGGAGAAGGTGTCGCCCCGGACTTGATCCGGGGAGACGGATGAGGGCAGCACCGGCGGCCGGTGAGTTGGCGGCGCTAGTCCCTCAAGGCTGGCGCTGCCCTCATCCGACCCCCTTCGGGGGCCACCTTCTCCCGACGAGCGGGAGAAGGAACCGTGAAACCTACTTCAGGCCGGCGAAGGTCCCGCCTTCGGCGGCCAGTTTCTCCAGCAGGGCCGACGGCTTGAAGAAGTCGCCGTGCTTGTCCTGGTAGTGCTTCAGGCGCTCGACCACCGTCTTGAGGCCGACGCTGTCGCCGTAATGCATCGGACCGCCGCGGTAGACGGGCCAGCCGTAGCCGTTGACCCAGACGGTATCGATGTCCGAGGCGCGGATGGCCTTGCCCTCTTCGAGGATCTTGGCCCCCTCGTTGATCATCGTGAAGATGGTCCGCTCGAGGATCTCGTCGTCGCCGACGTCACGCGGGTTGGTCCCGGCCTTGGCGGCGAAATCCTTGATGATCTTCTCGGTGATCGGCGACGGCTTGGCGTTGCGGTTCTCATCGTAGTCGTAATAGCCGGCGCCGGTCTTCTGGCCCCGGCGGTCCATCTCGCAGAGCACCTCGCGGATGGTCGAGCCCGACGACTTCTCCTTGTCCCAGCCGATGTCGAGGCCGGCGAGATCGCTCATCGCGATCGGGCCCATCGGGAAGCCGAAGTCGTAGAGCACGCGGTCGACGTCCCAGGGCATGGCGCCCTCGGCGACCACGGCCTGGGCCTGGCCCTGGCGGCTGGACAGCATGCGGTTGCCGACGAAGCCGGGGCAGACGCCGACCAGCACGCCGACCTTGCCGATGGTCTTGGCCAGCTTCATCGAGGTGGCGATGACCGGCTTCGACGTCTTGTCGCCGCGCACGATCTCCAGCAGGCGCATGACGTTGGCCGGCGAGAAGAAGTGCAGGCCGATGACGCTTTCCGGCCGGCTGGTGGCGGCGGCGATCTCGTCGACGTTCAGGTAGCTGGTGTTGGTGGCCAGGATGGCGCCGGGCTTGGCGATCTTGTCCAGCTTGCCGAAGATGTCCTTCTTGATGTCCATGTTCTCGAACACGGCCTCGATGATCAGGTCGCAGTCGGCCAGATCGGAGAGGTCGAGCGAGCCGGTCAGGGCGGCCATGCGCTTTTCGACGTCGTCCTGGGTCAGGCGGCCCTTCTTGGCGGTGTTCTCGTAGTTCTTGCGGATGACGCCGAGGCCGCGGTCGAGGGCCTCCTGCTTCATCTCGACGATCTTCACCGGGATGCCGGCGTTGAGGAAGTTCATCGAGATGCCGCCGCCCATGGTGCCGGCCCCGATGACGCCGACCGACTTGATCGGCAGCAGTTCGACATCGTCACCGACGTCGGGGATCTTGTTGGCGGCGCGCTCGGCGAAGAAGACGTAGCGCTGGGCGGCCGACTGCGGGCCGGTCATCAACTCCATGAACAGCTTGCGCTCGACCTTCAGCCCCTCTTCGAAGGGCAGGTTCACCGCCGCCTCGATGCACTGGATGTTGCTCTCGGGGGCCTTGAAGCCGCGGAACTTGCGGGCGTTGGCCTTGCGGAAGTCGGCGAACACCTGCGGGTCGGCCTTCACTTCGCGGTCGCGGACCTTCTTCAGCGGCCAGTTCTCGGCGACGACCTTCTTCGCGAAGGCGATGGCTCCTTCGCGCAGCTTGCCCTCTTCGGCCATCTCGTCGACCAGGCCCATGGCGTTGGCCGCCTTGGCCGGCACGTGAGAGCCGCTGGTCATCATCTCCAGGGCCTTCTCGGCGCCGACGATGCGGGGCAGGCGCTGGGTGCCGCCGGCCCCGGGCAGCAGGCCGAGGTTCACCTCCGGCAGGCCGACCTTGGCCGAGGGCACGGCCACCCGGTAGTGGGCGGTCAGGGCCACTTCCAGCCCGCCGCCGAGCGCCGTGCCGTGGATCGCCGCGATCACCGGCTTGGGCGAATTTTCCATGATGTTCTGGACGTCGAACAGGCTGGCGCCCTTGGCCGCCCCGCCAAACTCGCTGATGTCGGCGCCGGCGATGAAGGTGCGGCCGTCGCAGATCAGGACGATGGATTTCACCGACTCATCGGCGATGGCGGCCTTGAAGCCTTCGTAGAGGCCGTCGCGGACGCCCGACGACAGCGCGTTCACCGGCGGTGAGTTGAGGGTGACGACGGCGACGTCGCCCTCGTTGGAGAGGTCGGTGACGGAATTGATTGCGGCCATGGCGTTGCGCCCCTATCGTCGTTGAAACACTTGTTTGAGCGCAAACTGCCGAGGCGGACCGCCAGAGTCCAGCCCGACCTAGAGGGAGCCTGTTGATGGACCTGGATTTCCTGCCCGAGCACGCCGATTTCCGCAAAGAAGTCCGCAGCTGGATCGAGGACAATTTCCCCAAAGCCATCCGCGACAAGCAGGCGACCGGCGAGCACCTCAACAAGGAAGAGATCCTGTCCTGGCACAAGATCCTCCACAAGAAGGGCTGGCTGACCCCCTCCTGGCCGACCCAGTACGGCGGCACCGGCTGGGACGCCGTGCGCAAATACATCTTCAGCGAGGAACTGGCCCGGGCCAACACCACCGGGCCGTCCTTCGGCCTCGGGATGATCGGGCCGGTGCTCTACACCTTCGGCTCCGACGACCAGAAAGAGAACCTGCTCAAACCCACACTCGCGGGCGATATCTGGTGGTGCCAGGGCTACAGCGAGCCCGGCGCCGGGTCCGACCTGGCGGGCCTGTCGACCAAGGCCGAGCGCTTCACCGGCGAGGACGGCAAGGAATATTACAAGGTCAACGGCCAGAAGACCTGGACGACCCAGGGCCATTTCGCCGACTGGGGCTTCTTCCTGGTCCGCACCGACTTCACCGCCAAGAAGCAGGAGGGCATCACCTTCCTCCTCATCGACATGAAGACCCCGGGCATCAGCGTCCGCCCGATCATCACCATCGACGGCGGGCACGAGGTCAACGACACCTTCTTGGAAGACGTCATCGTGCCGGTGGAAAATCGCATCGGCGAGGAGAACAAGGGCTGGACGGTCGCCAAATACCTGCTCGGCCATGAGCGCACCGGCATCGCCGGCGTCGCCCGCTCCAAGCGCGGCATCGAACGCCTGCGCGAGGTCGCCGCGGGCCAGCTGGCCGACGACGGCAAGCCGCTGATCAACGACCCCGACTTCCGCCGCAAGATCGCCGAGCTGGAAGTCGACCTTCAGGCCCTGGAATACACCGAGCTGCGCACGCTTGCCGGCGAGAGCAGCGGCAAGGGCCCCGGCCCGGAAGCTTCGCTCCTCAAGGTCAAGGGCACCGAGGTCGGCCAGCGCCTGACCGAACTGACCCTGGAGGCCGCCGACCACTATGGCGCGCCCTACTTCCGGGGCTTCCCGAAGGAGGGCGGCAACGCCCTGCCGATCGGTCCCGACTTCGCCTTCAAGGCCGGGCCGGTCTATTTCAACATGCGCAAGACCTCGATCTTCGGCGGCTCCAACGAGATCCAGCGCAACATCATGGCCAAGGCGGTGCTGGGGCTGTGACGGCGGGCTATCGCTAAACCCGACATAGAACGAACCGGGCCAACACAGTCAGGTTGACTCCACTGGCATTGCGGGCGGCTTGTGCCAGTCTCCACCTATGGGGGAGATTTCTACAGAGGCCAAAGCGGGATTCGAGGCCCTGACGCCGCGCGAGCGCGAGTGTCTGCGGCTGGTCGCGCGCCATCACCAGTCCAAGGAAATCGCCCGCCTCCTGAACATCTCCAAGAGCACGGTCGACAAACACATCGACCGGGCCCGAGAGCGAATCGGGGCCGCCGACCGGCGTACCGCCGCCCTGGCCCTGGTCGCCCACGAGGGGACCCATTCTGAGTTGGGTATCGAATACCCATCCGATCCAGACCCCATACCCAAGGTCCCCGCCGACCGGTCAGTTGAGCCTCAGTTCAACACCGACCCAGAGGCCTTCCGTGACCGCTTCAACGCCCGACCAGCCGATCTCCAGCCCAGTGTTCCTGGTCAGCTGGGCGGCGCTGGAATCGGGGCTGAGCCTGCTGGCCAGCCCGGACCGGTCGGCCCAGATCTCGACGGTCATCTCGGCCCTGCGCCGGCTGCAACCGTCGCTGGCTCCGGACAAGCTGCTGGTGCAGATCCTCAGCGCCACAGCCTGGCTGACCTCGGACGAGACCTCCTCCTCCTTATCCGAGGAGGCGTCCATGACCTGACGCCGCTGCGCCTGCTGACGCTGGTCGCCCTCATCGCGATCGTCGGCAGCTTCCTGCTGGGGGGCGTTTTGATGGGGGCCCATGAGGTCGCCCTGCTCGTCCAGCGCATCGTCGACGGGGTCGTGCCGCCCCGCGGCTAACCCAAAGCTTTCCGACAACCCAACCGACCACACCGCGCCGGCCCTCAAGCCCGCGTGCGAGGAGATTCACGCCATGAAACGCAAGATTGTCGCCCACAAGGTGGCCGACCAGCTGTTCGCCGCCGAACTCGCCATCGACCGCGCCCTCAGCGAAACCGCCCGCCTGACCAGCATGCTCAGCGACGGCCGCGTCGAGGCCGGCCTGTCGGCCGTCGTCGGCCAGTCGGTCATGGACCGCACCTGCGCCTCCATCGTCATGCTGGCCAACGGCCGCCGCGAACTGGTCGAGGCCCACGGCCACCTGACCGACGTCAGGAACCAGATCGGCCTGCGCACGGTCGCCATCGGCGGGCTCGACAAGCCCGAGGAGAATGCTCCCGCCCCCACCGGCGAGATCACCGAACGCCGCACCGCCCGCCTGCATCGGGTCGTCTGACAGGGGGGCATTTTGCTTAAGCGGCGGATTGCCTCAAACTGGCGGGGATTCGATAGCTTCGGACCCCCGCCATGCCCACGATTCCCGCCATCGTCGGTTTCATCGCCATGGCCGCGGCCTGCCTCTACGCCATCCTCAGGGGCGGCAGGCCCGAGAAAATCGCCGGCGTCGTCATCGCCGTCGCCTGGGTCGGCAGCAGCCTGTTGCAGGACCGCATCCACATCCTCTCGCCGCAATGGGCCGTCGCCTGGCTGGATGTCGTGCTCTTCGCCATCTTCGTCGGCATGGCCCTGCGCTGGCGGCGGGTCTGGCTGATCGTCGCCTGCGCCACCCAGTTGCTGACCGCCGCGACCCACTTCACCGCGCTTCTCGACCCGCGCCTTTTCGCGCTGGCGATCATCACCGCCTATTATGTCTGGAGCTATGCTACGCTGATCGCACTGGCGTGGGGGACGCACCTCGCCGCGCGGCGGCAATAAAGGCGAAACCTCCGTCGATTATGCGACTGAAACATAGATTTCAGTCTTGTTGGAGAAGAGACCATGCCCCCCGATGGTCCTGCCGAAGTTGACCTGCACGTCGGCCGCCGCATCCGCCAGCGCCGCAAGGCGCTGGGCGTCACCCAGGAACAGCTGGCCGACAGCCTCAGCCTGACCTTCCAGCAGGTGCAGAAGTACGAGCGCGGGGCCAACCGCGTCTCGGCTTCCAAGCTCTACCAGATCGCCGCCACCCTGCAGACGCCGGTGGCCTACTTCTTCGACGGCCTCAGCGACCCGACCAACCAGCCGGTGCTCGGCGAGACCGGCTTCGACCGGACGATCAACGAGTTCCTGATGAGCCCCGAGGGCCTGGAGATCGCCTCGCTGTTCGTGCGCATCGACAAGCCCGGTCTGCGCCGCCAGATGGTCCACCTGATGCGGGCCATCGTCGAGGAGTAGGGGGGCGCTTCCATCATCCTCCCCCGCAAACGGGTGAGGATGAGCGCTTCCCCTTCACCGCCCCGACCTCCTAAGCTGCCCCCAATGCCGGCCGCATCGCGCCGGGGACGGGAGGCCCGGTGACCGTAACGACCCGCCGATGGGTGCTGGCCCGCCATGTGCGCGGCGCCCCCGCGCCCGACGACTTCCGGCTGGAGAGCGCGCAGCTCCCCGACCTGGCCGAGGGGCAGTTCCGGGCCCGCACCATCCTGGCCTCGGTCGATCCCGGCATGCGCTCGCGGCTGTCGGGCGGCGACAGCTACGCCGGGGCGATGAAGATCGGCGAGGGCATCGACGGCTTCGCCGTGGCCCAGGTCGAGGAGAGCAACAACCCGAACTTCGGCCCCGGCGACGTCATCGCCGCCGGCGGCGGCTGGCGCGAACACCTGATTTCCGACGGCCGCGGCGTCATCCAGAAGATCCCCGCCGAGTGGAAGCCGAAGGGTGTGCCGCTCGGCGCCTGGATCGGCGTGCTGGGCGTGCCCGGCATGACCGCCTGGTTTGGCCTGCATCGCCTCGGCCAGGCCAGGGAGGGCGAGACCCTGCTGGTCACTTCCGCCGCCGGGCCGGTCGGCGCCACGGCCGGCCAGATCGGCAAGAAGCTCGGCCTGCGTGTCGTCGGCGTCGCCGGCGGCCCCAGGAAATGCGCCTGGCTGAAGGACGAGGCCGGCTTCGACGAGGTCATCGACTACAAGGCCGTCCCCGACCTGACCGCCGCCATCGCCGCCGCCTGTCCCAAGGGCGTCGACATCCTGTTCGACAACGTCGGCAACGAGAGCATCGACCGCGTCCTGCCGATGATGCGGCTGCGCGGCCGGGTCGTCGTCTCCGGCCAGGTCGCCGACTACAATGTCGAGGCCGCCGACCGCGTGGGCATCAGGAACACCTCCGTCTTCATCACTCACCGGGTGCGCATGGAGGGCCTGGTGGTGTTCGACGACCTGCGCGGCTTCCCGGAGGCGCAAGGCACGATGGTCGGCTGGATCGCCGATGGCTCGCTGAAGATCGCCATCGAGGAGTTCGACGGCGTCGAATCCCTGCCGGGCGCCTTCTGCGGCCTGTTCCGCGGCGAGAACTTCGGCCGCCGCCTCGCCCGCCTGGCCCCCGACCCTTCGTAAGGCGGATCCCGCATGACCCACGCCCTGCTCCAGAACTACAGCCGCTTCCGCTTCGACCGCGACGGCCGGGTGCTGACCGTGACCATCACCGGCAACGCGGTGAACGCCGTCGACGCGGCCATGCACGAGGAACTGGCCCGGCTGTTCATCGAGCTGCAGGCCGACGAGAACAGCGACCTCATCATTCTCACCGGCCAGGGCCGGGCCTTCTGCGCCGGCGGCGACTTCGACTGGTTCGACGAACAGATCGCCAGGCCGGCGACCTTCCGCGCCATCACCCACGACGCCAAGCGCATCGTCTCCAGCCTGCTGGAACTGGAAAAGCCGATCATCTGCCGGATGAACGGGGCGGCGGCGGGCCTGGGCGCCACGATCGCCCTTCTGTGCGACGTCATCATCGCCGACGAAACGGCCAAGATCGGCGACCCCCACGTCAAGGTCGGCCTCGTGGCCGGCGACGGCGGGGCGGTGATCTGGCCCCAGCTGATCGGCTTCGCCCGCGCCAAGGAACTGCTGCTGACCGGCGACCTGATCCGCGCCGACGAGGCCGCCCGCATGGGCTTGATCAACTATGCCGTTCCGGCAGAGGACCTCGACGCCAAGGTCGCCGAGATCGTCGGCAAGATCCTCGCCAACCCCCGCTGGGCCGTGCGCTGGACCAAGACCATCGCCAACATCGCCCTCAAGCAGCTGGCGGTCAGTACGAGCGACGCCGCCGTCGCCTACGAGATGCTGTCCAACATGACCGCCGACCGGGCCGAGGCCGTCAACGCCTTCCGCGAACGGCGCAAACCGAACCTGACGGGGGAGTGACGGGAATGGCCGCCGGGCTGAAAGCCAGCGTCAGCCTGCGTCCGGCCCGCGAGGACGAGCTGGCGGCGCTGACCGAGCTCTGCCTGCGGTCGAAGGCCCATTGGGGCTACGACGCCGCCTTCCTGGCCGCCTGCCGCGAGGAGATGACGCTTCGGCCGCGGCATCTGGCCGACAGCCGGATCACGGTCGCCGACGGCGGGCGCGGTCCCCTCGGCATGGCGCAGGTGTCGCTGGAGGCGGACGAGGCCGTCCTCGACGCCCTGTTCGTCGAGCCGGCCGCCATCGGCGACGGCGTTGGCCGGCTGCTGTTCGACTGGGCCGTCGGTGAGGCCAGGGCCGGTGGCGCGCGCAGGCTGGTCATCGACTCCGATCCGGATGCCGCGCCGATCTACCGGCGCATGGGCGCGCGCGATATCGGCATGGTCCCCTCGGGCTCCATCCCTGGACGCCTGCTGCCCCAACTCGTCGTGGACCTGTGAGGCGCGACATGTCCACCAGCGAACCCGACCACGTCACCCAGTTGCGCCGCCAGCTGCAGCGCTTCGTCGCCGAAAAGGCCCCGCGCGAGAAGCGCCGCGAGTGGGACCGGACCCACACCTTCCCGCGCGATCTCTACGCCGAACTGGCCGCCATGGGCCTTTGCGGCCTGACCGTGCCCGAGGAATACGGCGGCTCCGGCCCCGATATCCTCGCCGCCGTCGCCGCCATCGAGGAGCTGTGCCGGGCGGGCTCCTTCCTGGCCGGCCCCTTCATCCAGTGCGCCTTCTACGGCGGCATGAACATCGGCGAGAACGGCTCGGCCGGGCAGAAGGCCGAACTCCTCCCGCGCCTGGCCAGGGGTGAGCTGATCTTCGCCTACGGCCTCTCCGAACCCGACGTCGGCGGCGACCTGTCGGCGGTCACCACCCGCGCCCGCCGCGAGGGCGACGAGATCGTCATCGACGGGGCCAAGCGCTGGTGCACCGGCGCCGATTTTTCCGACTACATCTACTGCCTGGTCCGCTCCGACCCCGAGGCGCCCTCCCGCCAGGGCCTCAGCTTCGTCCTGATCCCGACCGATGCGCCGGGCGTCACCATCACCCCCATCGACCATGTGAACCTCCGCTACACCCTTTCCAGCGACGTCCACTTCGACGGCGTCCGCCTGCCCGCCTCGGCCATCGTCGGCGGCGAAGAGAAGTGGAACCGCGGCTGGGGCATGCTGGCCGGCCGGGCCCTCGATATCGAGAAGCTGGAGATCAGCGCCTGCGCCTTCGGCCTCGCCCAGGCGGCGCTGGAAGAGGCCTGGGACTACGCCCAGACCCGCGAACAGTTCGGCAAGCCGATCAGCGGCCACCAGGCCGTCCGCCACGCCCTGGTCGACGCCAGGACCAAACTCGAGGCCTGCCGCCTGATGCTCTACCACGCGGCCAACCTCGCCAATGACGGCCAGCCCTGCGCCGCCGAAACCAGCATGGCCAAGCTGTTCATCGGCGAGACCGGCGTCGAGATCGCCCTGGCCTGCCAGAGGGTGATGGGGGCCTACGCCCTGAGCGCCGACTACGACATCGAGCGCAACGTCCGCGACCTCTTGTCCATGCCCATCGTCGGCGGCAGCTCGAACATGCAGCGCAACAACCTCGCCGCCCTCTGGCGGTTGAAGGGATGACCATGGACCCCATCGCCGTCGCCGAAGGCCTGCGTGACCAGGTCCGCGCCCGCGCCGAAGAGATCGAGCAAGCCCGCCGCTTCCCGCCGGACCTGGCCCGGGCGCTCAGCGCTTCCGGCCTGCTGCGCATGCTGGTCCCGGCCAGCCTCGGCGGTCTCGAATCCGACCCCGCCACCGTCGCCCGCGCCATCGAGACCGTGGCCGAGGGCGACGCCTCCTCCGGCTGGTGCCTGATGATCGCCGCCACCACGGCGATGATGTCGGCCCGGCTCAGCCCCGACCACGCCGCAGAGGTGTTCGGCGACCCCTCGACCCTGGCCGCCGGCGTCTTCGCCCCCATGGGCCGCGCCGCCGACGCCGGCGACCACTGGCGGGTCACCGGTCGCTGGAAGTGGGGCAGCGGCTCGCAGAACGCGGGGTGGGTGGCCGGCGGCGCCGTGCTGATGGGGGAGGGCGGCCCGCAGCTGGATGCTGACGGCGAGCCCCTGCACCGGATGATGCTGTTCCCGGCCGGTGAGGTCGAGTTCATCGACACCTGGCGCACCTCGGGCCTCTGCGGCACCGGCAGCCTCGACTTCGCGGTCAAGGACCTCCTCGTCCCCAAGGGCCGCTCGGTCGCCCTGCACGCCGACCCGCCGCTGGCCGCCGCGGCGGTCTTCCGCTTTCCGGCCTTCAGCATGCTGGCGCTCGGCATCGCCGCGGTGACCCTCGGCAACGCCCGCGGCGCCCTGGCCGACTTCGCCGCCGTCGCGAAAGCCAGCACCAGCCAGGGCTCACGCCGCACCCTGGCCGAACGCAACGTCGTGCAGTCCGAATTCGCCCAGGTCAGCGGCCTCGTCGGGGCCGCCCGCGCCCGCTACTATCAAGCTATCGAAACGCTCTGGCGCGCCGTCCAGGCCGGCGGCGCCATCCCCATCACCGACCGCGCCCACCTGCGCCTGGCCTGCGCCCACGCCGCCCAGGCCTGCGCCGAGGCCACCCGCCGGGTCTACGACCTGGGCGGCGGCGCGGCGGTCTTCCTCGACAGCCCGCTGCAACGCCGCTTCCGCGACGCCCATGTGATCACCCACCACATCATGGTCGCCCCCTCGGTCTTCGAACTGGGCGGCCGGGTCTTGCTCGGGCTGCCTACCCGCGACGCCCTACTGTAGCCCTCAGGGCACGCTGTTCAGCCCAATACGGGGCAACGGCAACCGCATGGCCGTCAAGGCGTTTCAAAACCCATCGGACCCCGGGACGGGGAGGTCCGCAGGGGGCGGCATTTGGCCGCCTGGGAACTGCCTGGAGCAACACCAATGAAGTCCAACAGAACGATCACCATCGCGCTCGCCAGCGTGCTGGTCATGAGCACGGCCATTCCGGCCACCGCCCTGGCCCAGTATCGCCGCGGCACGCCGGCCCCCGCGCCGGCCCCGGCCCAGACCTATGAGCAGTGGCAGGATCAGCAGGAAGACTACCGCCGCGAACAGCAGGAATACGAGGCCGCCCGCCAGGCCTGGCAGCAGCGGGAGTCCGCCTACCAGCAACGTCAGGCCAGCTACCAGCAGCGCCGTCAGGACTACGAGGCTCGCCGCGCCCAGTGGGAACGCGACCGGGCCGAGTTTGACCGCCGCAACGGCTACGGCGCCTACGTCCGCCGCTATGGCGAGTGGCGCTACGATCCGGATGGTCGCTACGTCGACAACCGTGGCGGCTACGACCGCGGCGGCCGCGACTACTACGCCGACTATCGTGACGAGCGCTGCGAACGCCGCGAGGACCGCAGCCAGGTCGTCGGCGGCCTGATCGGCGCCCTGGCCGGCGCCGCCATCGGCTCCAACGTCGCCGCCACCAACAGCCAGACCGAAGGCACCGTGCTCGGCGCCATCGTCGGCGGGGCCATCGGCGCCAACATCGGCGAAAAGGCCGCCGACTGCGACGACGACGGCTACTACTACACCTATGCCCAGACCTACGATTACCGCGAGCCCCGCTACGACCGCGGCGTCCGCAGCGGCCGCTACAATCGCGACTGGTACGTCAGCAACCGCTGCCGTCTGGCCGTGGCCCCGACCGAGTACGGCGGCCGCACCGACTACCGCTACGTCCGGGTCTGCCCCGACCGTCGCGGTCGCTACCGCATCACCGGCTAGTCGCCGGCGATCAGTGTGAAGGGAAGGGCCGTCCGCTTGGGCGGCCCTTTTCCCGCGCCAGCCCGGATGCGCCATGCGCCTGGCGCATGAACGGGTCCTCCGGTCCGCTTCGCGGCCGAAGGATGACAGCAAAGGGGGAGGTCTAGGCGTTCGCCGCCGCGTAGGCGTCGATGGCCTGCAGGTGCAGCGCCACACGCTCTTCGTCTAGGAAGCTGCCGGTGAAGCTGTTCCTGGCCAGCAGCACCAGTTCGTCCTTCGTCAGTCCCAGCGACCCGGTCACCGCCCGGTAGTTGTCGCCGACATAGCCGCCGAAATAGGCCGGATCGTCGCTGTTGATGGTGGCGTGCAGGCCGAGATCCAGCATCCGCTTCAGGGGATGCCTGGTCATATCCTCGACGACGCACAGCTTGTGGTTCGACAGCGGACAGACCGTCAGGGTCATGTCCATCGCCGCCAGCCGCGCCGTCAGGGCGGCGTCCTCCAGGCTGCGGTTGCCGTGGTCGATGCGGTCGACCTTGAGAAGGTCCAGCGCCTCCCAGACATACTCGGGCGGGCCTTCCTCGCCGGCGTGGGCGACCTTCAGCAGGCCCCGCTCGCCGGCCGCCTTGTAGACACGGGCGAACTTCGAGGGCGGATGACCGACCTCCGAACTGTCCAGCCCGACCCCGGCGATACGGTCCAGATACGGCTCGGCGCTGCGCAGCGTGTCGAAGGCCGCGTCCTCGTCCAGGTGGCGCAGGAAGCACATGATCAGCTTCGAGGTAATCCCGTGCCGGCTCTCGGCCGTGCGCATGCCGGCCAGCAGGCCGTCGGCGGCGATGCTGAACGGCAGGCCGCGGTCGGTGTGGGTCTGGGGATCGAAGAAGATCTCGGCATGGACGCCGCCGTCGGCCGCCAGTCGGCCGAAATAGGCCACCGCCAGGTCATGGAAGTCTTGCTCGGTCTGCAGCACCCCGGCCCCCTGGTAGTAGATGTCCAGGAAGTCCTGCAGGTTCGAGAATTCATAGGCCGCCCGCACGTCCTCGACCGAGTTGAACGGCATGTCGATCCGGTTGCGGCGTCCGAACTCGAACATCTGCTCGGGCTCAAGGCTGCCTTCGATGTGCAGGTGCAGTTCGGCCTTGGGCAGGCCGGCGATGAAGGCGTCGAGGTCGGACATCGAAAGAAACTCCAGTCGGAACAAGGATTTCGCCCGTCCGGCCGGGCCGGGTCAAGTCATGCAGACTGTCGGGTATCCGACAGTATAGTCCTGGTATCCAAAGTGTGAATATTCGGAATTTGGTAAAGATGAAGTTCTGTACTAGGATGTCTCCATCGGAGGCTCAGAAAGCAGCCGACGCTGGAGAGACCTCCGCGTTTCCGCTATTCCCGTTTCGGGGAGCTACCGTTGCGTATATTTTCATTTTACATCCATGATAGCCGGTACAGCGTGCCGACTCTTCAGCTCGTCGACGCGATCGACGAGGACCGCGCCCGCGAACTGGCCCAGGCGCGGCTGGACGAGTCGATGGCTCACCTGGCGGTCGAGGTCCGCGAAGATGACAACCGTCTGTTCGAGGTGACGCGCGGCTGAGGCTGGTATTCGGGCCCGGTGGCCCCCCTCTTGCCAAGCAACAGGTTCGGGACCACTATCTCCGCTCAAAGGCCCCCTGCCGGCGAAAACCGGCGGGGGCTTTTTCGTTTCTGGAGAGCCCACGGGCCAACTAAGCATGTCTCTTAACCGCCAAGGTCACATTCGCCTGACGTCCCACCCGGGCGTCGGCGGCGCCAGCCGCTTCCCCCTGACCTGGGGAGCCCCCACCGCGCAGGAGCGCGGACCCGTCGTCGCCACCGTCAATTCCGGGACCGACCGCAACGCCATCGGCGCCCACGGCGGGGCCTACAGCGTCTACCGCGCCCTGGCCATTTCCTCGGGGGCCATGAACCCGCTGGTCCGCCCCGACCTGACCGACACCTCGCCGGTCGTCGAGATCGGCCCGCACGACCAGTGGCTGAATCCCGAGAAGATCGTCAGCCTCGACCCCTGGGGCCACCGCGTCGCCCAGGACTTCGGCAAGCTGATCGGCGAGGGCGTCGACATCCGCCCGACCATCGCCGTCACCAAGGCCCGCCTGACCCTTCCGGAGATCAGCGAGGCGATCAACGCCGGCCGCCTGAAGGTCGACGGCGACATCGTCCACGAAAGCCACGACGTGGCGGTCACCAAGGCCGCCATCGACCCGGTTTGGCACCTGCCCGGCATCGCTGAGCGGTTCGAGGTCGAGGAAACCCAGCTGCGCCGCACCCTGTTCGAACAGACCGGCGGCATGTACCCCGAGCTGGTCACCCGGCCGGACCTCAAGGTCTTCCTGCCGCCGATCGGCGGCATCACCCTCTACATCTTCGGCGACCCGGCCTTCATCGGCCGCGGCGACAAGCGCCTGACCTGCCGCGTGCACGACGAGTGCAACGGCTCCGACGTCTTCGGCTCCGACATCTGCACCTGCCGCCCCTACCTGACGCACGGCATCGAGGAATGCGTGCGCGAGGCCCAGAACGGCGGCTCCGGCCTGATCGTCTACAATCGCAAGGAAGGCCGCGCTCTCGGCGAGGTCACCAAGTTCCTCGTCTACAACGCCCGCAAGCGCCAGCCGGGCGGCGACCAGGCGGCCACCTACTTCGAGCGCACCGAATGCGTCGCCGGGGTGCAGGACGCCCGCTTCCAGCAGCTGATGCCCGACATCATCCACTGGCTGGGGATCAGGAAGATCGACCGCTTCGTCTCGATGTCGAACATGAAGTACGACGCTCTTGCCCACGGCGGCATCGAGATCGGCGAACGGGTGCCGATCCCGGACTACCTGGTGCCCGACGACGCCAGCGTCGAGATGGAGGCCAAGAAGGCCGCCGGTTACTACACCCCCGACGCCCCGCCCTCGGCCGAAGACCTGACCAAGGTCGTCGGGCGTGGACTGGACAAGTTCTAGCGAGCGCCGCGCCAACGGTGTTCCCTCTCCCGCTTGTCGGGAGGGGGTGGCCCCCGAAGGGGGTCGGGTGAGGGCAGCGCCGGCCTGTCCGGGGCCCCTCGTTCTGGCGCCGATAGCGCGGTCGCCAACCTTCCATAGCCGGCGCTGCCCTCATCCGACGGCTTCGCCGCCACCTTCTCCCGACAAGCGGGAGAAGGAACTCCAGAGTTGAAATGACCGAACTCGAAGCCGCCCAGTCGCTCCTCACCCCCGCCGCCGTGCGGTCCCGCGCCCATGAGATGCTGTCCCTCGCCCTCGACGGCGACCTGACCGACTGGCGCGTCGATCTCGCCCGCCTTGAGCCGGTGGCCGACCGCGTGGCCGCCGTCATCCGCAGCCAGTATCCGTTGCTGCAGGTGCCCTTCCACGCCCGCTGGCGCCACTTCCTGGTCGGCGGCCAGGACCTCTGGGCCCAACTCTCCTCGCGCAACGACTGGGCCGACGCCGCCCACCGCGCCCGCGCCGCCTTCGACCTGGCCATCACCAGCGTCCTGCTCGACGCCGGCGCCGGCCCGGCCTGGCGCTACGACGACCGCGCCACCGGCTCGATCACCACCCGTTCAGAGGGTCTGGCCGTCGCCAGCTTCCGCCTCTTCGAGTCCGGCGCCTTCTCCACCGGCCCCGACCCGCTGCGCGCCGACAACCTCTCGGCCCTGACCACCAAAGCCCTCGCCAAGGGCTTCCAGGTCACCGACACAAACCCGCTGCTCGGCCTCGACGGCCGCGCCGACCTGCTGCGCCGGCTCGGCGACCAGGCCAGCGCCCGTCCCGACCTCTTCGGCCTCAAGGACAGCCCCCGCCCCGGCGGCCTGTTCGACGCCATGGCCGCCCGCGCCACAGATGGCCGGCTTCCCGCGCCCATCATTCTCGAAGTCCTGCTCGAGGCCCTCGGCCCCATCTGGCGCAACCGCCTGACCCTCGGCGGCCTGCCGCTCGGCGACACCTGGCGCCACCCGGCCATCAAACGCGACGACGCCACCAACAACCTCGTGCCGATCCACAAGCTCAGCCAGTGGCTGGCCTACAGCCTGATCGAACCGCTCGAAGAGGCCGGCATCACGGTCTTCGACATCGACGGCCTCACCGGCCTGGCCGAATACCGCAACGGCGGCCTGTTCATGGACGGCGGCGTCCTGGTCCTCAAGGACCCGGCCCAACAGCATCTCAGCCAGGACGTCTCCCGCCCGCTGATCATCGGCTGGCGCAGCCTGACCGTCGCCCTGCTCGACGCCGTCGCCCCCATGGTCCGCGAACGGCTGGGGGTCGCCGAAGCGGATTTCCCCCTGGCCCGCGTCCTCGAGGGCGGCACCTGGGCCACCGGCCGCATCCTTGCGAAGGAGCGCCGCGCCGACGGCGGTCCGCCTCTCAACATCGTCAGCGATGGCACCGTCTTCTAGGAGCTACCCATGAAAGGCGTCACCGTCGTCGACCACCCGCTGGTGCAGCACAAGCTGACCCGCCTGCGGGACAAGGACACCTCGACCAAGACCTTCCGCGAGATCATGCGCGAGGTCTCGATCCTGCTCTGCTACGAGGCCACCCGCGACCTGACCCTCGAGGACCGGGACGTCGAAACCCCCTTCGAAACCACCCGGTCGCCGCAGATCGCCGGCAAGAAGCTGGTCTTCGCCCCCATCCTGCGGGCCGGGGAGGGGATGCTGGAGGGCATGCTCAGCCTGGTCCCCAGCGCCCGCGTCGCCCACATCGGCCTCTACCGCGACCCCACCACCATGGTCGCCGTCGAATACTATCTGAAGGTCCCCGAGACGATGTCCGAGCGCCAGGTCATCGTCATCAATCCGCTGCTGGCCACCGGCGGCACCGCCAGCGCCGCCGTCGAGCGGCTGAAGGAACAGGGCGCGTCCGACCTCTCCTTCGTCTGCATCCTGGCCTGCCCCGAAGGCATCGCCCGCCTGCAGGGCGACCACCCCGGCGTCCACATCTGGTGCGCCGGCATCGACCGCGAACTCGACCCGCAGGGCTTCATCCGCCCCGGCATCGGCGACGCGGGCGACCGGCTGTACGGGACGCGCTAGTACCGCCAGACATTGACGCAACCGTCGGCGGCGGCCAGCAAATGCAGCCGCCCATCGATGGCCGCGACGCTGACCGCCCGCTTGCCGCCGGCCTTGCGGCCGTCGCAGGTCGGGGCCGGAACCTCGACCTTCACCGGTTCGCCGTCGGCGCCGAGGCGCGACACCTTCCCGCCCTGGACCAGCAGCAGGTCGGTCCCGTCCGAGGCCATGGAGGTGATGTCGCCGGCCGGCAGTTCGCCCAGGGTCTTGGCTTTCAGCACCCCGCCGACGGCGCCGATCCGGCCGATGCGGTGGGCGCCGGCCTGCTTGCCGCTGACGTACCAGACCGGACCCCGCTCGGTCCGCGCCGACGCCAGGATCTCGGTGGTGAAGGGGGTGAAGGCCTCGCCCAGGCAGACGCTGGCCCCGCGCTCGACCTTGAGGTCGGGGGTGATGGTGGTCAGGGCGAAGCCGGCCTTGCGGCCGCATTCGGACTCCTCGCCCAGCCGGCTCAGCAGGCTGAAGCCGCCGGCCCCGTCCGGCATCATCCGCGAGGGGCCCAGTTCCGCGGCCCCGCCCGGCCAGTCGGCCAGCACCGCCGTGCGGGTCGAGGTCCCCGGCGTCCAGCGCACCAGCCGGTAGCCCGGTTCGGTGACGAACGGCGCCGCCTTGGCCCAGACCAGCATGGTCAGCGAGCCGTCCGGATTCTCGACCGCCGCCACCGGCCAGGCGGCGTTGTGCACCACCTGCGAATGCTCGCTGAACGGCTGGGCCGCGGTCAGGTCGCCGACCACCATCTTGCCGCGCAGCTGTGGTTCCATGAAGCCGCCCGTGCTCGGCCTCTCGACCGCCAGCACCCAGCGCCGCCCGGGCGGCGTCGGGACCACCCAGCCCTCCGGGGCCCAGGCCGCCGGTCCAGCCCCGCCGTCCAGCCGCACCAGCCCCTTGTCGGTCAGCAGCGCCAGCCCGTCGCCAGCCCGGACCAGGGTTCCGTCGACGGGGCCCTGAACCGTGCGGCTCAGCACCAGCGCCGGCTCGGCCGCGCTCGCGGCCCCCGCCAACAGCGCCGCAACCACCGCGCCCAACAGCAGATTTCGCATGCTCCACCCCGCTTCAACCGTTGCCGGAACGCCGCATATCACCAAATCATGGAACCGCGCGCTCGCGTAACAGGAGTCACCATGGCGCCTTCCGTGAGAACGTGCGTTAACGTTTGAGCGAAGGCTATTTGATGGGGTCTATCTCGGTGTCGACGGGGCGTAGGGTCGGGGCAGTCGCGAGTATCTTCCTGGGGCTGGCGGCGCTATCGGCGCTGGGTCCGGCATCGGCTCAGCCATTGCGCGGCCCGGCCGCGCCAGGCCCGATCAACCCCAGTCCCGAACAGGCCGTCCAGCTCCGCCGCGCCCTCGACAACGCGCCCCTGCACGGCTTCGCTCCCGGCGCCTTCACCCCGCGCGGAACCGACAACGCCGCCCTCGTCGCCGCCTCGCTGCGCTACGCAAAAGCCGTGCATTCCGGCCGCCTGCCCGAGTCGGGATTCCGCGACGACTGGGGCCTGCGCCCCGAGGCCTTCGACCCCACGCCCGGCCTCGCCGCCGCCGTCGCCAACAACCGGGTGCAGAGCTGGCTGAACAGCCTGCCGCCGCCCTACGCCGGCTATCAGGTGCTGCAGAAGGCCCTGGTCCAGTACCGCGAGCTTCAGACCGCCGGCGGATTCAGCCCGATGCCCGAAGTCGACCTCAAACCCGGCGCCGTCGGTCCGATGGTCGAACTGTTGCGCGCCCGCCTGGCGCAGGAAGACAAGGCCGCCCCCGAGTCGGTGGCCATGCTGCCGCCCGGCGCCCCCGTCGGCGCCCTGGCCACGCCCGTCTACAACGAGGAACTGACCGAGGCCGTCAAGCGCGCCCAGCGCCGCTTCGGCCAGGAGCCGACCGGGGTCTTCTCCGCCGGCCTGCGCTTCCAGCTCAACGTCCCCGTCGAGCGCCGCCTCGACCAGATCCTGGCCAACATGGAGCGCTGGCGCTGGCTGCCCCAGTCGCTGCCCGAGCACCGCATCCAGGTGAACATCGCCGCCGCCGTGCTGACCGTGTTCGAGGGCGACGAGGCGACGATGTCGATGCGGGCCGTGACCGGCAAGCCGGGGTCCGAGACTCCGATGCTGCGCTCGACCATCAACGCCATCGTGCTCAATCCGCCGTGGAACGTGCCGGCCGGCATCGCCAAGAACGAACTGTTGCCCAAGGGCCGCGGCTACCTGGCCAGCGCCGGCTTCCGCATCCTGCCGGGCGGCGGCCTGCAGCAGGCCCCGGGACCGGGCAGCGCGCTGGGCCTGATCAAGTTCGACTTCCCCAACCGCTATGCGGTCTACCTGCATGACACCCCGTCCAAGGGCCGCTTCGCCAGTTACAGCCGCCTGGCCAGCCACGGCTGCGTGCGCCTCGAAAAGCCGATGGCCCTGGCCCGCCACATCCTGGCCGACGACCCCGTCTGGACGCCTGAGCAGATCGACGCCACCATCGCCGGCGGCAAGACCACCCGGGCCACGGTGCAGCGGCCGGTCGAGGTCTTCCTGCTCTACTGGACCGCCTATGTGACCCGCGACGGCGGCGTCAACTTCCGCTCCGACCCCTATGGCTGGGACACCCTGCTGATGCAGCGCATCGCGGCGCAGGGGACGCTTGCGTGACCGACCGCCGGACCCTGCTGAAAGCCGGGCCCGGCCTGCTGGCCGCGGCCTCCGTCGGCCTCTTGACCCGCGCCGCCGTCGCCCAGGAAGAGCCGCCGTCCGAACCGGTCAGCGCCGAGGACCTCAACCTCGCCCCAACACCCGTGCAGCCGCCGCCGGACGGCCCGCGGCGCCTGGCCTTCCGCCACCTGCACACCAACGAAGAGCTCGACGTCGTCTACTGGAAGGACGGCGGCTACGTCTGGGACGGGCTGATGAGCGTCAAGAAGCTGCTTCGCGACTTCCGCTCGACCGAAGAGCACCCCATCGACGTGCGGCTGCTCGACATTCTCTTCACCCTGCAGCGGGGCTTCGGCTCGACCGAGCCCTACCGCATCATCTCCGCCTTCCGGTCGCCGGTCACCAACGCCGCGCTGCAGGACCGCAGCGCCCAGGTGAACGGCAAGAGCGAGGTGGCCACCAAATCGATGCATATGGAGGGCAAGGCCATGGACGTGCGTCTCAACGACGTCGCCCTGACCGCCTTCCGAGACGCCGCCCTGGCCCTCAAGGGCGGCGGCGTCGGCTACTATGCGGACAGTGGATTCGTTCACGTGGACATTGGCCGGGTCAGAACCTGGCAGGGGACTTGAGTTATGGCTGAGAAGCGCGGTGGCGGCGGGTTCTTCTGGGGTGTGGTCGGCTTCCTGGTCGGGGTGGCGGTGACCCTGGCCCTGCTGGCCTTCATGAGCCGCGAGACCCGCGGTGACTTCGACCCGCGCACGGCCGCCGACGAGGCCGCCGAGAGCGCCCAGGACATCGCGCCGGAAACACCGGCCCTGCCGGCTCCCGCTCCCAAGGCCGAAACCAAGGCCGCGCCGGTTCAACGCGACCCCTCGCCCGGAATCGATCCCGACACCGACGATCAGATCGCCGACGACGCCGCCTCTTCGGGCAATACCTCGCGCGCCACGCCGCCGGACGAGTGACCACTCTCCCCTGCGGCGATAAGCGTTCCCGCAGGGCCCTTTCCCCCTTGTCCCGGCATGACTCGCGGGTCTAACGTCCGTTTAAGTGCATTCTGTGCGGGCGTAAGGGCGTGGTCGCCCGGTAGCGGCTTCGTCACTTCTCTCAGACACGGGAGCGGGGGAAGAGGAGCGTTCCGGAGTTGGAACCGACGAATATCGAGTCGCCTGATTACTTTCATAAAGTGGTCGATTGCCAGTGGGCCTGTCCGGCCCATACCCCGGTCCCCGAATACATCCGGATGATCGCCCAGGGTCGGTACGCCGACGCCTACATGGTCAACTGGAAGTCCAACGTCTTCCCGGGGATCCTCGGGCGGACCTGCGACCGCCCCTGCGAGCCGGCCTGCCGCCGCGGCCGGGTCGAGGACGAGCCCGTCGCCATCTGCCGCCTCAAGCGCGCCGCCGCCGACAACAAGGGCGAGCTGAACGGCCGCATGCCGACCCCCAACACCAACTGGAACGGCAAGACGGTGGCCTGCGTCGGGGCCGGTCCGGCCAGCCTGACGGTGGCCCGCGACCTGGCCCCGCTCGGCTACAGGGTCGTCATCTACGACCGCGAGCACAAGGGCGGCGGCATGATCCGCAGCCAGATCCCGCGCTTCCGCCTGCCCGAAGAGGTGATCGACGAAGAGGTCGGCTACATCACCGCGCTCGGTCCGGAGTTGGTGCTCAACCAGGAAGTCACCAGCCTGCAGGGCATGCTGGCCGAGCCCTACGACGCCATCTTCGTCGGCACCGGCGCCCCGCGCGGCCGTGACCTCGACGTGCCAGGCCGCGCCGAAGCGGCCGCCAACATCCACGTCGGCATCGACTGGCTGAGCTCCGTCTCCTTCGGCCACGTCGAGAAGATCTGCCGCCGCGTCATCGTGCTGGGCGGCGGCAACACCGCCATGGACTGCTGCCGCACCTCGCGCCGGCTCGGCGGCGACGACGTCAAGGTCATCGTCCGCTCCGGCTTCGACGAGATGAAGGCCAGCCCCTGGGAGAAGGAGGACGCGATGCATGAAGGCATCCCGATCTTCAACTTCCTGGTCCCCAGGAGCGTCACCCACGAGGCCGGCCAACTGACCGGCGTCTGGTTCGAGAAGGTCGCCTGGCAGACCGGCGAGGACGGCCGCCGCGCCCTGAAACCCACCGGCGAACCCGACCAGCATTTCGAATGCGACGACGTCCTTGTCGCCATCGGCCAGGAGAACAGCTTCCCCTGGATCGAGCGCGAAGTCCTCGACTTCGACAAATGGGGCATGCCGGTGGTCGGCGAGACCACCTTCCAGTCCTCCAACCCCAAGGTCTTCTTCGGCGGCGACAGCGCCTTCGGGCCCAAGAACATCATCTGGGCCGTGGCCCACGGCCATGAGGCGGCGGTCTCCATCGACCTCTACTGCCGGGGCCAGGATGTCACCCTGCGCCCGCCGCCCGGCGTCACCCTGGCCTCCCAGAAGATGGGCATCCACGAGTGGAGCTACGACAACGACATCTCCCTCGACGAGCGCCGCAAGGTGCCGCTGATGGAAACCACGCTGGCCCTGTCGTCGATCAAGAACGAGGTCGAACTCGGTTTCGACGAGCACCTCGCCTACGCCGAGACCCAGCGCTGCCTCAACTGCGACGTCCAGACGGTGTTCAGCGTCCCGGCCTGTATCGAGTGCGACGCCTGCGTCGACATCTGCCCGACCGACTGCATCACCTTCACCGCCAACGGTGAGGAGCCCGACCTGCGGACACGGCTGAAGGCCCCGGCCATCAACTTCACCCAGGACCTCTACGTCTCCGGCGCCCTGCCGACCGGCCGGGTGATGGTCAAGGACGAGGACGTCTGCCTCCACTGCGGGCTCTGCGCCGAACGTTGCCCCACCGGGGCCTGGGACATGCAGAAGTTCCTGCTCAACACCACCCAGGCGGGGGGCTGCAGGTGAGTTTCCCCCTTGCTTCCGCTCATCCCGGCGAATGCCGGGACCCAGTTCGTAGGGCTGTGATGTCTGAAGGTTGCTCTCTGATTTGCCTGCCCCGTCCGCGCTCTGGCGGATGGGTCCCGGCATTCGCCGGGATGAGCGGTAGGGGGGGAGTTTAGGATCGTGCCTATCACTGCAACCAACGATTTCGTCGTCAAATTCGCCAACGTCAACGGCTCCGGCTCGGCCAGCGCCAACGGCCTGTTCGTCAAGTCGATCCTGCGCTCGGGCGTGCCGGTCGCCGCCCGCAACATCTTCCCCTCCAACATCCAGGGCCTGCCGACCTGGTACGAGGTCCGGGTCAGCGGCGAGGGCTGGATGGGCCGGCGGGGCGGGGTCGACCTGATGGTCGCCATGAACCCCCAGACCTGGGACAAGGACGTCGCCGAGATCGAGCCCGGCGGCTACCTGTTCTACGACTCGACCCGGCCGATGCCGCCCGAGCGCTTCCGCAACGACATCACCGTCATCGGCGCCCCGCTGCAGCGGCTCTGCAACATGGCCTACAGCGACCCGCGCCAGCGCCAGCTGTTCAAGAACATCATCTACATCGGCGTGCTGACCTATCTGCTGGGCATCGACAACGCCGTCATCGAGACCCTGCTGGCCGAGCAGTTCGCGAACAAGCCCAAGCTGATCCCGGCCAATATCGAGGCCTTCCACATCGGCATCGACTACGCCCGCGAGAACCTGAAACCGCTGGGCCTCCAAGTCAAAACCGCCAACGGCGTCGGCAACCGCATCTTCATCGAGGGCAACAACGCCGCCGCCCTCGGCGCCGTCTACGGCGGGGCCACGGTCTGCGCCTGGTATCCGATCACCCCCTCGACCAGCCTGGCCGAAGGCTTCACCGACTGGTGCGGCAAGCTGCGGATGGACAAGGACACCGGCGAGGCGAAATTCGCCATCGTCCAGGCCGAGGACGAGATCGCCTCGATCGGCATGGTGGTCGGGGCCGGCTGGAACGGGGCCCGCGCCTTCACCTGCACCTCGGGTCCGGGGATCAGCCTGATGCAGGAATTCATCGGCCTCAGCTACTTCGCCGAAATCCCGGCCGTGATCTTCGACGTCCAGCGCGGCGGCCCCTCGACCGGCATGCCGACCCGCACCCAGCAGTCGGACATCCTGTCAGCGGCCTACGCCAGTCACGGCGACACCAAGCACGTCCTGCTGATGCCGCGGGACCCCGGCGAATGCTTCGAGTTCGGGGCCCTGGCCTTCGACCTCGCCGACCGGCTGCAGACCACCATCTTCGTCATGCTCGACCTCGACATGGGGATGAACGAGTGGCTGACCGAGCCCTTCCAGTGGGACGACGCCAAACAACTCGACCGCGGCAAGGTGATGACCGCCCGGATGCTCGAGGACGGCGTCAACTTCGGCCGCTACCTCGACGTCGACGGCGACGGCGTGCCCTACCGCACCTATCCCGGCATCCACCCCAGCAAGGGCGCCTACTTCACCCGCGGCACCAGCCGCGACCGCTACGCCCGCTACAGCGAGGAGGGCGCGGTCTACGTCGACAACATGGAGCGCCTGCTCAAGAAGTTCGAAACGGCCAAGGGCCTGGTGCCGGCCCCCATCGAGCAGAAGGCCTCCAAGCCCACCCGTTTCGGCGTCATTCACTACGGCTCGACCGGTCCGGCGATGGACGAAGCCATGGCGACGCTGGAAGCCAAGGGCCTCTACGTCGACGCCCTGCGCGTCCGCGCCTTCCCCTTCCCGGGCGAGGTGTTCGAGTTCATCGACCGCCACGACCTGGTCTTCGTCATCGAACAGAACCGCGACGCCCAGCTGCGTACGCTGCTGATGGCCGAGGGCGGCGTCGACCCGGCCCGGCTGGTCAAGATCCTCCACTACGAAGGGGCGCCGATCACCGCCCGCTTCATCACCAAAGAAATCTCGGCCCAGATGGGCGCGCCGGTGTCGCCCAGCTCGGAGATGGCCAAATGACCTACATCGCCAAGCCGAAATTCGCCCACCCGTCGTTGCAGCCCAACGCCGTCGGCTACACCCGCCGCGACTACGAGGGCCGGGTCTCGACCCTCTGCGCCGGCTGCGGCCATGACAGCATCAGCGCCGCCATCGTCCAGGCCTGTTTCGAGCTCGACCTCGAACCCCACCGCCTGGCCAAGCTGTCGGGCATCGGCTGTTCGTCCAAGACGCCCGACTATTTCCTCGGCGCCAGCCACGGCTTCAACACCGTCCACGGCCGCATGCCGTCGGTGCTGACCGGCGCCAACCTCGCCAACCGCAGCCTGGTCTATCTCGGCGTCAGCGGCGACGGCGACTCGGCCTCCATCGGCCTTGGCCAGTTCGCCCACTCGATCCGGCGCGGGGTCAACATGACCTATATCGTCGAAAACAACGGCGTGTACGGCCTGACCAAGGGCCAGTTCAGCGCCACCTCCGACAAGGGATCGAAGTCCAAGAAGGGCGTCGTCAACCACGACAGCGCCATCGACATGGTCAGCCTGGCCCTGCAGCTCGGCGCCACCTTCGTGGCCCGCAGCTTCTCCGGCGACAAGACCCAACTGGTCCCCCTGATCAAGGCCGCCCTGCGCCACAAGGGCGCCGCCTTCATCGACACCATCAGCCCCTGCATCGCCTTCAACAACCACGCCGGCAGCACCAAGAGCTTCGACTGGGTCCGCGAGCACAACGAGGCCGTCAACCGCCTCGACGTGATGATCGGGCGCTCGCCGATCACGGCGGAATATTCGGAAGGCTCCACCATCCAGGTCGAACAGCACGACGGCACGGTCCTCACCCTGCGCAAGCTGGCCGCCGACTACGACCCCACCGACCGCGTCCGCGCCATGGGCTTCCTGCAGGAACGGGCGGCGGCGGGGGAGGTGGTGACCGGGCTGCTCTACGTCGATCCGGAAGCCGAAGACCTGCACGACGCCTTGGGCACCACGTCAACGCCGCTGAATGAGTTGAATACGGCAGACTTGACCCCTGGTTCGGCTGCGCTGTCGGACATCAACGCCAGCTTGCGGTAGCGACACCCTGGTTCCTTCTCCCGCTTGTCGGGAGAAGGATCAGAGTTTCACGTCGGCCATCTCCGCCAGCTTCAGCACCGTGTTCCAGTTCCGCGCCGTGCCGCGCGCCCCGAGCCGCTTCTCGATCGCCGCCCCGGCCAGCTTCGAATTCCCCGACCCTTCCGGGAAGCAGACGTAGAGCGCCCGCCCGACCAGCTTCATCTCCTCGCCGAACGTCGCCATCGCCGCCACCTCGCCCAGCCGCGCCGGATCCGGCTCCGTCTTGAACACCGTCACCAGGTACTTGCTCGGCGTCGCCTTCGAGAACGCGACGAACGGATTGGCCTCGATCATCGCCGTCCATTCCGCCGGCGTGCGCAGGATCCAGTCGCTCTTCAGCCCCAGCCCCTTCGCCGCCGCAGCCTCGAACCGCGCTTCGAGCGCCTCGGGTTTCCCCGCCCCCTCGAACACCAGATTGCCGCTGGCGATATAGCTCTTCACCGCCGTGAAGCCCTCGTCCTCGACCAGCTTTCGCAGGTCGGCGATGGCCACCTTGCCGGTCCCGCCGACGTTGATGGCCCTCAGCAGCGCGATGATCTTGCCCATGCCCTGAGCCTAGCCGCCCCGCCGCCGCGATCAAACCTCCGCGCGGCGCCGCGACGTCAATCTTCCCACCGCCCGCCGAAGGCCTACAGTGCCCCAAACGAGCGCCCGCAGAGGCGCCGCGAGGACAGACCAGGAGCTTTCCATGGACGGCGACACCCATGCCAAACCGCAATCGGCGCTGACCGGCCTCGATCTCGACCTGGCCCTGGCCGAGGCCCACATCCCCAGCCTGATGGTCGCCCTGGTCCACCTGACCGGCAACACCGACCACCTGACCGAGGCCCGCCGCCCCGTCTACGAGGTGCTGGGCGACGGCCAGGGCGGCCTCTCCGACGCCGACACCCAGGCCATCCACGACCTCGCCCGCCAGGCCCTGACCGACTACGCCAACGGCAAACCCCTGCCGCCCCCGCCCACGGCCGAGCAGGTCCGCTTCATGATGGACTTCGTGGCCGGGGCCGAGATCCCCGAACGCTACGGCCCCATGCTGATGGAACAGCTCGGCCTCGAGGGCGTCGACGCCGACCGCCCGACCTGGACGCCGCAGGAGAAGCAGGCCGCCGCCGATCTCAAGGTCATCATCATCGGCGCCGGCATGTCGGGCCTGTTGACCGCCATCCGCCTGCAGCAGGCCGGCATCGGCTTCACCATCCTCGACAAGAACCCCGACGTCGGCGGCACCTGGCTGGAGAACAGCTACCCCGGCTGCCGCGTCGACACCCCCAACCACCTCTATTCGCTGAGCTTCGAGCCCAACCACGACTGGCCCCAGCGCTACTCCACCCAGGACGTCCTGCTGCGCTACTTCCAGCGCCTGGCCGACAAGTACGGCCTGCGCGAGCACATCCAGTTCGGAGCCGAGGTCGCCGAGGCCCGCTACGACGAAGCCGGCTCGACCTGGACCGTCACCAGCAAGGACGGCCGAACCTTCACCGGCAACGCCGTGATCAGCGCCGTCGGCCAGCTCAACCAGCCCAATTTCCCCAACATCCCCGGCCGCGACCTCTTCAAGGGCCCGAACTTCCACTCGGCCCGCTGGGACCATTCGGTCGACCTGAAGGGCAAGACCGTCGCCGTCATCGGCACCGGGGCCAGCGCCTTCCAGTTCGTGCCGAAGATCGCCCCCGAGGCCGCCCAGGTCACCGTCTTCCAGCGCTCGCCGCCCTGGCTGGCGCCGACGGTCGACTATCACGACACGGTCGGGGAGGGGAAAAAGGCCCTGCTCGAGCACGTGCCCTTCTACGACAAATGGTACCGCTTCTACCTGTTCTGGACGATGACCGACGGCGTCTACGAGGCGGTGAAGACCGACCCCGCCTGGAACGGCCCGGCCGGCACCATCAGCGAGGCCAGCGCCGGCCTGCGCGAACTCCTGGTCATGAAGATTGGCGAACAGACCGGCGGCGACGAGGCCCTGTTCGAGGCCGTCACCCCGCAATACCCGTTCGGCGGCAAGCGCGCCCTGCGCGACAACGGCGTCTGGATCGAGGCCCTGCGAAGGCAGAACGTCGACCTGGTCACCCAGCCGGTCACCGCGGTCACCTCAAACGGCGTCGTCACCGCCGACGGGGCCGAACACGCGGCCGACGTCCTGATCTACGGCACCGGCTTCAAGGCCAGCCAGTTCCTCACGCCCATGACGGTGGTCGGCAAGGGCGGCGTCGCCCTGCACGACGCCTGGGACGGCGACGCCCGCGCCTATCTCGGCATGACGGCGCCGGGCTTCCCCAACTTCTTCATGCTCTATGGCCCCAACACCAACATCGTCGTCAACGGCTCGATCATCTTCTTCTCCGAAGCCTCGGTCCGTTACGTCGTCGAGGCCCTACGCCTCATGGTCGACAAGGGCGCCAAGGCCATCGAGGTGAAGCAGGGCGTCCACGACGCCTTCAACGCCCGCGTCGACGAAGCCAACGCCCAGATGGCCTGGGGCGCCCCGGGCGTCACCAGCTGGTACAAGAACGCCAAGGGCCGGGTCAGCCAGAACTGGCCCTTCCCGCTGGTCGACTACTGGGAGGCGACGCGGGCGCCGAACGCGGCTGACTTCGACCTGCGCTAGTTTCTCCCCCTCTCGGGGGAGGTGGCAGCGGCGAAGCCGCTGACGGAGGGGGTCACCGCTCAAGCCAGCGGGTAAACCAGTCTGAAGCTGATCCGCCGGTGGGGACCCCTCCACCACGCGCGTGTCCGCGCGTGGTCCCCCTCCCCCGATGGGGGAGGAACTGCTAGCGTCCCCCCACAACAACCGCCGGGGAGGGCGAAACATGACGTTCCAGGGACAGTCCGCGTTCGAGTCCGTTCTGGCGCCGGCCTTGGTGCTGGTGATCTGGTCGCTGTTGGTCTGGCTGTGGATGTACGCCACCCGCCTGCCGGCCATGGGCAAGGCCAAGCTCGACGCGCAGGCCGCCCGCTTCCCCGGCAGCCTCGACGTGCTGCCGGACGGCGTCCGCCAGGTGGCCAACAACTACAACCACCTGATGGAACAGCCGACCATCTTCTATGCGCTGGCCTTCATCACCTACCTGGCCGGCCTGCAGTCGCCGTTCACGGCCGGCCTCGCCTGGGGCTACGTCGCCCTGCGCATCCTCCACAGCCTGATCCAGAACACCATCAACCGGGTGCCCCTGCGCTTCCTGGTGTTCGCCCTGTCGACCATCGTGCTGATGGTCTGGGCCGGCTGCGTGGCCCTGGACGCCTTCGCCTAGTCCTCGTTCGCCCAGCTCTTCAACAGCTGGTGGGCGATAGCCAGGGGCGGAGGGCAGAACAGGCCCTCCAACTCCCCGGCCAACAGCTGGCGCGCTTCTGTCTTGGTGAACCAGCGCACCGCTTCCAGTTCGGTCTGGTCCGGCGTCGCCTCGTCCGAATCGACCTCGGCGATCAGCCCGATCATCAGCGATGACGGGTAGGGCCAGGGCTGCGTCGAGTGGTAGCGCACCGACACGGCGTTCAACCCGGCCTCTTCCTTCAGTTCGCGAGCACAGCATTCCTCGATGCTCTCGCCGGGCTCCAGGAACCCGGCCAGGGCCGAATACATGCCCTTTGGCCAGATCGCCTGCCGTCCCATCAGGCAGCGGCCCTCATGGGTGGCCAGCATGATCGACACCGGGTCGGTGCGCGGGAAGTGCTCGGCCTTGCAGGCCGGGCAGGCCCGTTTCCAGCCGCCCTCGGCCGGCACGCTCTGTTCGCCGCAGTTGGCGCAGTGGCGATGCTTGCGCCGCCATTCGAACATGCCCTTGGCCGTCGCCGCGATGGCCGCCTCCGTCCCCGGCAGGATCATCGCCATGGCCCGCAGGTCCTGGAACCGGCCCAGCCCCTGCAGCGGCCCCTCGGCCGGATCGACGCCGCCCTCGAGGTCCAGGGCGAACACGGCGGTGTCCTTCCACAGCCCCATGAACAGCAGCCGCTCCCAGCCGTTCGACAGCTCCCGCGCCATGGCCGCCGGCAGGTAGCTGAGCTGGGTCTTGCCGTCCGTCGTCTCGGTCAGCGGCGCCCCGTTCCACAGGGCCACGGCCAGGGAGCCGGGGTCGCTCAGCTTCTCCTCCAGCCAGGCGGCGTCGGGCCGTCGCTCGCTGGCGCGGTCGAGGGG
This sequence comes from Caulobacter sp., assembly GCA_028291265.1. GTDB lineage: Bacteria > Pseudomonadota > Alphaproteobacteria > Caulobacterales > Caulobacteraceae > Caulobacter. Next base: position 33,088 of record JAQGIK010000021.1, on the reverse strand, counting down.
GTTGCCGGTGAAGACGTTGGCGATGGCGGAGAGAGGCATGGGTCCCTTTGTGCCATCCCTCCCGCGCCCGCGACAAGGAAGGACCTTGCATCGGCGCCCTTCCATCGCGATATAGGCCTCGGAGATCGGCGATGGGCGGAGTCCTCGCCAACCTGGTCAGGGCCGGAAGGCAGCAGCCACAACGAGATTTGCTCCGGGTCGTCGTCCGGTCTCCACCTTTCCCCTCATCTTGAAGCTTCACGATGGTGCGTCCTTCGACACGCGCTCTGGCGAGCGCTGCTCAGGATGACGTAGAGTGGGGACGACCCGACAGATTCTACTTCTGTTCGTCATCCTGAGCAGCCGCGGAGCGGCGTGTCGAAGGACGCACGGACCCAAAACAGGCCTCGATGTCCGACACCGCACCGCCCTGGGATGAAGACGAGCCCGCCGCCGAGGCGGAGGAGCGCGACACCCTGACCGTCGACATCTTCGGCGAGCCCGATCCGGAGCCCCAGGTTCCCGTGCCGCCGCCCGCCGCACCCTCGCCGGCGCTGGCCGACATGCCGGCCTACACCGTGCTGGCCCGCAAGTACCGGCCGCGCACCTTCGACGACCTGATCGGCCAGGAGGCGATGGTTCGCACCCTGACCAACGCCTTCTCCTCGGGCCGCATCGCTCACGCCTTCATGCTCACCGGCGTGCGGGGCGTCGGCAAGACCACGACCGCCCGCTTGCTGGCTCAGGCGCTGAACTACGAAAGCGACACCGTCCATCAGCCGTCGATGGACCTCAGCGTCGATGGCCTCCACTCCGCCGCCATCCGCGATGGCCGCCACATGGACGTGCTGGAGCTCGACGCCGCCAGCCGCACCAAGGTCGACGAGATGCGCGAGCTGCTCGACGGCGTGCGCTATTCGCCGGTCGAGGCCCGCTACAAGGTCTACGTCATCGACGAAGTCCACATGCTGTCGACGGCGGCCTTCAACGCCCTCTTGAAGACGCTGGAAGAGCCGCCGCCGCACGCCAAGTTCATCTTCGCCACCACCGAGATCCGCAAGGTGCCGGTGACCATCCTTTCCCGCTGCCAGCGCTTCGACCTGCGCCGCGTCGAGCCGCCGGTGCTGGCCGCCCACCTGCAGAAGATCACCGACCTGGAAGGCGCCAAGGTCGAGGCCGAGGGCATCGCCCTGATCTCCCGCGCCGCCGAGGGCAGCGTCCGCGACGGCCTCTCCATCCTCGACCAGGCCATCGTCCAGACCGATCCCGGCCAGATCGTCCCGGCCAAGGTCGTCCAGGACATGCTGGGCCTGGCCGACCGCAGCCAGACCATCGAACTCTTCGAACAGGTCATGCGCGGCGAGACCGGCGCCGCCATCGCCACCTTCCGCACCCTCTGGGGCTTCGGCGCCGACCCGGTGCAGGTGGTCCTCGACCTGCTCGAACACAGCCACCAGGCCGCCGTCTCCAAAGCCCTCGGCCCCGACGCGCTTGCCATGCCCAAGGAACAGGCCCAGCGCCTGGCGGCCGTCGGCGCCCTGGCCAGCGCGGGCAGCCTCTCGCGCCTCTGGCAGATGCTGCTCAAAGCCCATGACGAGGTCCGCCGCGCCCCCGATCCCAGCGCCGCCGTCGAGATGGCCCTCATCCGCCTGACCTACGCCGCCGACCTTCCCGGTCCCGAGGAAGCCCTCAAGGCCCTGCGCGACGGCGACCCGCTGCCCGGCGGTCCTTCCGGCGGCGGCGGCGGCGGCCAGTCCTCCGGCGGCGGCGGCGCGGTCGCCCAGGCCCGCTTCGCCCAGCCGGTCGCCCAGGTCGCCGCGCAAACCGAAACCGTCGCCCTGGCCACCTTCGACGACGTCCTCAAGCTGATCGAGGCCAAGCGCGACATCGGCATGAAGCTCGACGTCGACCGCTACCTGCGCCTCGTCAGCTACCGCCCCGGCGCCATCGTCTACGAGCCGGCCCCCAACACCCCGGCCAACTTCGCCGGCCGCCTGGTCTCCCGCCTCAAGGAATGGACCGGCCAGCCCTGGCTGGTCGCGGCCGAGGGCGGCGGCGGGGCCGAAACCGCCTGGGAAAAGCAGAAACGCGAGCAGAAGGAAGCCCGCCTCGAGATCGAGGCTGACCCCTTCGTCCGCTCGGTCATGGACGCCTTCCCCGGCGCCGAGATCCTCGGCGTCAAGCAGCTTGCCATTCCGCAGGGGGAAGCGGCTAGCGAACCTCCGGTGGAACCTGAGGACGAAGACTGATCCTTCAGGCCACGGGAGAGACGTCCATGACCGCAGCCAACGGCCGCAAATCCATCTTCATCACCGGCGCCGCCTCGGGCATGGGCCTGGAGACCGCCCGGCTGTTCGCGGGCGAAGGCTGGTTCGTCGGCGCCGTCGACGTCAATACCGCGGGCCTGGGCGCCCTCAAGGCCGAACTCGGCGACAAGGTCCTGACCCAGGTCCTCGACGTCACCGACCGCACCGCCTACGCCGCCGCGCTCGACGCCTTCGCCAAGGCCACCGACGGCAAGCTCGACCTGCTGTTCAACAACGCCGGCATCGGCCGTGGCGGACCCTTCATCGACCAGCCGTGGCAGGACGTCATGGATGTCGTGAACATCAATTTCGTCGCCGTCCTCTCGGGCATCCACCTGGCCGCGCCGCTGCTGAAAGCGACGCCGGGCAGCCTCTGCTTCACCACCTCCTCGTCCTCGGCCATCTTCGGCATCCCCAACATCGCCGTCTATTCGGCCACCAAACATGCGGTGAAGGGCCTGACCGAGGCCCTCTCGGTCGAGCTGCGCGCCCACGGCGTCCGCGCCGCCGACACCCTGCCCGGGATGATCGACACCCCCATCCTGCCCGACGAGGCGAAAGCCAACGCCCCGACCGAGGGCATGTGGCGCCTGACCCCGCCGCGGGAAGTGGCCCAGGCCGTCTGGGACGCCTACCATTCGAACAAGATCCACTGGTATGTGCCCATCGAACTCGAGGCCTACGACGCCATGCAGACATCGAATCCGGAAGCCATCCGCGACCAGATGCTGAGCATGGGCGGCCTCTTCAGCGAGGGAAGCGAGACGCCATGAAAGACCTCCAGGGGCTGATGAAGCAGGCCCAGGCCATGCAGGCCAAGCTGGCCGAAGCCCAGGAAAAGGCCGCCGCCATCGTCGTCGAGGGCACGAGCGGCGGCGGCATGGTCAAGGTGACGCTCCGGGGCGCCGGCGAACTCTCCGCCGTCGAGCTGGACGAATCCCTGCTGGCCCCCGGCGAAGGCGAGGTCATCGCCGACCTCCTGGTCGCCGCCCACGCCGACGCCCGCCGCAAGCTGGAAGCCCAGACCGCCGAGCTCATGCAGGCCGCCGCCGGCCCGCTGGCCGGGATGAAGATCCCGGGGATGCCGTTCTAACCCCGTCATCCTAGGCCTTGTGCCTAGGATCTACGGTTCAGCCGCCGCGAGCACTTGCCATGGAGGCGCGGCCGCACCTCCATCCCACCGCTAGAGCAAGCGGACGCGTGGGTCCTAGGGACAAGCCCTAGGATGACGGCGGAGGAGGGGTGAACAGCGGAGAATCACCCCCTATGTTCACAACTGGGCGCTCTGCCCACCGGACACCCCAATGGCCTCCGTCGCCGGACCCGAGATCGAACGTCTGATCAGCCTGCTGGCCAAGCTGCCGGGGCTCGGCCCCCGTTCGGCCCGGCGCGCGGCCCTGACTCTGCTCAAGCGCCGCGACCAGCTGCTCGGCCCGCTGGCCAGCGCCCTCGCCGACGCCCAGGCCAATGTGAAGACCTGCTCCGTCTGCGGCAGCCTCGACACCTGCGACCCCTGCAGCCTCTGCGCCGACGGCCTGCGCGACCGCACCCTGATCTGCGTGGTCGAGGAAGTCGGCAGCGTCTGGGCCATGGAGCGGGCAGGGGCCTTCCGCGGCCGCTACCACGTGCTCGGCGGCCTGCTCTCGGCCCTCGACGGCGTCGGCCCCGACAACCTGCGCATCAACGAGCTGACGGCCCGCGTCACCGAAGGCGAGATCCGCGAGGTGATCCTCGCCCTGCCCGCCACCGTCGACGGCCAGACCACCGCCCACTACATCGCCGAACGGCTCTCCAACCTCGACGTCGCCGTCACCATGCTGGCCCGCGGCGTCCCCGTCGGCGGCGACCTCGATTGGCTCGACGACGGCACGATCGCGCAAGCGATGCGGGCGCGGCGGCCGGCCTAGCGGTGGGGACCGGTTGCCCGCCCTCAGGCGGGCTACCTGTCCCCGGTTAGCACCAGCGGCTGACCCATCCCCAGTCCAGACGTCTGGATCGCGCCCGGTCCAACATCCTCCGCAAACCGGGGACCGGTAGCGCGCTTTGGCGCGCAACCGGTCCCCATGGCGCGACTCTCCCGCCTGGTCTAAGAACCAACCATGAACGCCGCCACGCTTGCCCTCATCGTCGCCGCCGCCTTCGCCCTGCTGGCGGTCGTCGCCCTCGCCTGGGCCCTGATGGAGCGCCGCCGCGCCACCACCGCCGAGGCCAAGGCCTGGGACCTGCACGAGCAGTTCACCACCGCCGACGCCCGCGCCCGCATGCTGGAGGACCAGTCCGGGGCCACCGCCGAACTGCTGAAAGCCCAGGCGACGCAACAGGCCGGCGCCGTCGCCGAGGAACTGCTCAAGCGCACCGAAGAATCCTTCCGCAACCGCGAACTGATGGCCCAGGAGCGCATCGCCGCCCAGCTCAAGCCCGTCGCCGACACCCTCGCCAAGTTCGAAGCCCAGGTCACCGCCGTCGAAAAAGCCCGCGCCGAGGAGCAGGGCGGCCTGAAATCCCAGATCGCCGCCCTGATGGACGCTTCGGTCGCCACCCAGGCTGAGGCCCGCAAGCTGTCGGCCGCCCTGCGCCGCGGGGCCGGCGTCCAGGGCCGCTGGGGCGAACAGACCCTGCGCAACGTCCTCGAAGCCGCCGGCCTCGCCCACCAGTACGACTTCGTCGAACAGTTCAGCCTCGACACCGAGGAGGGCCGCCGCCGCCCCGACGTCAAGGTCCGCATGCCGGCCGGCGCGGTCTTCGCCATCGACGCCAAATGCTCGCTCAACGCCTTCATGGACGCCCAGGAAGCCACCGACGACGTCTTGCGCGAGGCCGCCATGGTCCGCCACGCCCAGAGCGTCCGCACCCACATGCAGGGCCTCTCCGCCAAGGCCTACTGGGACCAGTTCGCCGCCGAACGCTCCCCCGACTTCGTGGCCATGTTCGTCCCCGGCGACGGCTTCCTGGCCGCCGCCCTCGACCGCCTGCCCGACCTGATGACCGAGGCTATGGACAAGCGCGTCCTGATCGTCACCCCGACCACCCTGTTCGCCCTCTGCAAGGCCGTCGCCTATGGCTGGCGGGTCGAGGAGCAGGCGGCCAACGCCGACCACATCGCCAGGCTCGGCCGCGACCTCTATGCCCGCCTGTCGGTGATGGGCGGCCATGTCGCCGCCATGGGCAAGGCGCTGGAGACCGCCACCGGCCGCTACAACCAGTTCGTCGCCAGCCTCGAGACCCAGGTCCTCACCCAGGCCCGCCGCTTCGAAGACCTGAAAGTCGACCACGAGGACAAGGAAATCCCCGAGCTGGCGCCGATCGAAGGCGGCGTCCGCCCCCTCGCCAAGCTGGCGGCCGAGCCGGCGCCGGCCGACAAGCATTGACCCCGCGACCTTAGGCCCAGCTTGACGGTAGGGGGCCGAGACCTTACCTGCGCCTGATGGCCGTCCGTCGCATCCTCACCGTCGACAACGCCGCCGATCTGGCGGTGCTGAAGAAGAAGTCCGCACCCGTGGAGACCGTCACCGACGAGACCCGCGCCCTGATGGACGACATGCTGGAGACCATGTACGCCGCGCCCGGCATCGGCCTGGCCGCCGTGCAGCTCGGCGAGCCGCTGCGCATCATCGTCATGGACCTGGCCCGCGACGGCGAGGACCCGGCCCCCCGCTTCTTCGTCAATCCCGAGATCCTCGAGAAGAACGACAACCTCGCCCCCTACGAGGAAGGCTGCCTGTCGGTGCCCGACATCTACGAGACCGTCGAACGCCCCGACCAGGTCCACATCCGCTATCTCGACTACAACGGCGCCGCCGTCGAGGAAGCCGCCGACGGCCTCTACGCCGTCTGCATCCAGCACGAGATGGACCACCTCGAAGGCGTGCTCTTCATCGACCACCTCAGCCGCCTGAAGCGCGACCGCGCCATCACCAAGGTGAAGAAGGCCGCCCGCGCGGCCTAAGCGCCTTTAGGCGCGCCCTTCTCCCGCTTGTCGGGAGAAGGTGGCCCGCGAAGCGGGTCGGATGAGGGCAGCACCGGCTCAGGCCGAGGCTCCTCGTTCTGGCGCATTCAGCGCCGTCGCCAACCTTCCACCTTCCGCTCTGCCCTCATCCGTCGGCTTCGCCGCCACCTTCTCCCGACAAGCGGGAGAAGGCACCGTTGACTCGCGTCTCATCTCATGAATATAACCAAACAGTTCTACAACTAAATGGTTATCAAATGACCCCCGCCGCCCGCCTCGACGCCACCTTCCAGGCCCTCGCCGACCCGACCCGCCGCGCCATCCTGGCCCGGCTGGCCACCGGCGAGGCCAGCGTCAACGACCTGGCCCATCCCTTCGCCATGTCCCAGCCGGCCATCTCGAAGCACATCAAGGTCCTCGAACGGGCCGGCCTGGTCACCCGCGGCCGCGACGCCCAGCGTCGCCCGGTCCGCATCGAGGCCGCGCCGCTCGCCGAGGCCAACGGCTGGCTCGAGGACTACCGCCGCCTCTGGGAAGCCAACTTCCAACGCCTCGACGCCCTGCTCGAAGAGCTGCAGGCCGTCATTCCAACCCGCGACAAGAACTAGAGGAAACCCGCCCCATGACCGCCAGGACTCCCTTCACCACCCAGGTCACCACCCCCTCCGACCGCGAGATCACCGTCACCCGCTCAGTCCGCGCCCCGCGCGAGCTGGTCTGGCGCGCCTACACCGACCCGGCCCTGATCCCGCGCTGGATGCTGGGCCCGCCCGGTTGGTCGATGCCGGTCTGCGAGATCGACGCCCGGGTCGGCGGCGCCTACCGCTATCTCTGGCGCTCGGACGCCGACGGTACGGAGTTCGGCCTGGCCGGCGTCCACCGCGAGGTCGACTTCCCGGGCCAGCTGGTCGCCACCCAGGCCTTCGAGCCCGACATGATGGGCGGCGAGAGCCTGGTCAGCTCCGACTTCAACGAGACCGCCGCCGGCGTCACCACCATCGTCACCACCATCCTCTACGCCAGCCAGGAAATCCGCGACGCCGCCGCCGCCAGCGGCATGGCCGACGGCATGGAAGCCGGCTACCAGCGCCTCGAAGGCCTGCTGGCCGACGTCGCGGCTTAGGGGGGAGGGGACGATGCTCACCATCCACAACTTCCCGGGCGGGGCCCGGGGTCTACGGGTCATGTGGCTCTGCGAGGAGCTGGGCGTCCCCTACCGCTTCTCGCCCGTGACCTTCCCGCCCAGCGACGCCTACCGGGCCCTCAACCCGCTCGGCAACGTGCCCTTCCTGGAAGGGGACGGCGTCGCCATCAACGAGAGCATCGCCATGCTGCTCTATCTCGCCCAGCGCTACGGCCCGACCCCGCTGCTGCCGGCGGCGGAGGACCCGGATCTGGCCAAAGTGCTGCAGCTGACCGTGATGAGCGAAACCGCCGTCGGCATGTCGATGAACCCGCTGATGGCGGCGAAGTTCGGCGCCCCCGACGAGCACAAGCGCAATTGGTCGGTCGGCGTCCTGGAGCAGGTGCTCGGCGGCTCGATCGGCTTCATCGAGGCGCAGCTGGGCGACGGCGACTACCTCGTCGCCGGCCGCCTCACCCTCGCCGACATGGCCTTCGCCACCGCGCTCGGCATCTGGCGCGGCGCCCTCGGCGGCGTCCTCAATGAGCGCCTGGCCGCCTACCACGCGGGCCTCGCGGCGCGCCCGGCCTACCAGCGGGCCGTGGCCGCGATGAAGGCCTGAGGCGACCGCCGGCGGTTCGCTCTCCCCCGCTTGGCGGGGGAACCGTCCTTTGGCGAGCGCTGCAAGCGAGCCAAACCGAGGGGGCTCCGCCGGTGGTGGAAGGCTAGTCACCAACCGCCGACGCAGCCCCGCCTCCTGGTCCGTCGCTCACGCTCCGAACCGTCCTCCGCCCCCTCTCGGGGGCGGAGAGCGAACACGCATCCGTCCCGTTCAATTGACTCGCCCGTGATCGGCTCCACATTCACACAGGGGCTAACGCCGGAGAGTCCGCATGCTGATCCGCCACGCCGGCGACCTGACCGACAACGACGTCACCCCGCACGGCCTCTACCTGCGCCGTCGGGAATTCATGACCGGGGCCATCGCGCTGGGGACCGGCCTCGCCGCCTGCGCGCCGGACGACGTCGCCGCCGCCCCGCTCAAAGCCGCCAAGTCCCGCTACACCACCTCCGAAAAGCTCACCCCCCTCAAGGACATCACCGGCTACAACAATTTCTACGAGTTCGGCGTCGACAAGTCCGACCCGGCCCGCAATGCCGGCAAGCTCAAGACCCGCCCCTGGACGGTCAAGGTCGACGGCGCCTGCGCCAGACCGGGGACCTACAACATCGAGGATGTCCTCAAGGCCGCCCCCCTGCAGGAGCGCATCTACCGCCTGCGCTGCGTCGAGGGCTGGTCGATGGTCATCCCCTGGATCGGCATCCCGCTGGCCGACATCCTCAAACGCTACCAGCCGACCTCGAAGGCGAAATACGTCGCCTTCGAAACCCTGCTGCGCCCCTCCGAAATGCCCGGCCAGCGCCGCGCCGTCCTGCCCTGGCCCTACCGCGAGGGCCTGCGGATGGACGAGGCCATGCACCCCCTGGCCTTCATGGCCGTCGGCCTCTACGGCCAGACCCTGCTGAACCAGAACGGCGCCCCGATGCGGCTGGTCACACCCTGGAAATACGGCTTCAAGTCGATCAAGAGCATCACCCGCATCAGCTTCGTCGAGACCCAGCCGCGCACCGCCTGGAACCTCTCGGCGCCCGACGAGTACGGCTTCTATTCCAACGTCAATCCGGCCGTCGACCATCCCCGCTGGAGCCAGGCCAGCGAGCGCCGCATCGGCGAGTTCATCCGCCGCAAGACCCTGCCCTTCAACGGCTACGGCGAGGTCGCCGGCCTCTATGCCGGCATGGACCTGCGGAAGTTCTTCTGATGAGTCCAAAAACGAAGGACCGCCTCGTCTACACGGCGGTCTGGCTGGCCTGTTTCGCCCCGATCCCCTGGCTGGTCTGGCGCCTGCTCGGCGATGACCTCGGCGCCAACCCCATCGAGGCCCTGATCCGCCAGCTCGGCGTCTGGGGCCTGCGCTTCGTGCTGGTCAGCCTGGCCATCACCCCGGCCGCGCGCCTGCTGCGCCAGCCGCGCCTGATCCGCTTCCGCCGCACGGTCGGCCTGTTCGCCTTCGCCTATGTGCTGCTGCACTGGTGTACCTACGTCGGCGTCGACCAGTTCTTCGACTGGGCGGCGGTGCTCAAGGACATCTACAAACGCCCCTTCATCACCATCGGCATGACCGCCTTCGTCCTGCTGATCCCGCTGGCGGTGACCAGCACCAACGCCGCCATCCGCGCCCTCGGGCCCGTCCGCTGGAAACGCCTCCACCGCCTGATCTACGTCATCGCCCCGCTCGGGGTGCTGCACTACTACATGCTGGTGAAGGCCGACCACCGCCCACCGCTTATCTATGCGGGGGTGCTGGTGCTGCTGCTGGGGTACCGGCTCGTCGAAGCGCTTCGAAAGAGGGCAGGGCGCTGATCTCCCTCCCCGACTTGGGGGAGGGCAGACGCGCGGTTACGCGCGTCGGGTGGGGAAGTCGGTCGCTGACTTTCGAGACCAAGCGCTGAGGAGCCTAACCGGCGGGTAGTGGTGACCCACTTCCCCACCCGGCCGTAGCCTGTCCTCGGGCCGGCCTTTGGCCGGACCCGGGGGGCCTGCCCTCCCCAATTCGGGGAGGGACGTCCGCGCCCGATCTTCGCCCCTACTGCTTCCCGTCCGCCTTGTCCTTCGCCGCCTCGGCCTTGTCCTTGTTTGACGACGCCGCCAGGTCTTCCTGCGCGTTGGCCGCCGTATCCTTCACGGCGTCGGCCGCCTCGGCCCCGGCTTCCTTGATCGCCGCGCCGGCTTCCTTGACGTCCGGATCGTTGGCGATGTCGTGGGCCGCTTCCTTGACCTCGGTCCCGGCGGCGGCGGCGCCTTCCTTGACCTCGGCGCGGTCGCCCGGCGAGCAGGCGCCCAGCGACAGGGCCGAAATCGCGGCGGCGGCGAGAATGAGCGAGCGCATGGGACGTCTCCGTAAGTGTTCCACCCCATCAACGAACCGTGATCGCCCGGGTTCCGTCCGTGACGGTTCCCTTCCTACAGCCGCGCCAAACCGCTACATGCCCCGGCCATGCGTCTCGCCTTCCTCGGCACCCCCGACTTCGCCGTCGTCAGCCTGGCCGCCCTCCTCGAGGCCGGCCACGACGTCGCCTGCGTCTACAGCCAGCCGCCGGCCCCGCGCGGCCGCGGCCAGGACCTCAGGCCCTCGCCGGTCCACCAGTTCGCCCTCGACCACGGCCTGACCGTCCGCACCCCCAAATCCATGAAGACCGAAGACGAGATCGCCGCCTTCCAGGCCCTGGACCTCGACGCCGCCGTCGTCGTCGCCTTCGGCCAGATCCTCAAGCCCGGCATCCTGGGCGCTCCCCGCCTCGGCTGCTTCAACCTGCACGGCTCGATCCTGCCCCGCTGGCGCGGCGCCGCCCCCATCCAGCGCGCCGTCATGGCCGGCGACGAGCTGACCGGCGTCCAGGTCATGCGGATGAGCGAGGGCCTCGACGAGGGCGCCGTGATCGCCACCGCCACCACCCGCATCGGCCGCTACGACACGGCCGGCACGATCCACGACCGCCTCGCCGACCTCGGCGCCCGCCTGCTCATCGACACCCTGCCGGCCATCGAAGCCGGCACGGCCGTCGAAACCCCGCAAGCCGAAGACGGCGTAACCTACGCCCGCAAGATCACGCCGGCCGAAGCCCACCTCGACTGGAGCAAATCGGCCGAGGAGATCGACCGCCAGATCCGCGGCCTGTCGCCCTTCCCCGGCGCCTGGTTCGAGGCCCCCTCGTCGCGCGGCCCGACCCGGGTGAAGGCCCTGATGTCCCACGTCGAGGACGCCGCCGGCCCGCCTGGCACAGCCCTCGACGACAGCCTGCTGATCGCCTGCGGCGACGGCGCCGTCCGTCTCCTCGAACTCCAGCGCGAGGGCAAGGGCCGCCAGCCCGCCGACGTCTTCCTGCGCGGCTTCCCGGTCGCGGCCGGGACGGTGCTGGCCTGATGCCCCGCTACCGCCTCACCGTCGAGTACGATGGCCGCCCCTATCGCGGCTTCCAGGCCCAGGCCGACCTGCCGTCGGTGCAGACCTCCATCGAGCGCGCCGTCAAAGCCTTCTGCGGTGAGGACATCCGCCTGGCGGCGGCCGGCCGCACCGACACCGGCGTCCACGCCACCGGCCAGGTCGTCCACATCGACCTGGAAAAGGACTGGCCGGCCCGGACCGTGCTGCAGGCGATCAACGCCCACCTGGTCCCCGAGCCGATCGCCGTCCTGGGCGCCGAGGTCGCCACCGGCGACTGGCACGCCCGCTTCAGCGCCACCGAGCGCCGCTACCTCTACCGCATCCTCAACCGCGAGGCCCGCCCCGCCCTCGACCAGGGCCGCGTCTGGCATGTGAAGAAACCCGTCGACGCGGCGGCCATGCACGCCGCCGCGCAAGCGCTCGTCGGCCACCACGACTTCACCACCTTCCGCGACATGCAGTGCCAGGCCAAATCGCCGCTGAAGACCCTCGACCTCGCCGCCGTCCGCCGCGAAGGCGACTACGTCCTGCTCGACTTCGCCGCCCGCAGCTTCCTGCACCGCCAGGTGAGGTCGATGACCGGCGCCCTGCTGGAGGTCGGCGTCGGCCGCTGGAGCGCCGGGGATGTGGCCAAGGCGCTGGAAGCGAAGGACCGCACGGCCTGCGGCCCCGTCGCCCCGGCCGACGGCCTCTACCTGACCGGGGTCGGCTACTGATCGTCGCCGCCGAGAATCTTCGCCCGTTCTTTTCGGCTGTGGGCATCGTCCTTCGAGGTCGTGGCCCGGTTCTGCCAGTCCGCCCGCTTCCAGTAGTAGAAGGCGTAGGCCGGCGCGAGAACAAGCAGCGCCAAGATTCCGACACCGTACTCCTGCACGGGCGCCGGCAGCAGACCGGTCAGGAATGTCCAGGCAAAGCCCGCCGCGATGACCACCAGAAAGGCCAGCACGAAGCGGTTGCGCAGACGACGATCATTGCGCGTGCGGGCCGGGCTGGTCAGGGGGTCGCGAGGCATCACCATGGCGCGATAGTGATGCCCGCACGACCTCGCCGCAAGCCTAGTCCATCAAGCTCGCCGGGACCTTGCCGCCGTTCTCGGCCAGCTTCCTGAGCACCGCCTTGTGCAGCCAGATGTTCATCGCCGCGCTGTCGGTCTTGTCGCCGCTGTAGCCGAGTTCGTCGGCCAGTTCCTTGCGCTCCTGCAGGCTGCTCTCCATCCCGACCAGCTTCATCAGGTCGACGATCGAGGTCCGCCAGTTGAGCTTCTGCGCATTGTCCTGCGCCATGTCCTCCAGCACCGCCTCGATATCGACCGTCCGCGGCGCCGGCGCCTGGGCCTGAGGCGCCGGCGTCGGCTGGGCCTGTGGCGTGGGGGCCGCAGATGGGGCCGTCTTGGTCTTGTGGCCGAAGATTTTGCCGAGGATGTTGCTGAAGATGCCCATGGTCGTTCTCTCACGCCTGTCGCGGCCGACGCGCCGCTGTGAGCAAGAGGAAATCCCGACGGCCGGCTTTGTTGCGTGCCCGAGTTCTATGTCTAGACATATTCAGCGGCCGCCGGCGTCCGGGCCCGACTCTCCTGTCCAGGGTCCCGGCCCGTGGCCGGTCGCTGGGTGGTTGTCGAGGGGTCGTTGCGGGTCGGCAGAGGGGTCGAAAAGGCCTCCGAGGCGGACACCTGATTGGACTTATGCCGTTGAATACAAACGGGAAAAAATTATCCCCATCGACCGGATTGTGCTACAATAGGCTCGCTTCGATACGCCGACCTAGCGGATCGCCACCAGCACCGCCCCGACGGCGATCAGCGCCACGCCCAGCCAGTTCTTCACCGTCAGCCGTTCGCCGAGGAAGGCCACTCCCATGATCGCCACCAGCACCACCGACAGCTTGTCCAGCGGCGCCACCCTTGCCGCCTCACCCAGCTTCAGGGCCCGGAAGTAGCAGAGCCAGCTGGTCCCGGTCGCCAGGCCCGACAGGGTCAGAAACATCAGGGTCCGCGGGGTCAGGTCGCCGACCGACCGCCACTGGCCGCTGACCGCCACGATCAGCCCGGCGAAGGCCACCACCACCAGGGTCCGCACCAGGGTGGCCAGGTCCGACGGCGTATCCTTGACCCCGACTTTGGCCAGGATCGCCGTCGCCGCCGCGAACACCGCCGCCAGCAGAGCCCAGAACAGCCAGCCGCCGGCCAGGGTCTTGATCATGAAATGCGCTCGAAATAGAGGCCGATGATCCGCTCATAGACCTTCTGCAGGTCGTAGATCTCGGCCACCGGGGCCCGCTCGTCGACCATGTGCATGGTCGTGCCGACCAGGCCGAACTCGACCACCGGGCAGAGGCTGCGGATGAAACGGGCGTCGCTGGTGCCGCCGGTGGTGGAGAGGTCCGGCGTCCGGCCCGTGGTCTCGCGCACGGCGTCGGCGACCACGGCGGTGAACGGGCCTTGCTCGGTCAGGAAGGCCTCGCCGCTGATCACCGGCCGGACCGAGACGACGCCGTCGAACCCCTGATTGGCAAGGCGGCATTCGTCCTCGAACCAGGCGGCCAGGTCGGCGCCCTTGTGGCCGGGGTTGAAGCGGATGTTGACCCGCGCCGTGGCCCGGGCCGGGATGACGTTGGCGCCCGCGTTGTCGACGTCGACGGTGGTGACTTCCAGGTTCGACGGCTGGAACTCCGGATAGCCTTCGTCGAGCACCCGGTCCTGCAGCCGGCCCAGCAGTCGCACCAGCACCGGGATCGGATTGGCCGCCCGCTGCGGATAGGCCACATGGCCCTGGCGGCCCTCGACGGTGAACCAGGCGTTGATGCTGCCGCGCCGGCCGATCTTGACCATGTCGCCCAGCGCCACGCTGCTCGACGGCTCGCCGACGACGCAATGGTCGATGGCCTCGCCCTCGGCCAGCAGCGCCGCGACCACCTTCTTCGTCCCGTCCAGGGCCGGGCCTTCCTCGTCGCCGGTGATCAGGAAGCTCAGGGACCCCTTCGGCTCCCCCTTGGCCAGCACCGCCGCGACGGCGGCCGTGAAGGCGGCGATGGCGCTCTTCATGTCCACCGCCCCGCGCCCGAACAGCACCCCGTCCTTCACCTCGCCGGCGAAGGGATCCTGCGTCCAGGCCCCGGCGTCGCCGACCGGCACCACATCGGTATGCCCCGCGAAACAGAGGTTGGGCCGCGCCGTCCCGCGCCGCGCGTAGAGGTTTTCGATGTCGCCGAACCTCATCCGCCGGCAGTCGAAGCCGAGGGCCCCCAGCTGCCGCTGCAGGAGATCCATCGCCCCCTCGTCGGCCGGGGTGACCGACGGGCGGCGGATCAGGGCCTGGGCCAGGGCGAGGGCGTCGAGGACGACGGGGGCGAGGGCGGTGCTCATCGCCTTCCGCTTTAGGCGCGGCCGGGGCCGGGCGCAAACCTCCGGCGCCGGGCCGGCCCCTTTTGCCCGCCCATTTCGAGCGGCCCGGAACGGGCGGCGGTTTCCTTGAGCCCGGCCGGTCCGCCGCGCCTGATCGGGACGTCGCAGCCCCCCGACACCGCCTTGAATGGAGCCGACCATGCTGTCCTTCCCCTTCGCCCCCGCCCAGCCCCTCCGCCTGCCGCGCCTGCCCTGGGCCCGCCGCCTCGGCCTGCCGGTCGAGATCAAACCGTCGCAGCGCCCGCGCGAAGCCCGCCCCAACCAGATGTTCCTGCACGTGCGCTCGGTCGGCGCCGACGGCTTCGCCCACCTCTTCCAGTTCGCCATCGTCGATGCGCCCGGCAATGTGGTGGTCAGCGTCTTCGCCCGGGCCCGCAGCCCGATCCGGCCCGGCGGGACCTGCTGCCCCGGCCTGCCCTCGATCTGGTGGGACCAGCTGGAGGAGGCCCTCAAACCCTGCCACGGCGGCTGGCTGATCAGCTTCGGCCGCGGCCTGCACGGCGGCTTCCTGCCCCTGGGGACCAGGGAGGGGGTCGCCAGCCTCGACTGCGCCCGCGAGCGGTTCATGAAGGTGGCCCGGCGGCGGGGCATCCGCCTGGGTCCCGGCGACGTCATCGATCTCAACGACGCCCGCCGTATCGTCGGCCTGCCGCCGGTGCGCTCCCCCGACGCCGCCCTGCAGGCGCTGGGCCTGCGCGAGTTGTGGCGCTGGATGGACGGGCCTTAGAGACCTTCCGGCTTCACGCCGTCCCAGAACAGCGGGCTCAGGGTGTAGAAGAACTGGTCCACGTCGCTGGCCGGGCCCGGATACCAGAGGCCGTCGGCCTCGCGCACCACCAGCGAGCGCGAGGCCATGGCCGCCAGCTTGCGGCGGACGGTCTCGCGGGGGATGCGGCTGATGTCGGCCAGGCTCTGGCTGTTGAGGCCCCGGCGGCGGACCACCACCCGCTCGGCCCCCTTGGCCCGGGCCTCGGCGGCGGCGTTGACCGAGGCCAGCTCGGTCAGCACCACGACCAGGTGCAGGGCGAACTGGTCGAGGTCGCCGTCGTAACGGGTCCGCACCCGCGACAGCACCGCCGACAGGGAGTCGCCCCAACGGTAGAAGAAACGGGTGACGTCGCGCCCGAGGTAGTCCTCCAGCCAATCGGCGTCGCGGGCGATGGTGCGGCTCTCGACCATGGCGCGGGGGGCGGGGTCGGCCGGGCTGCGAGGCGAATTAAGATTAACGCCAGTAAACCCTGTCGATGTCTGCGAAGAGCGTGTGTAGTCGGCAAACGACCGGGTCGACGGCGTCATATTTAATCTCTGCTGCGGCTGGCGATGCTTGCGAGTGGAGAAGACAAATAGACGCACCGACTCGTTGCGCAACTGCGGCGCAGCCCGAATTGGGCGATTTTCTGTGGAAAGATAGCGACGCTATAGGGGCTCGTTCTCGCCCCGATTTCGCCTTCGTCTCCGCGCGATGCGGCCGGTGGCGCTAATCCCGCAGCAGGTCGTTGATGCTGGTCTTCGAGCGGGTCTGGGCGTCCACCGTCTTGACGATGACGGCGCAGTAGAGGCTCGGACCATTGCCGTGCGGGTCGGGCAGGGCGCCGGGGACCACCACGCTGTAGGGCGGCACGTAGCCGCGGAACACCTCGCCGGTCTTGCGGTCGACGATCTTGGTCGAGGCCGACAGGAAGACGCCCATCGAGAGCACGCTGCCCTGGCCGACGACGACGCCCTCGACCACTTCCGAGCGGGCCCCGATGAAGCAGTCGTCCTCGATGATGGTCGGGTTGGCCTGCAGGGGCTCCAGCACCCCGCCGATGCCGACGCCGCCGCTGAGGTGGACCCGCTTGCCGATCTGGGCGCAGGAGCCGACGGTGACCCAGGTGTCGACCATGCTGGCCTCGTCGACGAAGGCGCCGATGTTCACGAAGCTCGGCATCAGGATGACGTTCTTGGCCACGTACGACCCACGCCGCACGATGGCCCCCGGCACGGCCCTGAAGCCGCCGTCCTCGAACTGCGGCGCGTCCCAGCCGTCGAACTTGTTGGGCACCTTGTCCCACCAGGGCCCGACGCCGCCGCCCAGGCTGCCGGCCCGCATGACGGTGTTGGGGTTGAGGCGGAAGCTGAGCAGCACCGCCTTCTTCAGCCACTGATGGGTGAACCAGCCGTCCGGGCCCTTCTCGGCCACCCGCGCCCGGCCGCTGTCGAGCAGGCTCAGCGCTTCCTCGACGGCCGTGCGCACGGGGCCCCGGGTGTCCGGGCCGACGCCGTCGCGGGCTTCCCAGGCGGCTTCGATCTCAAGGGCCAGGTCAGCGGCGGTCAACTCGGTCATGCGGCGGTCTCCCGGACCTTCGCCGTGCTCAGGAAGCCGGCCAGGTCGTCGGTGCGGTGGTGGACAAAGGGGGCGGTGCTGGCCGGTGCATTCAGGCCGACCAGGATAGTGGTCATGCCGAGCTCGGCGGCCGGGGCGAGGTTCTTTTCCGAGTCCTCGAAGAAGGCGGCGCCGCGCGGATCGACGTTCAGCGCCTTGCTCATCTTCTGAAAGGTCGAGAGGGCCGGCTTGGGCAGGTAGTCGGCCGAGGTGATGTGGAACACCTCTTCCATCAGATGGGCGATGCCCAGCTTCTCGAGCACCCGCTCGGCATGCGGTCCCGAGCCGTTGGTGAAAATCAGCCGCCGCCCGGGCAGCCGCTCCAGCGCCGCGATCATCTTCGGGTCGGGCTCCAGCAGGTCGAGGGAGACGTCATGCACCTCGTCGAGAAACGCTTCCGGCTCGACGTCGTGGTGGGTCATCATCCCGGCCAGGGTGGTGCCCAGCTCGGTCCAGTACTTCTTCTGCAAGGCCCGGGCCTCGTCGCGCGGCAGGCCGGTGCGGCGCTCGACGAAGTCGGTCATCCGCACCTCGATCAGCTTCATGAAGCCGGTCTCGGCCGGGTAGAGGGTGTTGTCGAGATCGAACAGCCAGGTCTCGATATGCCGAAGATCCGCCGTCACTTGCGCACCAGCGTTCCGGCCCCGTGCTCGCTGAACAGTTCGACCAGCATGGCGTGCGGCCGGCGGCCGTCGAGGATGACCACGGCCTCGACCCCGGCATCGACGGCGGCGATGGCCGTCTCCAGCTTGGGGATCATGCCGCCGGTGGCGGTGCCGTCCTTGATGGCCTCGAACGCCTGCGCCACCGTCATCTGGCGGATCAGCTCGCCGTTCTTGTCGAGCACGCCCTTGACGTCGGTCAGCAGCAGCATGCGCTTGGCCTTCAGCGCCCCGGCCAGCGCGCCGGCCACGGTGTCGGCGTTGACGTTGTAGGTCTGGCCGTCCTTGGAGACCCCGATGGGGGCGACGACGGGGATGTAGTCATGCTCGGCGTGGATCAGGGCGTTGATCAGCTGCGGATCGACCTTCTGCGGCTCCCCGACATAGCCCAGGTCGACCGCCTCCTCGAGGTTGCTGCCCGGGTCCTTCTTGGTCCGCTTGGCCTTGGTGACGGTGATCAGCCGGGCGTCCTTGCCCGACAGACCCACGCCGCGCACGTCGGCTTCGGCGCCGGCCAGGGTGATCCAGTTCGCAATCTCTTTGTTGATCGCCCCCGACAGCACCATCTCGGCCACTTCCATGGTCGGGGCGTCGGTGACGCGCAGCCCGTCGACGAAGGTCGACTTGACCCCGGCCCGGTCCAGCATGGCGCTGATCTGCGGCCCGCCGCCGTGCACCACGACCGGGTGCAGGCCCAGCAGCTTGAGCAGCACGGTGTCGGCCGCGAACAGCTTGGCGACCTGCTCCTCGCCCATGGCGTGGCCGCCGTACTTGATGACCACGGTCTCGCGGTCGTAGCGCTGGATGTAGGGCAGCGCCTCGGCCAGGGTCTTGGCGGTGGCCCAACCGGCTTCTTCGACGCTGTCGCTCAAGGCCTCAGGCCTCCCATGCAAGTTCGCGGGTGCGATAGCGGACGGGGGCGGCGATGTCACGCGGGGAGGGGGCTATTGCTCGCCGGAGCCCGGGTCCGTCTCCGTCTTGCCCGAATCGGACGAGCCCTCCGACCCCTTCGGCTCGGTCGCCGGGCGCGGCGGTTTGCCGTCCCCGGCCGGACGCTGGTTCTCGTGCTCGGTTTCGCGGTTGTTGGGACGACTTTGGGGGCGCGGATCGTCGGTCATGCGGGCAACTCCGGGGGTGTTGCAGCAAACGCACTGGCGCTCGCTCCGCTCCCTACCCATCTCCGCCCTGTCGGATGCTTGCCCGGCGCTTGCGAGCCTGCTAAACGGCCCGGCTCCGATAAGGGTCGCGCAACACAGGGTTTCGCCTTGCGATGTGCTGGCTGTCTGTCGAACGAGTGTAGCTCAGCTGGTAGAGCGTCGGTCTCCAAAACCGAAAGTCGCAGGTTCGAGTCCTGCCACTCGTGCCATCCTTACAGACGGTCCCGACCTCCGGGTCGTCTCAACTAGAAGATTCGAGTTTCAAGACCGTCCATGGCCAAGAAACCTGGCAACCTCGCCGCGATGAAATCCCGCGCCGCCAAAAGCGCCGCGGTCGTCGCCGCGCCCGCCGGCAGTATGCCCGCCGAACCGAAGAAGCCGCGCGTCGGCATCGCGGAATTCTTCCGTCAGGTCCGCGCCGAAATGCGCAAGATCACCTGGACCTCCTGGAAGGAAACCTGGATCACCTCGGCGATGGTGTTCGTCATGGTGATCATGGCGTCGCTGTTCTTCCTGCTGGTGGACTGGTTCTTGTCCAACGGCGTGCGACTGGTGCTTGAATTCGTGAGCGGAACCGCCCGATGACCGATACGACCTCCGAGCGCCCGGTGAACCCGCGCCACAAGTGGTACATCGTCCACGCCTACTCGAACTTCGAGAAGAAGGTGAAGGAATCGATCCTCGACCAGGCACGCGCCCAGGGTCTGGACGAGTACTTCAGCGACATCCTGGTTCCGACCGAGGACGTCGTCGAGATCCGCCGCGGCCGCAAGGTCAACGCCGAGCGCAAGTTCTTCCCCGGCTATGTGCTGGTGAAGTTGGAAATGACCGACGAGGCCTACCACCTCATCAAGAACACCCCGAAGGTCACCGGCTTCCTGGGCAGCGGCTCCAAGCCGATGCCGGTGTCGGAAAAGGAAGTCGAACGCATCATCGGCGTCGCCGCCGAGGGCGCCGAGCGTCCCAAGCCGACCATCTCCTTCGAGATCGGCGAGCAGGTCCGCGTCACCGACGGCCCCTTCGCCAGCTTCAACGGCACCGTCGAACAGGTCGACGAGGAACGCACCCGCCTGCACGTGGCGGTCTCGATCTTCGGCCGCGCCACCCCGGTCGAACTGGAATACAGCCAGGTCGAGAAGGTCTCCTAAGCTTCCCTTCTCCCGCTCGTCGGGAGAAGGTGGCCCGCGAAGCGGGTCGGATGAGGGCAGCACCGGCTTCGGCAGGTCTGCCCTTTTCCATGCCCGCCACACCAGCGAGGGGCTGCGCACATGATCACCGTCTGGGGCGAGGGCAGGGGCTTTCGGGTCGTCTGGCTGCTGGAGGAGATGGGCATTCCCTATCGCCTGCGGGACGTCGACATGCTGGCCGGCGTCGAGAACGACCCGGAATTCCTGGCCATCAATCCCGGCGGCTTCATCCCGGCCCTGCAGGAGGCCGACATGGTGATGGTCGAGTCCGTGGCCATCCTGCAGTACCTGCTGGGCCGGCATGGTCCCACGCCCCTGGCGGTCGGGCCGGACGATCCCGCCTATCCGACCTATCTGCAGTTCCTCGTCATGGGCGAGGCCGGGCTGATGGGGCCGGCCTTCTACGCCTGGGCTGGTGGTGCGTTCGGGCCGCCGGGCGCCGCGGACGACTGGACCGGCAGGCTCGGCATGGAGAACCTCCAGAGCCGGCGCAGGCTGGTCGCCCGCCAACTGGATCAGGCCGCTTACATGGCGGGCGAGGCCTTCACGGCCGCCGACATCTCCGTCGCCTACGCTCTGCTCTGGATCCGTCGGACCGGCGCCGACCGGCTGTCGGATGCCGAACTGGCCTATGTCGAGCGCTGCGCCGCCCGCGACGGCTACCGGCGCGCCCTGCAGGCCTGCCCCGCCACCAGAGGCTGGGCGGAGTCCGTCGGGTTTTAGCGTTCCTTCTCCCGCTCGGCGGGAGAAGGTGGCCGCGAAGCGGTCGGATGAGGGCAGCACCGGCGTTGGACGATTACGGTAGCGGCTAATGCGCCAAAACGTGCGCAGTCACACCCGCCGGTGCTGCCCTCACCCGACCCCCTTCGGGGGCCACCCTCTCCCGACGAGCGGGAGAGGGGACGTTGCACGGCCCGCGCCATCCTGCTACAGAGCCGGCCCCCGCGCCCTAACCGGCGCGGCTTTCGCCTTTACGGGTGAAATCAAATCCGTGGGAGGGACGCCAAGCCCGCACCACGGCTCACAACCGCCGGCCACGCCGGCAATGGAGAAACCATGGCCAAGAAGATTCTGGGCTACATCAAGCTGCAGGTGCCCGCGGGCTCCGCCACCCCCTCCCCGCCCATCGGGCCGGCGCTGGGTCAACGCGGCGTCAACATCATGGGCTTCTGCAAGGAGTTCAACGCCCGCACCGAGAACGTCGCCAAGGGCACGCCCCTGCCGACCGTGATCACCGTCTACCAGGACAAGAGCTTCACCTTCGTCACCAAGACCCCGCCGGCGACCTTCTTCATCAAGGAAGCCCTCGGTCTGAAGTCGGGCTCGAACAAGCCGGGCCGTGAAGTGGCCGGCAAGATCACGCAAGCCCAGCTGCGCGAGATCGCCGAAAAGAAGATGAAAGACCTGAACGCGAACGATCTGGACGCGGCGACGAAGATCATTGCCGGCTCCGCCCGCGCGATGGGTCTGACGGTGGAGGCCTAAGCACATGGTCAAGCAAATCAAACGCGCCAAGGCCTGGACCGGCGACCGTGACGCCACCCACGCCGTCGAAGCCGCCGTCAAGCTGGTGAAGGCCAACGCCACCGCCAAGTTCGACGAAAGCATCGAGATCGCCATCAACCTGGGCGTCGACCCGCGTCACGCCGACCAACAGGTCCGTGGCGTTGTCTCGCTGCCCTCGGGCACCGGCCGCGATGTCCGCGTCGCCGTCATCGCCAAGGACGCCAAGGCTGACGAAGCCCGCGCCGCCGGCGCTGAAATCGTCGGCGCCGAAGACCTGGTCGAGCGTATCCAGGGCGGCTTCATGGAATTCGACCGCGTCATCGCGACGCCGGACATGATGGCCCTCGTCGGCCGTCTGGGTAAGGTTCTGGGCCCGCGCGGCCTGATGCCCAACCCGCGTGTCGGCACCGTGACCCCGAACGTCGGTCAGGCCGTGAAGGACGCCAAGGGCGGGGCCATCGAGTTCCGCGTCGAGAAGGCGGGCATCGTCCACGCCGGCATCGGCAAGGCCTCGTTCACCGAAGCGGCCCTGCTGGCCAACGTCCGCGCTATCGTGGATGCCCTGCAGAAGGCCAAGCCGACCGGCGCCAAGGGCGTCTACGTGAAGCGTATCTCCCTCTCCTCGACCATGGGCCCCGGCTTCAAGGTCGATACCGGCAGCATCAGCGCCTAAGCTGGTCTGAAGGTCTGAAAGGCGACGGGCGGCTCCGAGAGGGGCCGCCCGTTTGCTTTTGCGGCGCGGCCAAACGGCGCGGCGCGGCGTCTGGAAAGGTCTGGTTAACCGACCCGGGCGTGAAGTATCGGCGATATTCCCGGCTGAGGAGCCTCAAGTGCCCGCGTCCCACGTCCTGGTGATCGACGATTCCCCGCTGATGACCGAGTTCGCCGCCGATGTGCTCGAACAGGCGGGCTATCGCGTCAGCGCCAGCGACGATCCGCGCGGCGCCCTTGGCCAGATCGACCGCAGCCGGCCTGACATCGTCCTCGTCGACGCCGACATGCCCGGTCTGTCGGGCGCCGAGGTGCTGCGGATGATTCGCGCCGAGCCGGCGCTTGCCGGCTTGCCGGTGATTCTGATGGAGAGCCAGACCCGCCACGACCTGGTCGGCCGGGTGCGCCGGGCTCTGACGACCCCGGCGGCCTTCGCCGCCTAGCCGGGAAGTCCCGCGAACCCGTCGGCCACGCGCCAGTCGCGGGCCCGGCCGAGGGCGGAGGGGGCCACCGCCTTCCAGTAGTCGGCGTCCTCGGGACGCGCATCGTGCAGCCGCTCGGTGGCGCGCAGGCGGCGGGCGGCGGCGATGGTCAGCAGGCGGGCGTGCTCACCCCGGGCGGTCGGCAGGGGCTCGGGACGGAAGCGGCGCAGGCGTTTGGCGTCAAAGGCGCGCCAGACGGCGGCTTCCAGGGTGCGGGTGTCGTGGAACATGGTCAAACTCACCAGACAGGGGCCGACGCTTTTGCGGGGTCACAGCCAAGGAGAAGCGATCGAACTTCCGCGATCACTGGTAATAACTCGCTTGGGAAGCGAGTGTTCCTACCCTGTGGATAAAATGTGGGGAAATAAGGGCTTACAAGGTTAACAATCGAAATAGTCTGTCTCTTTCCGACTTATGCCGCTTTTGCCAACGCCGGCCCGGAGAGGCCCGCCGCTTCCAGCAGCCGCTGCTGTACGGCCGGCTTGCGGTAGAGGAAGTCGGCCGGCAGGCCCAGACGCAGGCAGGCGTCGGTGTGCGGCGCGTTGGGCGGAACCACCCGGTCGGCCAGCTTGCCGGCCAGCTTCACGGCGATGATGTCGGCGGGGCCGAGGTCCCATTCCCTGCCCAGCTGCAGCGCCTTGCGCACCACCGGCGGCAGCAGCGAGACCGAGGCCCGGGCCAAGGCCCGGTGCAGGAACTTCGGCACGGTCGGCGCCGCCTGGCCCGAGGTGATGATGCCGAGGAACTCGTCGACGATGGGGTGGGCCTCGAAGCGCGGCGAGAGCCTGTCCATCATGGCCATGAAGTCGGCGGTCGAGGCGATCGGGTTCTGCACCCCGTAGAGGGCGGCGATCGGCGCGCCTTCTTCGTAGAAGCGGGTCTTGTCGGCCTCCGACACCGGGCTGACGAAGCGGTCGTAGGCGGTCAGGAAGCCATAGCCGGCCGTCGCCGACACCCAGTCGAGCAGTTCCGGATCCAGCGCCCTGTAGGCTTCGCCCTTGGGCGTCTCGCCGGTGACCCGGCTGTGCATGTTTGTGACCCCCTGGATCACCCGCCGGGCGGCGCTGGCCGGGCCGTAGCAGCCGACCATGGCGGCGACGCCGGTGCGCTTGGAGCGGCCGATGGGATCGGCCTTGTAGGTCGAATGGTCCCAGACGCCCGAGCGGATGCGCGCATCGGCGAATTCCAGCAACACGGCGGCCACCCCGCCGACGGCCAGGGCGATGGGGTTCTTGTAGACGCGCCACTGGACGGAGCTTGGATGGGCCAGGGCCATCTCGCCGGCCGGGCCCTTAAAATCGATCTTCCAGCCGAGGTAGGAGGTCATGTCGAGCAAGGCGCGGCTCCAGCCAAAAACGTATCGAACGATATAGATCATCTTGTATCGCCCGATAGCCTTCGCCGCAAGCGGGTGGCATAGGGGATTGATGTCGAGGATCGAGGGACGGCTGAGGGAGGTTCCGGGCGGTTACGCCAAGGGCGAGGCCGCGCGCCTGCGAATCCTCGAGGCGGCGCTGGCCGCCTTCGGGACCAGCGGCTTCAAGGGCGCCACCACCCGCCAGATCGCCGAGGCCGCCGGAGTCAACCTGCCGGCCCTGAAATACTATTTCGGCGGCAAGGAGGGGCTCTACCTGGCCTGCGCCGGGGAGATCGTCGAACGCTACCGGGCCCGCATGGTCGCGCCGATCATGCAGGCCCAGGTCATGCTGGAAGCCCGCCACACCCCCGAGGTGGCGCGAGAGGCCCTGAAGATCGTCGTCCGCGCCCTGGCCGAGCAGATGGTGGAGACCCGCGAGGTGGAAGCCTGGGCCGGCTTTGTCCTGCGCGAGATGGCCGAGCCCGGCCCGGCCTTCGACATCCTCTACGAACAGGTCTGGCAGCCGGGCGTGAACATCGTCGGCTACATGATCGGCCTGGCCGGCGGCCTCAAGCCCAAGGCGGCGCAGATCGAGGCCCTGCTGATGATCTCCAGCCTGTCGGCCTTCGGCGCCTCCCGGCCGGTGTCGCTGAAGCATCTGGGCTGGGCCGACGTCGAGGGCGAACGGTTCGTCCGGGTCATGGCCAACCTCGACCGGCGGATCGACGAGCTCGGCTGAATTCCGGCCGATTTGTCCTGCGAGTGTTGACTCGGCAGGGCCCATTCACCTATACGCGCCGGCTTCCGCTACCGGATTTATCCGTTGGCGGTACCTGTCCGTGAACAGCGGGGCTGCGGGGTCACCACAGCCTTTATCCAGGAAGAGCCCTTCCTGACCGTTCGGAGACGGGGATGACAGTCGAGATTTCGCGCCGGCCTCAGCGATGAGCGCCGCAGCGGGTCCGCTGCTTCCTTCGGACAGCTTTAGACGGCCGACAGCGGGGGTTCGCCCACGCCGACAGCCTTGACCGGCGTCCCGGGCAACCGGGACGTCATCCGAGTAGGAGACCGCAATGGACCGCGCTCAAAAGCAGGCGACGATCGATACGCTCAAGGGCGTTTTCGCCGACGCCGGCGCCGTGGTCGTGACCCACAACATGGGTCTGACCGTTGCGGAAATGACTGCACTGCGTGGCCGCCTTCGTGAAGAAGGCGCCAAGTTTCAGGTGGTGAAGAACACCCTGGCCATCAAAGCCCTGGCGGGTTCGGATTCGGAAGCGGGCGTCAGCCTGTTCACCGGCCCGGTCGCCGTGGCCTATGCGGCCGATCCGGTGTCCGCCGCCAAGGTCATCACCCAGTACGCCAAGGAAAACGACAAGCTCGTCGTTATCGGCGGCATGATGGGTGCGACCATGCTGGACGAGACCGGTGTCAAGGCGCTCGCCGCCCTGCCGTCGCTCAACCAGCTGCGTGGCAAGATCATCGGGCTCATCCAGGCTCCCGCGACCAAGGTCGCCGGCGTTCTGGCGGCTCCGGCTGGTCAGCTGGCGCGGGTGTTCAACGCCTACGCCACCAAAGACGCCGCGTAACAACGCAAGTCATCTCCGCAAGAACCTCTCATCCCCGCAAGGGCACATACCTAGGAACTGAAAATGTCGAAGCTTGAAAAGATCGCTGACGAACTGTCGGCCCTGACCGTCCTGGAAGCCGCTGAGCTCTCCAAGCTGCTTGAAGAAAAGTGGGGCGTCTCCGCCGCCGCGCCGGTCGCCATGGCCGCCGGCCCGGCCGCCGCTGCTCCGGTCGAAGCCGCCGAAGAGCAAACCGAGTTCACCGTTGTTCTGACCGCCGGTGGCGACAAGAAGATCAACGTGATCAAGGAAGTCCGCGGCGTCCGTCCGGACCTCGGCCTGAAGGAAGCCAAGGACCTGGTCGAAGGCGCTCCGCAGAACGTCGTCGAAAACGTCTCCAAGCAGACCGCCGAAGAAGTCGCCAAGAAGCTGACCGAAGCCGGCGCCACCGTCCAGGTGAAGTAAGCTTCGATCCAGCGCTTGCTGATCGAAATGAGAAGGGCCCGCGGAGCAATCCGCGGGCCCTTTTTCTATGGTGCGTCCTTCGACACGCCCGCATGCGGCGGGCTGCTCAGGATGACTAGCTGGGGTAGGCTTCCCAAAATTCAGTCATCCTGAGCAGCGGCGAAGCCGCGTGTCGAAGCACGCAAACCCGTCATCTCGCGCTGAGCAGATCGCCCAGTCGGTCGGGCGTGCCCTCGATCCGTTCCAGCTTCGGATAGCGCAGTCCGCCGTTCCAGGCGAGGTCGACGATGCGGTAGCGCTCGCCGTCCTTGACGATCAGCTGGATGGGCTTCTTGCCGCCTTTGGCCCTGGTGATGGCCCCCTTCAGCCGGGTGTCGCTGTAGGCCTCGCCGTCGACGGCGACGACGGTCGCGCCGACCACCAGGCCCTGTTTGAAGGCCGGACCGTCCCACTGCACCTGCTGGATTTCGCCGGTCGGCTTCAGGTTCAGCCCCACCGAATAGGTGAAGTCATGGCGCTTGGCCGCCGTGTCGGCCGCCTTCTGATAGGCGGTCGGGGTCTCGGCGTAGACCAGCTTCCAGCCGCCGCGCGCGAAGCCGTCGAGCGGCGCCGGGCGGCCCCGGCCCTCGATGCGGTCCTTCAGGAAGGTCGCCCAGTCGTAGGGGGTGACGCCGTTGAGCGTCGCCACCACGTCCTCGAAGACATAGGTCCTGGGCACATAGGAGCCGTCCTCGACGCCGAAGAAGGCCTTGGCGAAGTCGTCCAGCGACTTCTTGCCGTCGGTCCGCTCGCGGATCAGGCTGTCGGCGTCCAGCCAGACCAGCAGGCCGTCGGCGTAATAGTCCTCGTTGCGCTGCCAGCTCAGCCAGCCCTTGGGCTTGCGGGCGCTGATGATCGGGTCGTTGGTGGTGTCGGCGATGTCGCGCCATTGGCGGCCGACGCGGGCCTCGTAGGTCGCCGCCGTCATCGCCAGGTTCTCCAGCGTCTGGTCGCGGCTGACCAGGCCCGAGCGGGCGGCCAGGATCACCCCCCAGAACTGCGTCTGGCCCTCGTAGACCCACATCAGGCTGTCGCGCATCGGGGTGGCGTAGTCGGGGGTCCACAGGTCGGCGCCACGCCTGAACTTGCCGTTCCAGCTGTGGGTGTATTCGTGGGGCAGCAGGCCGCGCTTGTCCGACAGCCTGTCCCAGCTAGTGAAGTATTCGGGGTCCGAGCCGTTCTCGCTGGAGCGGTGGTGCTCCAGCCCGATGCCGCCCATGCGGTCGGTCAGGGCCAGCAGGAAGTCGTAGCGGTCGTAGTGGCGGGCCCCGAACAGCCGGTCGGCCTGGACCACCAGGGCCCGGTGTCTGGCGATCTGCTCGTCGCTGGCCTCAAGCAGCTCGGGCCGGTCGGCGACGACGTTCAGCTTCACCGGGCTGCGGCCGCCGGGATCGAGGTCGAACTGGCGATAATAGCGGCCGGCGAACATCGGCGAGTCGACCAGGGTCTCGAAGCTGACGGTCTTGAAGGTATGGACGTCACCCTTGTCCGAGGCGACATCGAGGGCGACGCCGTAGCCCCAGCCCTCGGGCAGGATGGCGGTGGCCTCGACCGGGATCCGGCGGGTGAACCAGCCGGCCGGATAGAAGGCCGTCGAGTTCCACTGCAGGTTCAGCGTCTCCCGCGTCATGACGATGCGGCCCTGGTCGGCGGCGGTGGCCGACAGGAACTGGAAGCTCAGCTCGACCTGTTTGGCGCCGGCCGGCACGTCGATGTGCAGGGCGTAGACCTCGACCGGATCGCGCCGCCAGGTCAGGGTCTTGCCGCCGGCCGTGATCTTCAGGCCCGCGACCTTCTCCAGCTCGCCGCGCGCCGCGTGCTTGCCGGGCAGCCATTCGGGATAGAGCAGCACCATCGGTCCGGGCCCGGCGACGGGGATGGTCTGCTTCACCGTCATGATCCGGCGGTCCAGATCGGTGGCGTCGACGACCAGTTTCATCGTCCCGGGATAGGGGACATCCCGGGCGACCGGGATGGCGCTGTCGAAGGCCACGGGCTGGGGCTGGGCGAGAGTCGGGCCGGAAAAGGCAAGGATGAGCGCCGAGGTGGCGATGAAAAGCGTACGGATCACGATCAAATCTCAAAACGGTGGAGTGAGGAGCATATGACGTAGCGGCTAGCCTAGCGGCAAGTGAAGGCAATCCTGCAGCGGCTGCCCCCGTAAACGTTGGGCAGAGGACTTGCGAAGTCGATCGGGGTGCGTAGATTTCAGCTATGCCGAAGCGCACGAACAGTCTGCAAAGGTCCGAGTTGGTCGCTGATCTGACCAACGAGAATCCTCATATCGACCGCAGCGACGTGGCGTCGCTAGTAGAGCGAACTCTTGAGCTAGTGGCGGAAGCGCTTGAGCGTGGTGGGCAGGTAAAGCTTTCGGGTTTTGGTATTTTTCAACCCCGGGCCGGTGCTCGAAAAGCAAACGTCGCACAGAGGCTTGGTCGAAGCGCAGTCACGGGGCAAGTCGTTCTCCTGCCATTTCCAAAAAAGGGATCGGTCGGTGCCCAAAAAGTACGAAAGGTAGTTAAGGCTGCTATTCAGGACAAGGCGCATTGACAACAAGCGCAAGTTTTTCAGACGATGTATTTCTCAATTGTCCCTTTGACGACGCGTATGCTGAAATTTTTGAAGCAATTATATTTGCTATTTTTGCGTGCGGCTTCCGAGCAAGATCTGCGCGCGAACTAGACGACAATGCGCAAGTTAGAATTGATAAACTATATCATATAATTGAAGAATGTCGTTACGGCATTCATGACTTGTCCAGAACGGAATTGGATTCAGTCAACGGCCTTCCAAGGTTTAACATGCCCTTGGAACTTGGCTTAGATCTCGGGGCCAGGCGTTACGGGAATGAAGACCAAAAATCAAAACGTTGTTTGATCTTAGATGTTGAGGCTTTTCGCCATCAGAAATTCATATCCGACCTTGCTGGTATGGATATCCATCATCACGGGGGTAGCCCCAAAGTAGCTATGATACTTGTGCGAAACTGGCTGGCGAATGTTTCCCGCCGAAAAATCCTAGGCCCTCAGACCTTGATTGAGGCGTTTGAGAGATTTTCCGCAGGCGTACCAGAAACGGCTCTGGTCTTGGGCTTTGGCTCAGGTCGCATACCGTACGTCGACTATGAGCAGATGGTGGTGGAGTGGCTGGTGGGCGCTCCCCCCAATGCCTAACGAAGCGCGCTAACGCCTTGGTTCGCGAAATGTCAAATTAACTTCCGCCGCCCCCTTCCATTCGCTGTGGATTTCCCTTATTTCCCCCGTCTCGCGAAATTTCCGTCTTCATTCGAGATGCGATCTCGCGCGCGTGTATGCCCGATGGCCGGTCCGCTCACCCGCGGACTACTGCGAAGGGCGGCCCCGACGGACAGGGGCCTGTCAGCGTCCGGCGCAAGCCGAGGGTGGACGCGAAGACATTCTACGCGTGGGGACCTCCCCGCGCCGCTAAGGAAAAACATGGCGCACTCCTTCACCGGCAAGAAGCGGATCCGCAAGTCGTTCGGTCGTATCCCCGAAGCCGTGCAGATGCCGAACCTCATCGAGGTTCAGCGGTCCTCCTACGAGCAGTTCCTGCAACGCGAAGTCCGCCATGCGGACCGCCGCGACCAGGGCGTCGAGGCCGTCTTCAAGTCGGTGTTCCCGATCAAGGACTTCAACGAGCGCGCCGTGCTCGAATACGTCTCCTACGAGTTCGAAGAGCCCAAGTACGACGTTGAAGAATGCATTCAGCGCGACATGACCTACGCCGCGCCGCTGAAGGTCAAGCTGCGCCTGATCGTGTTCGAGATGGAAGAAGAGACCGGCGCCAAGTCGGTCAAGGACATCAAGGAACAAGACGTCTACATGGGCGACATCCCGCTCATGACCGACAAGGGCACGTTCATCGTCAACGGCACCGAGCGGGTCATCGTCTCGCAGATGCACCGCTCGCCCGGCGTCTTCTTCGACCACGACAAGGGCAAGACCCACTCCTCGGGCAAGCTGCTGTTCGCCGCCCGCGTCATTCCCTACCGCGGCTCCTGGCTCGACTTCGAGTTCGACGCCAAGGACATCGTCTACGTCCGTATCGACCGCCGCCGCAAACTGCCCGCCTCCACCTTCCTGATGGCGCTGGGCATGGATGGGGAAGAGATCCTCACCACCTTCTACGACGTCGTCCCCTTCGAAAAGCGCACCGGCGCCGCCGAAGGCTGGGCCACCCCGTACAAGGCCGAGCGCTGGCGCGGTGTGAAGCCGGAATTCCCGCTGATCGACGCCGACACCGGCGAGGAAGTGGCTCCGGCTGGCACCAAGATTTCCGCCCGTAACGCCAAGAAGCTGGCCGACGGCGGCTTGAAGACCCTGCTGCTCGGTCCGGAGGCCCTGACCGGCCGCTACCTGGCCCGCGACGCCGTCAACTACGAAACCGGCGAGATCTACGCCGAGGCCGGCGACGAGCTCGACCCGACCGTGATCGAGGTCCTGGAAGCCCAGGGCCTGGCCACCATCGACGTGCTGGACATCGACCACATCACGGTCGGCGCCTCCATGCGCAACACCGTCCGCGTCGACAAGAACGTCACCCGCGAAGACGCCCTGTTCGACATCTACCGGGTCATGCGCCCGGGTGAGCCGCCGACGGTCGAGGCCGCCGAGGCCATGTTCCGCTCGCTGTTCTTCGATTCGGAACGCTACGACCTGTCGTCGGTCGGCCGCGTGAAGATGAACATGCGCCTGGAGCAACAGACCGAGGACGACCTGCGCGTGCTGCGCAAGGAAGACGTGCTGTCGGTCCTGAAGGTCCTCGTGGGCCTGCGCGACGGTCGCGGCGAAATCGACGACATCGACAACCTCGGCAACCGCCGGGTCCGTTCGGTAGGCGAGCTGCTGGAAAACCAGTACCGCGTCGGCCTGCTGCGCATGGAACGCGCCATCAAGGAACGGATGTCGAGCGTCGACATCGACACCGTGATGCCGCACGACCTGATCAACGCCAAGCCGGCCGCGGCCGCGGTGCGTGAATTCTTCGGCTCTTCGCAGCTGTCGCAGTTCATGGACCAGACCAACCCGCTGTCGGAAATCACCCACAAGCGCCGTCTTTCGGCGCTTGGCCCGGGTGGTCTGACGCGGGAACGCGCCGGCTTCGAAGTCCGCGACGTTCACCCGACCCACTACGGCCGCATCTGCCCGATTGAAACGCCGGAAGGCCCGAACATCGGCCTGATCAACTCCCTGGCCACCCACGCGCGGATCAACAAGTACGGCTTCATCGAAAGCCCCTACCGCCGCGTGCTCGACGGCCGGCCTCAGGAAGAGGTCGTCTACATGTCGGCCATGGAAGAGGCCAAGCACGTCATCGCCCAGGCCAACATCTCGATCACCGATGGCGGCATCACCGACGAACTGGTCCCCGGCCGGATCAACGGCGAGCCGGGCCTGCTGCAACGCGCCGACGTCGACCTGATGGACGTCTCGCCCAAGCAGGTCGTCTCGGTCGCCGCCGCCCTGATCCCCTTCCTCGAAAACGATGACGCCAACCGCGCCCTGATGGGTTCGAACATGCAGCGTCAGGCCGTGCCGCTCGTCCAGTCCGACGCCCCGCTGGTGGGCACCGGCATGGAAGACGTCGTGGCCCGCGATTCCGGCGCCGTGGTCATCGCCCGCCGCACCGGCGTCGTCGAACAGATCGACGGCACGCGTATCGTCCTGCGCGCCACCAACGAAACCGACCCCACCAAGCCGGGCGTCGACATCTACCGCCTGTCGAAGTTCCAGCGTTCCAACCAGAACACCTGCATCAACCAGCGTCCGCTGGTGCGGGTTGGCGACAAGATCAACGCCGGCGACATCATCGCCGACGGCCCGTCCACCGACCTCGGTGAACTGGCTCTGGGCCGCAACGCCCTCGTCGCCTTCATGCCCTGGAACGGCTACAACTTCGAAGACTCGATCCTGATCTCCGAGCGTATCGTGCGCGACGACGTCTTCACCTCGATCCACATCGAGGAATTCGAAGTCATGGCCCGCGACACCAAGCTGGGCCCGGAAGAGATCACCCGCGACATCCCCAACGTCGGCGAAGAAGCCCTTCGCAACATGGACGAAGCGGGCATCGTGGCGATCGGCGCCGAGGTCATGCCGGGCGATATCCTGGTCGGCAAGGTCACCCCCAAGGGCGAAAGCCCGATGACGCCGGAAGAGAAGCTCCTCCGCGCCATCTTCGGTGAAAAGGCCTCCGACGTTCGCGACACCAGCCTGCGCCTGCCCCCGGGCGTCGCCGGCACCGTCGTCGAAGTGCGGGTCTTCAACCGGCACGGCGTCGACAAGGACGAACGCGCCCTGGCCATCGAGCGGTCGGAAATCGACCGTCTGGGCAAGGACCGCGACGACGAGTTCGCCATCCTGAACCGCAACATGACCGCGCGTCTGCGCGAGCTGATCACCGGCAAGGTCGCCGTCTCGGGTCCCAAGGGCCTGGGCCGCGGCGAAGTCACCGCCGACAAGCTGGGCGAAATCGCGCCGGGCCTGTGGTGGCAGATCGCGCTCGACGACGAAAAGGCCATGGGCTAGCTGGAGGCCCTGCGCCGCCAGTTCGACGAGGCCCGCAAGCGTCTCGACCGTCGCTTCGAGGACAAGGTCGACAAGCTGCAGCGCGGCGACGAACTGCCGCCGGGCGTGATGAAGATGGTCAAGGTGTTCGGGGCGGTGCAGCGCACGCAGCAGCCGGGCGACAAGATGGCCGGCCGTCACGGCAACAAGGGGGTCATCTCCAAGATCCTGCCGATCGAGGACATGCCCTACCTGGAAGACGGCACCCACGTGGATATCGTGCTGAACCCGCTGGGCGTGC